>JAJYPP010000017.1 GCA_021795235.1 bacterium
GCCTCCAGAATCCGAAAGAAACCTTGCGCTTATTATAGTACACGAGGGGCCGGATGTCAAGCCAAAATCAGTACTTCCTGAATACGAATCCGACCTACCCGGCCAGCACTATGTCAACAGGTCTGGACTCACCACTGCTTCGCCGCAGAGCGCCGGACTCGGACAGGTCCCGGTAGAGGTGGAGATCTCTCCGGCTCCAGTTCCTCGGTGGTTTCCAATGCACATTACCTCCTGTGGCCGGACGCGTTGTCACGCCCCGTTTACCACAGTCGCCATCTTCAGGTCGGACACTGCCCACAATTCCATCCCACACCCACTCGCAGCTTGGGGCTAGCTCTCCATCAAAGTCCAGCGGGGACGGTCGGCTTCGGCGGCTGCGCAAGTTCACTCGGCAAGCCAATGGTCCTCCGCGTCAGCACTTGGCCAGACCGGTAGGCGATCGGAAGCACGACCTTGACGGACCCGTGAGTTTGAGACCAGGACGCTTGACGTAAATCTCGTCACTGTGCTATATATCCACTGTTTCTTGACGCGCATCTGCGGTGCTCGGTGCTCCTGGATTAATCAGACTGCTGTCGATTGGCGAGCATTTGAGTCGGCATGAGAGATGATCTGGGGGGGGGACATGCCTGACGTCGGTGATGTGCGACCTGTTGCCGAGGGTGACGGCCAGGTAGCTGCCGGTCACCCCGTCGATCAGCTGCTGCCGGCAGGCCGACTGGCCTCCCTCGGGCTGCAACATGTGCTCGTCATGTACGCGGGGTGCGTGGCAGTGCCCCTCATCGTGGGCGGGGCGCTCAAGTTGCCGACCTCGACGATCGGCCTGCTCGTCAGCGCCGACCTGTTCACGGCCGGCATTGCCACGGTCATCCAGAGCCTCGGGATCGGCAAGCTGATCGGGGTGCGCCTGCCGGTGGTCGCCGGCGCGACGTTCGTAGCCGTCACGCCCATGATCCTGATCGGCAGCCACTACGGCCTCCCGGCCATGTACGGTGCGCTCATCGTTGCCGGAGTGGTCGGCATGCTGCTGGCGCGACCCTTCTCGATGGTGCTCCGCTTCTTCCCTCCGCTCGTGACAGGCACAGTGATCACGATCATCGGCCTGTCGCTGATCAGCGCCGCCACCGGGCTCATCGCCGGGTACGACCCCGCTGCGGCCTCCTACGCCTCTCCGTCCAATCTTGGGCTTGCCGCCCTGGTCTTGGTGTTCATCGTCCTTGTGACCCGCTTTGCAAGAGGCCTCCTGGCCCAGCTCGCCGTCCTCGGCGGATTGGTGCTTGGGACCTTGGTAGCAGTCCCGATGGGACTCACCAACTTCTCCACCGTCGGCCAAGCAGGGATCATCGGGCTGAGCCCGCCCCTGCGCTTCGGCCCCCCCACCTTCCAGGCCTCCGCCATCATCTCCATGATCATCGTCATGCTCGTGACCTTCACGGAGTCCACCGCCGACATGCTGGCGGTCGGGGAGATGGTCGACCGCAAGCTCGGCCCCATCGACATCGCACGCGGCCTCGCCACCGACGGTCTCTCGGCCGTGCTGGCGGGTTTCTTCAACTCCTTCCCCGACACCGCCTTCGCCCAAAACGTCGGCCTGGTAGGCCTCACCAAGGTCCGGAGCCGCTACGTCGTCACGGTCGCGGGATGCATCCTGATTACCCTCGGAGTCCTGCCCAAGGTCGGGCAGGTCGTCGCCAGCCTCCCGGGGCCGGTGATCGGTGGGGCAGCACTCGCCATGTTCGCCATGGTCACCGCCGTCGGGATCCGCACGCTCAGCCGGGTCGACTTCCGGCTCAGCCACAACCTGCTGATCGTGGCCGTCGCCCTCGGAATTGGGATGGTGCCGGTCGTCACACCCAACGTCTACGAACACTTCCCGACCTACTTCCAGGTGATCTTCGGGAGCTCCATCACATCGACGGTCATCGTGGTCTTGCTTCTCAACTTGTTGTTCAACGAGCTTCCGATCGCCCGGTCCGGACTCGATGCGCCGGTCTCGGCGCCTACGGAGCCCGGCGGGTAGGCAGTTGGACTGAGGCGGCACAGGCACTTCTCGAGCCTCGGCCACGCCGGGCCCCTACTCCGGTCGGCCAGGGTGAGGCTCCTCTGGGCTCTCACCCTGGCCCCAGCGCCCCAACGCTGATTCCGGGACCGTCGCTCCAGTCCCACCACCAGACCTTCATCACTATTGCGGCCCGGGCTGCCCCAATGCGCCACATCCGGTACTCTCCCCTTCGGCTCTCTCGCCTCCGCGCACTCCGGTGTGGCCACGCCACGACTGGTGCCAGCCTTCCATGCAAGAGCCCGGCCTGCCCTGATGTGCCCCTTACACCTGACGACCCTCTCGCCAGGAATGCCATCAGCGACAAGGCGCCCACCACCTCACTACTACTCCCCCGGTCGCTCCCCTTGCGCCATCACGGCGCTCCTCTCTTCGCTTGGTATCGCAGACACCTCGGCGAAGCGCCGAATCTCCGCCATCGACCATTGCGGATCAACCCTCAACGGCCTCTGCCCGAGCGCAGGGCCGTGGTCAGGTACAGAAGGACCGGCGGAGGGTGGGCTCCCGGTCGGCGCGGAAGCGGACGACGGGGACGAGATCGCCGGCCGCAGCCGCCACACCGCTGGTGAGGGCAGGGTCAGACAGGATCTGCGCCATGCTTGCGCGGCCGCAGGTGGGGAACGGCGGCTAGCGCGGCCGGGGAGTCCCGCATCGGGAGCCGGGTGCGCCGCACGCTGTCGAACGCATAGAGTGCGGACGCGGATGCCGCCGCAGTCGGGACCAGCGCCGCCTCCCCCACACCCTTGGCGCCGTAGGGACCCTCGGGCTGCGGTTCCTCCACGATGATGCACTCGACCTCCGGCATACCCGTCGGCGGGATGATATGCAGCGACTTCAGAGTCGTCGTCACCGGGACCCCGTCCTTGACGACGAAATCCTCCGACAACGCCTGACCAAGGCCCATGTGAACCGCCCCTTCGATCTGCCCTTCAAGCAGGGTCGGGTTGATGGCACGCCCGACATCGTGCGCTGCGATCACCTTCGCAATCCGACCATCCGCGTCGAGAATCACAACCTGTGTCGCCCAGGCATAGGCAAAATGGGTCACCGGCGCGGCCGCCTCGTTCGGTGTGGTCCAGTCGACGACATGCTCACCAAGGAACTCCCGCCCGACAAGAGCCGACAGATCGCCGCCGGCGAGCGCCTCCTTGAGTTGGCGCGCCGCGTCGATGACCGCGTGCCCGCCTAGTACCGTCGCCCGAGACGCGGTTGTCTGGCCCGCCTCAAGCTCCCGCTCAGTGTCGACCAACACCCGGATCCGCGCCGGGGGCAATCCGAGCTCCTCACAGGCGATCTGCTGGAGGACCGTGTGAACGCCCTGACCCATCTCGGTCCACGAGTGATAAAGGGTAATCGTGCCATCCGGTTCGGGACGGAGAATGGCCCGACCATGCTCGATCATGCCATTGCCGATCCCGGTGTTCTTAACGCCGCAGGCGATGCCGGCGAAGCGTGCGCCGCGGTAGGCGTCGCGAACCGCCAGCAGGGTCTTGCGCAGTCCCACGCCGGGGCCGAGCTGCTGCCCGGTGCCGAACTGGTCCCCGACCTCGAGAGCATTGCGCCAGCGCATCTCCCACCCGTCCACGCCGACACGCTCCGCGAGACGGTCGAGCATGCCCTCGATCGCGAAGTTCGACTGGTTGACACCGAAGCCGCGCATCGCACCGCTGGGCGGGTTGTTGGTGTAGACCGCGGTCGCTTCGACATCGACGTTGGGCACCTTGTAGGCGCCACAGGCGTGTCCGGCGGCCCGCTCGAGGACCTTGTCCCCGACGCTCGCATAGGCACCGGTATCGCCGACAATCCGCGCCCGGACGGCCGTGAGGCGCCCTTCGGCATCGCAGCCGACCGTATAGTGCAGCCACATTGGATGGCGCTTCGCGTGGAACCGGATACTCTCCGAGCGGGCCAGCACGCAGAGGACCGGGCGACAGGTCCTCCGCGCGAGCAGTGAGGCATGGCACTGTACGTTCAGGTCTTCCTTGGCTCCGAACGCGCCGCCGCTCGCGACCTGGGTGACGCGCACTTGCCGCTCGTCTACCGCCAGGAACGAGGCAATCTGGCGACGGTCATCCCAGACACCCTGACCCTGGGAATAGACGTGGACGCATTGGTCACCGTCGCCGGGGACGGCGAGCGCGGCCTCCGGCTCAAGAAATGCGTGCTCGATCGCCTGAGTCTGGAAGGTCTCCTCAGCGACATGGGCAGATGCCGCCAGTGCGGCCCCGACGTCGCCGCGCTCGACGCGCGAAATGGAGAGCACGTTGCCGCCGTCGTGCACGAGTGGCGCACCTGGCTCGAGGGCGGCGAACGGGTCGGTGATCGGCGTCAGCAACTCATACTCGACCTCGACCAGCTGGGCCGCATCGCGCGCCGCATGCCTCGACTCCGCAGCCACCGCGGCCAGAATGTCGCCGACATATGAGGTGATCTCGCCCTCGGCCACGAACTGACGCCAGTCGGGGGTGATCGAGCCCTGGGCACGGTGCCCCGGCACGTCGGCGGCCGTGACCACCGCGACGACGCCTGGGTAGGCGGCCGCCTTGGACGTGTCGATGCGGAGCACCCGCGCGCGGGGATGGTCCGCGAAGCGGAGCGCGCCGTGCAGCATGCCCGGCTCGACGAGATCGGCCACGAATGGTTTGTCGCCGAGCGCTAGCTCCTTCCCCTGGTAGCGAGCCAGCCGCGATCCGACTCGGCCGCTGGGGTCCGGTTGCGGGAGCTGCTCGCCCCGCTTCGCGGCACCGGCAAGGAGCACGGCGTCGATCACCTTCACGTACCCGGTGCAGCGGCACAGGTTGCCGAGCAGCGCACGTGCAACCGCTTCGCGTGCTGGTTCAGGATTCTTGGCAAGTAGCGCTTCCGCCTTCATCAGGATCCCTGGCGAGCAGAATCCGCACTGCGACGCGCCGACGGCCACGAAGCAGTCAGCCCACAGCCTGCGGGTCTCCGGCGACAGCCCCTCCTGCGTGACCACCGCCTTGCCGGCGACCCGCGTCGCAATCTGCGCACAGGAGACCACGGCATGCCCGTCGACGATGACGGTGCAAGCTCCACACGACCCCTCGGGTGCACAGCCGTCCTTCAGTGAGCGCAGTCCGAAGTCCTCGCGGAGGAGTTCGAGGAGGGTCGCACTCTTCCTCGGCTCCGCGGCGGCCGCACCTCCATTGAGGGTGAACTCCATGGCTACCTCACCCCGGCGCGCCAAGGGCGAGCCTGGGAGGCGTCATCTGGGAAGCGTGTCACCAGCCTTCTCTCTCCGAGATCGCGGGTTGGTCCCATTCACATCTGAGTACAGCCCACCCAAGCGCGGCAAGCTGAGCTCGACAATCGCTCCAGCTTGCGCACGGTGTCGTAGCCACTCCCGGGTGGCACCCGAGAGGAGTTCCGGCATAGCAGAGATGGTAGCAGGGCGATTCCAGCGCCGGCTGACTTGCCGCTGGCTCATCCCCGAGCCCTCAGCCGCAGCACCGAGTGGACCTTCGTAACGGTAGTCTCCTACTGGGCACGCGGCCCCACCTGCCGTGGATTGGAAGTGGAGCTTCGTGCCCCACTGCTCCCGTAGGCAGCACAGGCCCCAAACTCTTGCCCGGCCGAACCCCGGTGGTGTAGGGTTCCGGCGAGAATGTCCGGCCGCTTCCAGCGCCAGGAAGCGGCCGAGCGCTGGCAGCGGCCAGCCCATTGGCGCGCCGGCTACTGCTCCTCTCCCCTCAGGATGGGAATCTCCTGACAGCACGCCCGCACCCGCAGGCCGCGACCATTATCCTGCGCCGCCCACCCCGCTCCCACGACGGAACGGCCCGTCCGACAGCTACTTCACGATCAGGTCGAGGCCAGCGGCCGACAGCGTCTCGGCGCCGGTGGGCGTCACCAGGGAGGTCCGGCCCAATGTCATCGCCAGCCCCTGGGTGGCGTCGAACACGATGATGTGGATGAAGAACACCATTCCGGGAACCGCCTCCACGAGATTCCCGTGGTACAGCATCGGCCAGTCCATCCAGTTCGGCGCGAAGGTCGTTCCCAGGCTGTATCCGCACGCGTTCAGGCGATGGTCCCGGTGTCCGCGCGCGTCCAGCACTCGGGCATGGGCGTCGAACACCTCCCCGATGGGCCGCCCCGGACGCAGTGCGGCCTCGGCGGCCAGCAGCGCCTCGACGCTGGCCGCGTGCATCGCCACCAGCCGCGGATCCATCTCTCCCACCCCCAGCGTGCGCATCAAACAGGCGTGATAGTGGCGGTAGACCCCGGCAAACTCGAGCGTGAGCTGGTCCTGGGCATCCAGGTGGCGCCGGCCCGTGAAGTAGCGGCACATCAACGCTCCGCTCCCCGAGCCGACGATGAACTCATTCGCGGGGTCATCTCCCCCACCCCGGTAGATCGCCCCCTGCATGGCCGCCAGAATGTCGCCCTCGAAGGCGCCCGGAGCGGTGATGCGGGCGGCCTCGGCCAGGGCGTCGTCGGCGAGCTGCGCCGCTCTCCGCACGTAGGCCAGTTCAGCGTCACTCTTCACCACCCGCAGCCGACTGATGAGGTCGGAGGCGTCGCTGAGCGTGCAGACGCCCTCCAGCTGGGCCTGCAGGCGTAGGGCGTTACGGCCGGTCAGCCCATAGGACTCCCACTCCACCCCCAGCCGCCTGCCCTGGCAGCCGCAGTCCTTGAGAATGCGCTGGAGCTCCTCCGCGGGCGCCGCCTCGGGTCCGTCCACCCAGATCCTGATGTCGTCGATGATCGACGTGAACCGCGCCTGCAGGTAGTCGGGAGCTCTGGTCAACAGGATCAGCCGACCGTCGGCGCCGAGATAGAGGCATTGGAAGAACACGTAGCCGAAGGTGTCATAGCCGGTGAGGTAGTACATGCTCTCCTGGCGGAACAGCAACAGCCCATCCAGGCCGAGATTCTCCATCTCCGCCCGCGCTGAGGCCAGACGCTGTTCAAACTCCCGCCGCGCGAAGTGCACATGCACCCCGCCCGTCTCCACCAGGGAGCTTCTGCCCGCTTCGGTCCCCGGTGCCATGGCGCTCACCTCCAACTCATCGCGCTACTCGTGCGGTCCCGCCACCGCCCCCGCCTCCGTCGCCAACCAGAGTCCGCGCCCGGCGCGCGGATCACCTGGACGGCTCGACCGTATCCGGAGCGGCCCTCGCGCCGGTCACTACCCGCCGCATCGGAACCACCTCAATGTCGGCCTGGCGGAAACCCTCTCGGAGCTGCGCGACCAGCTGACCCACGCCGGGGGTGTCCCCGTGCACGCAGATGGTCTGCGGTGACAGCTCCAGAACCGTTCCATCCACCGCGCTGACCCGTCCGGTCCGAACCAGCGCCACGGCGCGCGCCACCACCTGCGTTGGCTCGGTGATGATCGCCCCGGAGACCCGGCGCGACACCAGCGTGCCATCCGGGTTGTACTCACGGTCGGCGAATACCTCATGCACCACCTCCAGGCCGTGCTCGGCGGCTGATCGGGCCAGCTCACCGCCGTAGGCGACCACCAGGAGTGACGGGTCGAAGTCCCGCACCCCCAGTACGATCGCATCCGCCAGCTCGCGGTCCACCATGGCCATGTTGTTCAGCTGGCCGTGGGGCTTGACATGCTGCAACGGCACACCCAGGCGCCGACAGAATCCGGCCAAGGCGCCGATCTGATACAGGACGTCCGTGCGAGCCTCCTCGGGCGTGACCCCAAGGTCCCTTCGCCCGAACCCCACGATGTCCGAGAAACCGGGATGGGCGCCGACACCCACCCCGTGTTGAGCGGCCAGCGCCACCGTCCGGGCCATGGTCCGAGGGTCACCGGCATGGAATCCGCAGGCAACGTTCACCGATGACACATGGGGTAGCACATTGGCGTCGTCTCCCATCCGCCAGGCTCCGTAGCTCTCCCCCATGTCGCAGTTGAGATCAACCAACAGCCCCACGGTCACCACTGCCTCCGCTATGAACCGCCACTGCCATTTACTCAGGTGCGATCACGAACAGCAGCGCGCCCTCGGTGACCACATCGCCATCTGCGAATCCCTTTGAGATTATCCGCCCGTTGCTCGGGCTGGCGAGCTCGTAGAACTGGGTCATCACCTCGAAGATCGCCAGGGTCTGGCCCCGGGTCACACGGTCGCCCACCCGCACCAGCGGGGATTGCCCCGGCAGGTTCGCCCCATGGATGATGCACCACATGGGCGCCCGCACCTCCACGGACTCCGTGGCGCGGCCGGACGCCGGACCCGGATCCTGGGGTTCATCCCCCACCGGTGCGCAGTCGAACAGCGCCTCGCGCTCCTGGAGCAGCCTCAGCGCTTCGGCCGCTCCGACCTCGACGAACGTCACCTCGTCGCCGGGTCCGAGCTGGCCCAGGGTCGGCCAGTCCACGGTCGCCGCATGGGCCAGGGTCGAGTATCCGCCGATGCTTCCCCTGGACTTCAACAGGACCAGGAGCTCCCCGCTGGGGGGCACCTCGATGGACCCTATGGCCATCCCCTCGGAGAGGTGATCCCCGCGCACCGGCGTATCCGAGACGGTGGGACCGTGCAGGCGAAGACCGATCCGGTCCGACTGATCCGTCACGCGGTATGAACCACCCACCAGTCGCCGCCAGCTCTCGGGCGGGAAGCGATCGCTGCGCACACCGCTCAAGATCCGAATCCTCGAGCCCCAGCGGCACGTCTCCACCGGAGCGCGCACCGACTCGGCGCCGCCACCCGGGTACTGCAATTCGTCCCCCGGCTGCAATGCCCGCCCCCCCAGGCCGCCGAAACCCGCCACCAGGTCCGTCGACCTGCTGGAGAGGACCACCGGCACATCGATCCCGCCCGCGGCCGCCAGGTAGGCGCGCACCCCCCGCGCAGCCCCCCCGAATGTCACCCGGTCTCCGGCCAGCAGATGGCGCGTGGTTCCGGGAGGCCAGGTCCGACCGTTGACCGCGGCCCCCATGTCGGCCCCCGTCAGCGCCACCCATCCCGGGTCCACCGCCTCCAGATCCGGACCCAGCAGCGTGAACTCCAGCACCGCGGCCCCGAGGTCGTTGCCCAGAAGCCGGTTCGCCCAGCGCGGCGCGAAGTCATCCACCCAACCTCCCACCGTTACCCCGAGGTGCTCCGACCCGCGACGCCCCGCATCCTGAACCGATGACTGCAGGCCCGCGCGCAGGACCCTAATCCTGGGCACCGGCCACCTCGCGAACTACCTCAAACCCCGCCGCCACCACCCGCTCCAGCTCCGCGAATGTGGCCTCGTCCACCGAGCGGAACTGCAAGAAGTCGCCGGGTCGATACGAGACCGGAGGCTCTCGATCCAGGTGAAACAGCCGCGCCGGCGTGCGCCCGAGCAAGTGCCATCCTCCCGGGCTCCGCAGCGGGTAGATGCCGGTTTGCGCCCCGGCTATCGCCACCGATCCCGCTGGAACCGCGGTCCGCGGCGAGGACCTGCGAGCCAGATGGAGGGCGTCCGGCAAGGTCCCGCACATCGGGAATCCGGGCGCGAACCCTATGCAGTAGATGAGGTACGGCTGCGCGGTGTGAGCCGCGACGACCGCTTCCGGGGAGATGCCCGCTCCCGCCGCCACCGCCTCCAGATCGGGACCGAACGCGCCCCCATACGCGACCGGGACTTCGAAGAGCCGCGGCGGGGGTGACGTGATCGTGATGTCGAGGGACTCCAGGGCTTCGGCCACCTGGGGGCCGCTGACGACCAGGGGATCGAACTCCAGGAGCAGCGACGCGTAGGCTGGCACGATACCCCACATCCCCTCGATGGCAGCTCCACGGACGGCCGCGGCGGTGCTGTGCAGCACCCGGCTCGCGGTGGGATCGATGGTATGGGCGAATTCCAGCAGGATCGCGCTGTCACCGGCGTATCTCAGCCGGCGCCATGGAACCCTCATCGTGATCCAGCGCGAACACCGCCTCCCCGCGCCCACCGCTGCGGGAGCCTGACCGTGATCCGACCCGGCTGCCGCGCGTTCACCACGGCCTCCGACGCAGAGACCGGCCGGGACCGCCGCCGCGCATCCGGGCCCCTCACTGGCCCCTACTAGCCCTCACCGATGCGGCGCCCTCCAGGAATGAACGACCACCTCGCCGACACCTTCACCGGCCCGGCCAGCGCCAGCGAAGGGGCGGAGCCCCTCCCGCTGTCATCCCCGTGCCATTGTTTGGGAAGTCCCGGGAAACGCAGCGCCGGCACCTGTCCCGCCACCGTCCATCCCAGCGCTGCCGGCCGGCCCACCCCGGCAGGTGCTGGAGCGAGCCAACCCCGCTGCGGTCATCCACCGCAGCGGGGCTGCTCTTTGCGGGGCCGACAGTGGGGACGGGCCCGGCCGCGCTCAGGCACGCGCTTGTATACCCCGCCGCCGCCCGATCCCAGAGCGCAACCCACTCCTACGCCAGCACGGGCCAGTGGTCGACACGGTCAGCCCGTCCGGGCTGCTTCCGGGTCAAGTTGCACTCGCCGTGCGCAGGTCATTCTCGGAGTTCGCGGCATCCATCTCCACCTTGCCCAGCCGCGACGCCACTCCCCAGGGCAGGAACACCGCGCAGCACACGACCACCACTATCAGGCTGCCCAGGTTGACGTTGACCACAGATTGCGCACCGACGCCGCCAACGTAGGCCATGAGGGTCAGGAACAGCATGTACACGATGTACCAGAGCGCGTTCTTCAGGTTGGCGGTCACCTTGTATATGCTGCCGAACACGAGGGCACCGACGGCAATTACCACCATGGCATATGGGACCGACGGCCAGCCGCTCCAGTACACGATCAGCGACGCTCCCGCGAAGGCCAGCACCGCAATCACGGAGGCGCCGCGCAGGGGGGCAACCGGCTGGCGGCCGTTCCTGCGCAGAGCGAGCATCACGACCGGGTTCGTCGCCAGCCCCACGTAACCGGCCACGACCGCGTCCTCGATCAGGGTGTAAACGGTGGGCACCGGCGAGGAGAGGAAGGCCAGCACCGCGCCCACCACCGCCAGACACCCCAATGCCCACAGCGGGATGCGGTATTCGTCGGAGATCTGACCGAGCTTCGTGCTCACGAAGCCACTCCGCGCTATCCCCAGCAGCACCCGGCTGCCCGCCCCCAGGTAGATGTAGCCAGTCATGAACGGCCCCAGCACAGCGATGAGAATCGTCACCGGGACCAGCCAACCCAAATGGGAATCACTGGCGATCGAGAGAAAGGGATTGCCCGGGATCGAAGTAATCGAGGCCCAGGCCCCGGGGTGCAGGTGGAGTGCGGACCAGTTCAGCGATACCAGAAAGCCCACTGAGAAGAGAATGTAGATGGCGGTTTGCCCCAGCAGAATCCAGACGAATGTCTGGCGCACCGAGGAGGGATCGATCAACTCCTCGGAATAATCGGCGACGACTCGAATGCCGCCGTAGGCGAACATGCCCAAGGGAATCGCCAGGAAGATGCCGTTCAAGCCGAAGGGCGCCACCCCTCCGTAGTGGACGAAGTTGCTGAACCGCGCGACCGTCACAAAGCCTATCGCGGCCAGGACGTAGAACACCAGCTTGACCGTGCCCAGGCTGTTGACGGTGTTGGCAAAGGCCTTCACCCCAAAGTAGTTGAAGGGAATGAAGAACAGCAGGAAGATGGCTGCCAGCAGCCCCCCCAGCAGGGTGGGGGTCCCGGTCGCGGCGATCAGGTGGGGCCAAAAGTAGTTGATCCCTTCCACGGTGGCAAGTGCCTCGATCGGGCCAATCAAGAGGTACCACAGGAGGTCGGCCATGCTGTTGAGAAGGTTGGTGACCCGGCCATGCGAATAGATGCTGTAACGGGTCGGACCACCCGCTTCGGGATAGATCTGCGCCAATTCGATGAAGGTCAGCATGATGAAGCCATACAGAATCCCACCGAGGATCCAGCCGAAGATGACGCCCGGCCCGGCCGCAGCCGCCATTCCCGCGCTGCTGAAGAGCACACCGGTGCCCACCGAACCAACGACTCCTATCAGGATCTGGTCGCGCCTGGTGAGTCCACGCGTCAACGACTTCATGTGACAACCTCCTCTCTAACTACTTCCATGTCACAGCCCGAATGGATCCTGGGGCCGACGGGGTGGGGCGAGCAGTTGATCGCGGTGCGGCGGCGACCTAGCCGCAGTCCCCGCGTCCGCGCAACGGGAGGGGACGCCCCCGCAGGGGCTGGCCCGAATAGCCTGCGCGCTGATCTGGGGCTGCGGTCCACGGAACTCAACCCGGCCGACTATCTTGGCCGCCCGACTAGCGGGTGAGGGCAGTGTGAACTGGAACCGCAGGTCGTGACTCCGAGTCCCCCTCATTCCCACCGGCGCCTTCGGCGGCAGGGCCCCAATGCCAGGCTCGGCCCCATGAGTCCTGAGCCGTCACCCCAGCTCCGTACGACTTCGCCCACGGCCCGGCGTCCACCGCGGCGATCCCTACTTGAGGTCGGCATGGACTCGTATGCGCGCCCCCCCACGGACTCGATGGCGGACCGCCGGAGCAGCTGCCGCACGAGCCGTCCTGCGGCTGGCGATTGCGGGCGGCGCTGAGCTGACACGGACATCGGGCTCCCCAGGGTAAGGCGCAGATGGCGGGGCGTTGGGAAGAACTTATGGGGCCTCGGGTGCACCGTTGTCAAGGGCTGGAGCAATCTTTCGGCGTGACCGAGGTCAAGCCCTCTCCGACGGTTTGACCACCGGGCAGTGGAGGGCCGAGCGCCTTGAGACGATCGCCCGTAAGCTGCCTCCGGGTCCGGGCCCGCCCTACTTGGTGTCGAACCGCCGCAATACGAGATGCGACAGGTCGGACGGCTCGATGTCTCAGGGAAGAGTTACGCCGCGCGTGGGCCCGGTCGGGCACCTGTCCCCTACCACGACACCGCCCCCTCCGCTACCGAGTCGCTCGAGTGCGCTCCAGGACGCTCACTCGCGCCGGGGCCGCAGTTGGAGAGCGCGCAACGAGTGGCAGCCGCCCCCAGCCCTCTCCCGGGATCTGGGCAAGGATGTCATCCGGATCCGATGGCGGCGCCCTGAGGTCAACGTGGCAGCCCGGGCCGGATCTACTCCCGCAGCTTCCGCGCGATCCGCACGAGAGGCTGCGTCCCACCTGCACTCGCGCTCTCCTTGGCTTCTGCGGGACCGGCGGCACTCCACCCCACTCGGGCCAGCCCCGGGGCGGGAGAGGAGTCGTCGACGCCCGCGGGGCTGGCCGCTCCCCTGCCTGAGCGGGACGAGCTGGCAGCCGTTCATGCCTCGAACGGACCCAGGATGTCCGGGGCCCTTGGTTCCCAGACTGCCAGCACGACCCCAGCCGCTACCGTGATCGCGCCCACGACGGTGCCCAGGGTGATGGCCTCACCGAGGAGCGCGACTCCCAGCGCCACCCCCACCAGCGGCTGGAAGAGCAGGAGCACGCCACCGCGGGATGCGGGCACGGAACGGAACCCCCAAATCCACAGGAAGAATGCGGCCGCCATCCCGATGGCTCCGATGTAGAGGACCTCACCCCAGGCAAGCAACCCCTGCGGCCAGGGCTGGCGAGTGCTCATCGTCGCGTAGGCGGCGAGTGGGAGGCTGGTCAACGCGCCCACCGCCGTGGCCCACGTCACCACCGTCAGCGCCTGATAGCGCTCCAGAAGCCGTCGACTGCCAATGGTGTAGAGCGACCAAGCAGCAGCCGCGACCAGCAGCAGCAACACCCCCTCCTCGGCGCGGGGCCCACCGGCGGGAGTACCAACGATGACCGCCACTCCAACCACCGCGATTACGATCGCGACCCAGCGACGATGCGGCACCTGTTCATGCAGGACCACGGCTCCCAGGATGGCAATGAGAATCGGCGATGACGCCGTCACCAGCGAGCCGAGGGCGGCTCCGGCGGCGTGGGTGCCGAGGAATTGGAAACCGACCGATATGGTGAAACCGACGATCCCGATGATGGCCACCTGGACCCAATCCTGGCGCGCGATCGACAGCGCGTGTCGTCGCCACGCCACGATGAGCAGTATCAGCAAGGCTATCGCTTCGCGGAGTTCCAGCATGAGAAATGGCGGCGACCTCCGCATCAGAGCATCGCTGGCCACGTACATTCCGCCCCAGATCACCGACGCCAGAGTGAGCGCGAGAAAGCCCTTGGTGGTACTCCGCGTCGGTGGCATGACCACCAGTCTACGGAGGCCAGCAACTGCACTCGCGGGCGGGTCCGTCCGGTTCGGCGCCCACGTGCACATCGAAATGCGGCGCAACATTCGCTGGGCATCGGACCCTGGGTACACGGTCAGTCTGTGCCCACGGAGTCCCCTACCGACTAGGCGCTCTCTCGGTCTCGGACGTGGTCGGAGCGGAATGCCGGAGCCCGTTGTGGGAGCAGGCGAGGTGATGCGGGGCCGGGTGGGCGGGACATCGAGGGGCCGCCCCGCACCCGTCCGCAGCTGCTCAGATGAAGTTGGCCTCGGGCTGGCTGACGGCGAGATCCCGCCCGGGACTGAAGGGCGAGAGGTCCAGATCCACCGGACGGTCGGCGATCATCTGCGCAAGGATGCGTCCGACTGCGGGAGCCTGCTGGAACCCGTGACCGGAGAAGCCGCAGGCGCACCACAGCCCGTCCGGCTCTCCCACCGGCCCCAGCAACGGCTGATGGTCGGGGGTGACCTCGTACAGGCCGGCCCATGCGGTCCGAATCCCCGCGTCCAGCAGCGCGGGAACGCGGCTCTCCATGACCGGCTGGATCGTCTCCAGCACCCGCCAGTCCACGTCGACGTCGAAGCTCGGCACCTCGTCTCGTTCCCCCATCCCAAAGAGCACGCCGTCTCCCTCGGGGTGGAAATAGAAGGACGTCGCCACCTCGACGGTCATGGGGCTGTCCGAAGAGATGGCCGGGCAGGCACCGGTAACAAAGATGTGGCGGCGGTACGGTACGACCGGTAGCCGCACCCCGATGCCCGCGGTCACCTCGGCCGCCCATGCCCCTGCACAGTTGATCACCAACGGAGTGGAGATGCGGCCGCGGCTGGTCCGCGCCGCCACGACCCGGCCACCCTGCACGTCCACCCCTTGGACCTCGGTCTCGGTCAGGAGGATCGCCCCGAGCCGGCGAGCTCCCGCCGCGTACCCCTGGGTCACGTCGTTGGGGCTGGCGATCCCGTCAGTGGGGCAGAATGTAGCCCCCAGAATGCCATCACGGGAGACTGACGGCGCCAGCTCCCCCACCTCATCTGGCGTAACCCAGCTGGCCTCGGTGAGTCCCGCCGTGTGCCACATGCGGAGCTGCTGTTGGAAGGAGGCCACCTCGCCCGGCGTCGACAGCAGCATGAGGTAGCCGATCTGCCGGAACGAGCACGGCGAGCCCACATCGTCTGCGAACTGCTGCAACAGGCGCACGGAGATGCGCTGCAGCCGGACGTTCAGCTCGCTGGAGAACTGCTGCCGCACCCCCCCAGCGCACCGACCAGTGGACTGGGAGCCGAGCTCGCCACGTTCGCAGAGGACCACGCTCAACCCCTCGCGGCTGAGGTGATACGCGAGCGAGCAGCCCATGGCCCCTCCCCCCACGATCACCGCGTCAGCAACCTCGAACCCGCTCATATGCACCCCAAACTACCAGGCATGGGGCACCAGCCTCGCTCCCGGCCATCCCCGTGATCGCCCTGCAGCGATCATGGTTCCCGGAGGCGACAGCCACGCCTCGAGCTCGACCGGAGGGTCAGCGGTCAGGATGGCGGAGGAGCCCCAGGCGCTGCTCCGGCGAAGAACGGAACGGGCTCCCGCGTCCCGTGCCGATGACTCCCTCCGGGCGCCCATCGAGAGCAGCGCCAGAAGCTCGCGTCGACCGGCCCACACCTCCGCCAACCCCCGCCCTGAGGCGCAGCCCGACCCACCGGCCAGAGGCCCTTCGGGGACTAGGTGGCGGCAACGTGCAGGGGCCGGCCGACGGCCATCGCCGCCGCCTCCCGGAGGCTCTCGCTGATGCTCGGGTGCGGATGGATCGTCCCCGCGAGGTCCTCGGGGCTCGCCCCCATCTCCACTGCGAGGGTCGCCTCGGCGGCCAGCTCGGACACGTGCGGCCCGACGAGAATCACGCCAACCACGGCATCCTGGTCGCGGTCGATCACCAGCCGAGCGAACCCCGCCGTGGCGGCCATGGTGGCCGCGCGCCCCGAGGCGCTGAGAGGGAACTGGGCAGCCGTGACATCCATGCCCGCGGCACGAGCCTGTTCCTCCGTCAGGCCCACCACCGCGACCTCGGGGTCGGAGAAAACCACTTCGGGCACGGCAGCGGGGTTGAAGCTGGCCCGCCGGCCAGAGAGCGCGTCCACGGCGACCTCTGCCTCAGCGGTGGCCTTGTGGGCCAGCGCCGGGCCCGCCGTGATATCGCCGATCGCGGCGATGCGCCGGGTGGCGAGCCGGGAGCTGTCCACCTGCACCGTGCCGTCCCCGCCGAGACGAGCGCCGGTCGTCTGGAGCCCGAGATCGTTCGTGTTGGGCCGGCGCCCGACCGCCACCACCACCCGCTCGGTTGGGACCGTGCGCTCATCGCCGCCGGTCCGAACCACCAACCCTCCGGCCTCGAGCCTCACGGCGTCCGTCCTGACCAGCACCTCCACGCCCAGGCCCCGCAGCGACCGCAGCACCAGGCGTCCGATAACGGGGTCCATCGCGGGCAGAACGCCGTCCCGCGATTCGATGATGGTCACCTGGGACCCGAGCTTCGCGAAGGCGGTGCCGAGCTCCACCCCGATGTACCCCGCGCCGACCACCGCGAGCCGCGCCGGCACCTCCTTCAGTGCCAAGGCGTCGGACGAGTCCAGCACCCGCTCGCCATCGCGGGGCAAGGCTGCGAGACCAACCGGCACCGAGCCCGTCGCCACCACGGCATCCCGGAACTCGAAGAAGGTCACGTTGCCGTCGGGCGTTGCCACTGCCGCACGATCCGGCTTGTTGAAGGTGACGACTCCGGAGAAAATGCGGACACCGCGGCGGCGCAGGAGACTCTCCACCCCCTTGGACAGGCCCAAGACGATCCCGCCCTTCCAGATCTGAAAGCGCTCAAGGTCGACCGTGAGCGCACCGGCGTCGAGACCCGCTGCGGTGAAGGCCCGGGCTCGATGGCGAGTCTCGGCGAGCTCTATTAGCGCTTTGCTCGGGATGCAGCCGACCCGAAGACAGGTGCCACCCAAGCCGTCGCTGCCATCCCGATCAACCAGGACCACCCGCCGTCCCAGCCGAGCGGCGTGGAGCGCGGCCGCGTAGCCACCGGGGCCACCGCCGACCACGAGCAGGTCGATACCTTCGGCCAGCTCGCCGACAACCATCAGGCGAGCTCGGCCAGCAGCTCATAGGGTGCTTCGAGCAACCGCACCAGGGTCGAGGTGAACTCCCCGAGGGTATCCCCATCATGGAGACGGTGGTCGCCAACCGAAGACAGGGTCAGCATCGGCCGCACCACCGGAAGTCCGCCCCGGGCCACCACCCGATCTGCGATCCGGCCGAAACCGGTGATCCCCACCTCCGGGGTGCGGATGATCGGGGTGCCCATGGAAGCACCGATAGCCCCGAAGTTGTTGACGGTGTAGGTGCCGCCGCGGAGCTGCTCGAGCGTGGCCTTGCGCGTCCTCGCCAGCTCCACGAGCTCGGCGATCTCGAGGGCCAACTCGAGGATGGACTTTCGATCGGCATCGTGTACGACCGGAACCAACAACCCGTCGGCGGTCGCTGTCGCTACCCCGATGTGGACCCGGCGATGCAGCACGTACTCCGCCGCCTCCGCGTCGAACGAGGCGTTCATCAGCGGGTGGCGGCGCAGCGCTGTCGCCGCCACCTTCACGAATAGAGGGACAAAGGTGAGCGCAGCGGCGTGCTCAGGCCACGCATCCCTCAGGGCAGCACGGGCCTCGACCAGCCGCGCGGCATCGACATCCCGATAGTCGATGATGTGAGGTACTGACCGCCATGACTCCACCATGGCCTTGGCGATCTCTCGCCGAAGGCCACGCAGAGGGACGTGCTGGTCAGCGCCGTCGGGGCCGGGCCCGTGGTCCCGGGTGGAGGCGGGCGGACCGGGCGTCCTCCCGCGATCGCCAGCGGTCTTCGGGGCGCCGCCATTCGACCCCACTGCCTCCAGCACGTCCTCTCGGGTGATCCGTCCCCCCGGACCGCTCCCCAGCAACCCCTGGAGTTCGACACCGTGCTCGACGGCGAAGCGCCGAACTGCCGGCGCCGCCTTCGGCCGGACCGCTGCCGGGCGCGTCCGTGAAGGCAGGTCCTGGTCGACAACGGCAGCGGGCGGCGCCGGGGACGGATCCGCACCACCGGGGATGCCCTCCACGGTGATGAGAACCTCACCGACCGGCAGCCGGTCACCGGCCTCGGCACCGAGGGAAACCACGGTACCCGTAAGCGGAGTAGGCATCTCTACGACCGCCTTGGCGGTCTCAATGGTCGCCACGATCTGGTCGGCGCGGATCTGCTCCCCCACCCCCACGTGCCACTCGAGGATCTCGACCTCGGCGATGCCCTCACCGATGTCGGGCATCCGGAACGCGGTGCTCACGGCGCCAGCGTCCGGCGCACCGCCGCGAGCACCAGCTCCACGCTGGGGATGTAGTACTCCTCGACCCCCGCCAGCGGATATGGAGTGTCAGGTGCGGTCACGCGCGCGATTGGAGCCTCCAGGGAATAGAAGGCCTCCTCCTGGATGGTGGCGATCACCTCGGCACCGAAGCCGCCGGTGTAGGGCGCCTCGTGGACCACGACAACCCTGCCGGTCTGCTCGGCACAGGTGGCCAGAGCCTCCACGTCAAGCGGCACCAGGGTGCGCAGATCAAGCACCCGACACGAGATGCCCTCCTCCTCCGCCGCCTCGGCCGCGCGCTCGCACAATTGGACGGCGGCGCTCCACGCGATCAGGGTCACGTCGCTGCCATCGCGAGCGATCCGAGCCTTGCCGAACGGGACCGTGTAGTCGCCCTCGGGAACCTCTCCCTTCACCAGGCGGTAACCCCGCAGCGGCTCGCAGAAGAGCACTGGATCCGGGTCGCGCATCGCCTCGAGCAGCAGGCCCTTGGCGTCGTAGGCGGACGCCGGCATGACAACCTTGAGGCCTGGACACTGGACGAACTGGGCTTCAAGCGCATCGGAGTGGAGCTCGGGCGTGCGCACCCCGCCCCCGAAGGGAGCGCGGATCGTCACCTGCATCGGGAAGCGCCCCTGGGAGCGGAAGGCGTAACGGGCGAGCTGGCCCCCAATCTGGTGAAACGCCTGCTGAGCGAAGCCAAGAAACTGCATCTCGGCGACAGGCCGCATACCACTCATCGCGAGCCCGACGGAGGCGCCCACGATCGCAGCCTCGGCAAGCGGCATGTCCAGAACCCGGGGTTCGCCGAAGCGCCGCTGGAGCCCGTCCGTCGCTCGGAAGACCCCGCCGAGCTTACCAACATCCTCGCCGAGGACCATCACGCGCTCGTCACGCTCCATCTCCTGCTCGAGCGCCTGGTGAATCGCCTCCACCATGGTCAGGACGGCCATCAAGCTCCTCCTTCGGGACCTTGCCCGGCGAGCTCCGCGCGCTGCCGCTCGATCCGCGAACCCGGGCGCGCATAGACGTGGTCGAACATCTGGGACGCCGTTGGCCGCGGGTACGCCTCGGCCGCCGCGACCGCGGCGGTGACCTCCTCGGCCACGGCCGCGCGCAGTTGCTCGTCCCGCGCCTCGTCGAGCAAGCCAGCCCCAGCCAGGTAGCCGCGCAGGCGCGGGAGCGGATCATCACGTCGTCGTGCTTCGAGTTCCTCAGAGGGCACGTAGCGCGTCGGGTCGTCGGCGGTGCTGTGCGGGAACAGCCGGTAGGTCTGGGACTCGATGAGCGTCGGGCCACCGCCGGCGCGGGCCCGTTCAACGGCCTCATGGGCGGACGCATACACCGCCAGCAGATCGTTGCCGTCAACGCGCACCCCGGGCAAGCCGTAGCCTTGGGCGCGGGCCGCGAACGAGACCGCCGCGGTCTGCTTGGACCGCGGCGTGGAGATCGCATACCCGTTGTTCTGGAGCACGAACACCACTGGCGCCTGCACCACGCCGGCCAGGTTCAGCGCCTCGTGGAAATCCCCCTCCGACGAGGCCCCATCGCCACAGAAGGTCACCACCACTCCGTCGCGGCCCTGCATCTTGAGACCCAGTGCGAGTCCCACGGCCTGGGGCAACTGCGCCGCCAGAGAGATCTGTACCGGCGCGAGCAGCACCCCGTCGGGCACCCTGCCTCCGACAGGGTTGCCGATGTAGTAGAGAAGCAAGGTGGACAGGGGCATGCCGTGGTGGACCATAGCTACGGTCTCCCGGTACTGGGGCACGATCCAGTCCCGTGCCGGGTCGAGTGCGAGGGAGACGCCCACGACCGACGCCTCCTGGCCGTAGGCTGCCGAATAGGTGCCGATCCGACCCTGGCGCTGCAGGCTCACCGCCCGCTCGTCGAGGGCCCGGGAGAGGAGCATCCAGCGGTAGCCCTCGAGCACCGCGTCGCCGGAAAGCGGTGCCGCCGCGCCGTCGAGAAGCGCGCCATTCGCATCGAGGAGCCGCAGGGCATCCGGGTCCGCGCCGCCTTCGAAGGCCCTGGGTACGGAGGTCATCGCTGCTTCGATCATGGGCTGGTCCACCTCCTCTTCATCCACTCACCCACCGCCTCCGTACCTTCGCTGAGCGACCATCCACTCATTGTCCGGGACTGGCCCGGGCACGCGCAGCGGGTCGCAGAACCCGAGGTCTAACGCCGGGTCCGGAGAGCCCAACATAGTCGCGGCCAGGAGCTCGGCCACGGGCGGACCGTGCATCACGCCATGGCCGGCAAACCCGGCGAGGACCCAGAGCTCATCCTCCAGCCGGCCCGCGTTGGGATGCCCGTCGCTCACCTCGTCGGCCTGGCCGGTGAGCAGATGCGAGATGCCCGGGTCAACAAGCGTGGGAGCCAGCCGCTGAGCAGTCGCGAACCAGTCCTCCAGCATCTGCTGCGGGCCGTAGTCAGGCGGCGTCCCGGAGAGCAACATCGAAACCGCCAGCGCGGGCCCCTCGCGCTCAACGCAGAAACCGGTATCGAAGTCGATCGTGAGCGGCACCGTCTCGCCCGCCAGCGCGGGCGCGGTAAGCGCGTAGTGGAGCGCGAGCGGGCTGACGTCGACTTGCGCTCCGAGCGGCTCCAGGAGCGCCGGCGACCAGATCCCCGCCGCCACGACCACCCGTCGCGCATCGAGGGTTCCCAGCGCGCCAATCACCCGATAGCCACCGCGACCGCGCTCGATGCCGCTTACCGGCCACCACTGGCGGATCTCCACACCAAGCCCGCGAGCGCCCTTGGCGAGTGCGGCGACGCCGTCCGTGGCTGTCACGCGGCCATCCTCAGGGGTGTAGGCGCCGCCGGCGAGGCCCTCGGTCGCGAGCCAGGGAGACACCGCGCGCACCGCATCCGGCCCCAGGATCTGGACCGGTCCGGCGCCCAGCTCCCGCTGGAGCTCCGCCGACTGCTCAAGCCGACCCATCGTCTCCGGGCGCGAGGTGATCAACAGATAGCCGGTCTGCGCGAATGGACACGGCCAGTCGAATTCCTCCGCGCAGGTTTTCCAGAAGCGCAGCCCCCGCTTGGAGAGCTCGATCTCCAGCCGAGTAGAGAACTGCTGGCGCACGCCTGAGAATGATGCGGCCGTCGAAGCACCGCCAAGCTGGTCGCGCTCGACCAGCACGACATCCTCAGCGCCGCCGCGCGCGAGGTAGTAGGCCAGTGCCACCCCCGCAATCCCACCCCCCACGATCACGGTGTCCGCGCGGCCGGCCCCGCGCGCACTCACGCTGCAGGCATCCTCAAGTCGGGACCACGAAGGTCGGTCACAGTCCCCCACGAGCCATCAGGCCCCCGCTTCATGGTGAAGCCGACGCTCCTCTCCAAGGCGCGGTCAGAGGCGGGCGATCGAGTTCCACATTCACAGTGAGTCCGTGGTCCCCGCTGGTCGCCGTCTCCATCACAGCTTCGCCGTGTCCGGCACTTGGTTGTGGCTGCGCACCCACCGGAAGGTGTCACTCGTGCCGTACTGGCCGCCGCACACGGGAAGGGTCACGCCGGACACCCAGCTCGCATCGTCCGAGCAGAGGTAAACGGCTGCGGCCGCTACGTCCTCCGGCTGGCCGATCCGGTTGATCGGGTAGAACGACGCGCGGTCGGAGCGCTGGTCTCCAGTCGCGAGCCAGGGCGCGGTCATCTCGGTCTCGACCACGCCGGGAGCGATCGCGTTCACCCGGATACCGTATGTGCCGAACTCGTAGGCCAGGGTGGCCGTCAGGCTGAGGACAGCAGCCTTCGCCGAGGCGTAGAGGGCCTCCGTCGGAGCCGGTCCCAGCCCGTCCACCGAGGCGATGTTGAGCACGCATCCACCGGTGCCCTGGCCGACCATCGCCTTCGCCGCCGCGATGCTCGCGAAGAGCGGCGAGCGCACGTTGAGGTTGTAAACGGCATCGAAGCCCTCGATCGTGGCCTCGAAGATCGGCCCCACGGCCCCGGCGGTGGTACCCCAGCCACCCGCGTTGTTGACCAGGATGTCGATGCCGCCCATGACCTCGATCGCCCGGGCGATGAGCCCCTCCGCCTGCGCGACGTCGGAGAGGTCGACCGCGAGCGCCCAGGCCGTCGCACCCGCAGCCTCGAGCTCGCGCACCGTCTGGTTCAGCTGGCCGACCGTCCGGCCCGCCACCGCCACCTGGGCCCCGCGCTCTGCCATGGCCAGCGAGATGGCGCGGCCCAGACCGCGGCCACCACCGGTCACGAGCACCCGCCTGCCCTCGTAGGGTCGCGCCGTCACGGCCGCCTACAGGTATCCATATGCCAACCAGCCCCCATCGACGACCACGCAGGAGCCGGTCAAGTAGCTCGCATCGGGGCTCGCGGCGAGGAGGACCGCCGCCGCCACCTCGGCCACCGTCCCGAAGCGCCCCATCGGAGTCCGGCGCTCGATCGCCTCGTCGTCGTAGCCAGCGGTCGCCTGGTCCCCGACATCCAGTGGCGTCTTGATGTAGGCGGGATCGATCTGCACCACCCGAATGCCCTGGTCCACCCAGTCGAGGGCGAGGGTCTTGGTCAGGCCCATCAGGCCGTGCTTCGCCGAACAGTAAGCGGCGCGGAGCGGGAACCCTACGTGCCCCGCGATGGAGCCAATGTTCACAATCACGCCACCGCCGCGACCCTTCATGGAGGGATGGGCGGCGCGGGCGCAGAAAAACGGTCCCGACAAGTTGGTCGCGATGGCGCGCTCCCACTCCGCCGGATCGAGCTCGTCCGCCGAGGCAATCATCGAGATGCCCGCGTTGTTTACGAGGATGTCGACGCCGCCGTAGGCAGTCGTCGCGCCGGCCATGAGTTGTTGCGCGCCCTCCCAGGTGCTCACGTCGGCGCCCACGGCGGCAGCCTCGCCACCCGCAGCGCGAATCTCGGCGGCGGCGGCCGCCGCGCGCGCTGCGCCCCGTCCGTTGGTGACGACATTGGCGCCTTCGGCGGCAAACTGGCGCGCGATCTCGAGTCCGATGCCCCCGCTCGAGCCAGTGACGACCACGACCTTGCCCGTGAACCGCGCTGGTGAGTTCTCACCCATGGGATGGCCTCTCCTCTCGTGTCATCTGCGATCCTCCCCACGTGCACCCGCGTATCGCTGCCTCCCCCTGGCCGGCACCGTCTGAGCCCCGAGGGACCCGAACCGCCGCGTCATAAGGATCGATACTCTTCACTGAGGGCTCGCTCGACCTCCGCCTACCGTGCTTAGCCCAGCAGCCGGACGTGGTTGAGGGCGTCGATGCGCGCTTCGGCCATGCGGTTCGCGGCCAGGTAGGCGGAGATGCCCTCCCGATCCGCGATCTGGAAGACCTCCTGGGTGCGGGTGAAAATGCGCCGGACGTTGGCCATGGCCCGGTCCCGCTGCAGCCCTCCCTTGCGCAGACGATCAGTGTCAAGAATCGTGCCGCCGGAGTTCGCAACATAGTCGACCGCATAGACTATCCCGCGGCTGTCGAGCGCAGCTGCGTCGCGGTCCTCGTCGGCAAATATGTTGTTGGCAGAGCCCGCGACGATCTTCGCCCGCAGGCGGGGTATGGTCTGCGGATTGATGATGCCACCAAGGGCGTATGGCGCGAAGATCTCCACATCTTGGTCATAGATCTCCGCCGGGGGGACAGCCCGCACCCCGTACGATCCGACCGCCCGCGCCACCTTCTCCTCGTCGGTGTCGCAGACCACGACCTCCGCCCCTTGCTCTAGAAGCATCCCCAGCGCGCTCCACCCCACCGCGCCAAGCCCCTGGAGGGCCACCCGGCGTCCCTTCAGATCTGAGGTCTGCCACACGCGCTCAGCGCAGGCGCGCGTGGCTTCGACCGAGCCCAGCGCGGTGGCCGGGGAGATGTCACCAGCGCCCCCACAGTGCACGGGGAGGGTGACCAGGTGGTCCGTCTCGGAGTAGATGACCTCCATGTCGTCGAGCGTGGTCCCGACGTCCTCGCCGGTCTGAAACTCACCCCCGAGCTGGTCGATCATGCGGCCGAAGGCTCGCAGCAGCGCTTCGCTCTTGTCGCGCTTGGGGTC
Source organism: bacterium (assembly GCA_021795235.1). Taxonomy (GTDB): domain Bacteria; phylum Chloroflexota; class Dormibacteria; order Aeolococcales; family Bog-877; genus AG-12. The sequence goes on from JAJYPP010000017.1 coordinate 24,613, forward strand.
GCCGATGATCACGGCCTTGCCCCCGCCCATGTTGAGCCCGGCGGCCGCGTACTTGTAGGTCATGCCGCGGGCGAGGCGCAGCGCGTCCATGATTGCCTCATCCTCGGACGCGTAGGTCCACATCCGCGTCCCGCCCGTGGCCGGCCCCAGAGCGGTAGAGTGAATCGCGATGACCGCGCGCAGGCCGACGTCGCTGTCGTTGCATAGCACCAGCTTCTTGAACTTGTAGCGCCGCATGTAGTCCAGCACCGGTGCATCCATGCGCAGCAACTCCTCCGTGCGGCTCGGACCAACCGGGTTCGGCAGTCGGTCGGCCTCCTCTGACGCAGCTGAGCCTCACCGTCGGGCCGCTGCGCAGACCGCCCCGCAACGCCGCGGTCTTCAATGAGGCGAACGTCGGCAGGTAAGGCGGCCTCACTATACCATCGCCTCAGTGCGCCAAGAGCAGGTTGGCCCGGTTGCTGCCACACCACCTTCTCGGCTTGGGCCGGGGTGGCGCCGTCGAGGGCGATCAGAGCCCGGCAGCCCCGGACCGGTGGATGGCGGCGGGCTCAGCGGTCAGGAGCTCCTCACCAGGGCCTGCCGCCGCAGCTCGGCGCGGGCCAGGGCATTCTCGTGCACCTCGTCGGGGCCATCGGCAAACCGCAGGGTGCGGATCCCCGCGAACGCCGCCGCCAGCGGAAAGTCCTGGCTGAGCCCACCAGCACCGTGCACCTGGATCGCCTTGTCGAGGATCCACTCCACCGTCCTCGGGGTCGCAATCTTGATCGCTTGAATCTCCGTGTGAGCGCCCCTATTGCCGACGGTATCCATCAGCCAGGCGGTCTTGAGCACCAGTAGCCGCAGCTGCTCCAGACGCACCCGGGACTGGGCGATCCACTCGCGCACCACGCCCTGCTCGGCGATGGGCTTGCCGAAAGCGACCCGTTCCGAGGCGCGCGCACACATCAGCTCAATGGCCCGCTCCGCCACGCCGATGGAGCGCATGCAGTGGTGGATGCGCCCAGGGCCCAGCCGAGCCTGCGCGATCGCGAACCCATCGCCCTCGCTGCCAATCAGGTTCTCGACCGGCACCCGGACATCGGTAAACTCGAGCTCGGCGTGGCCGCCGTGGTGGTGGTCGTCGTACCCGAACACCTCCATGCCACGCTTGACCACCACGCCCTGGGTGTGGCGCGGGACCAGGATCTGGCTCTGCTGCCGGTGGCGATCCGCGGACGGGTCGGTCTTGCCCATCACGATGAAGATTTCCGCATGCGGATTCATCGCGCCGGTGATCCACCACTTGCGTCCGTTGATGACGTAGCTGTCGCCCGCGCGCTCGATGCGGGTGCGGATATTCGTGGCGTCGGAGGACGCCACATCAGGCTCGGTCATCGCGAAGGCGGACCGGATGTCACCCGCCAGCAACGGTGCCAGCCACTGCGCCTTCTGGCGCTCGGTGCCGAAGGTTGCCAGGACCTCCATGTTCCCGCTGTCCGGGGCGGCGCAGTTGAGGGCGGCCGGGGCCAGTTGACCGCTGCGGCCCGTGATCTCGGCCAGCGGTGCGTACTGCAGGTTGGTGAGCCCGGCCCCACCCTCGCCGGGGAGGAAGAGGTTCCAGAGCCCGCGCGCGCGGGCCTCATCCTGGAGCTCCCGGAGGACCGGGACCTCGGTCCAAGCCCAGCGGTTCTCGAGAGCCTCGAGCTGCTCCGCGAAGACGGCTTCGGCAGCCACGACCTTCTCCTCCATGAAGGCCAGGAGCCGGTCTCGGAACTCCTGGGTCTTGGCGTCATAGGCGAAATCCATCAGCTGCCCTCCCTCAACACGGCCAGTCCCGCTGCCATCAGGGGTTCCACGACGCTGCCGACGGTGTCGAACCCAGCGCCCACCGTCTGCCCGTGACTGTAGCGGTAGTGGATGCCCTCCAGAATCGCGGCGAGCTTGAAATAGGCCAGCCCCAGATAGAAGCCCACGGCGGAAAGGTCCCGGGCGCTCTGGCCCGCATAGCGGCTGAGAATCCCCTCGGCGGAGAGGAACCCCGGCGCCCTCGGGGCATCCGCGACCAGGTGACCGGTCTCCATCTGGGCCATGTTCCGGTAGACCAGCAGCAGCGCCAGATCGGTGAGCGGATCGCCGACCGTGGCCAGCTCCCAGTCGATCACCGCCGCGACCTGGTCTTGGTCGTCAACCAGCAGGTTGTCGAGCCTGAAGTCGCCGTGGACGACTGCCGGAGCTGACTCCACGGGCAGCCTGGCCTGCAGCAGCGCCTGCAGCTCCCGCGCACCCGCCAGCTCCCGGCTGGAGGACGCATCGAGCTGCTTCATGAACCGCCGCACCTGGCGGGCGAGAAAGCCCTCCGGGCGCCCGAAGTCGGCCAGGCCCACCGCGACCGGGTCCACCCGGTGCAGCGCCGCCAGGGTGTCGACCATGCGCGTCGAGATCGCCAGAGTGCGAGCTGGTCCGAGCCGTTCGAGCTGTGCGGCCAGCCGGTACGGCGTCCCCGCCACCATCTCCATCACGTAGAACGGAGCCCCGATCACGCCCGGGTCCTCGCACAGCGCGTACGTCACCGGCACCGGGATGTCGGTGGCGCGCAGAGCGGTCATCACCCTGTACTCGCGGGCCATGTCGTGAGCCGTCGCCAGCACGTGACCCAACGGCGGTCGGCGAACGATCCAGGAGGTCATGCCATCGGTCACCTGGTAGGTCAGGTTGGACTTGCCGCCCACGACCAGCCGCGCTCGCAATCCACCTCCGACAGCGTCAGGGCAAGCCGCGTCAAAGAAGGCTCGGAACCTCCCGAGATCCAGCCCCGGGGGGTCCAGGGTTTCGCGGGAAGCATGCGCGCCGGTCCGGGTCACGGCATGGCACCGGCGCGCAGACGGCGCACGCCGCTCACGCCAACCAGTCGGCACCGAGGCGCTCGGTGGCCCTGCGCCCCCACCTGATCTGGATCGTGCGCCACTGGGCGCATCACTGTTCCCCGGTGAGATGCACCGGTGGGTGTTCCATGAACGGCTCGGTCCCACCTGAGCCTGCTGCCCGCCAGCCGGGCCCGGCGGGGCGGACACCGGCGGTCACGAATTCTCCTCGGTCAGTTGGTGGTGGCTGAGCAGGCCCGGCACGAACCCGGCCAGCGCCCTGCGGGTAGTGCCGCTGTCGATGTGCAGGACGGCGTGGAGGCCCAGCCGACTCGCGCCGTCGGTGTTGGGCTCGGCGTCGTCAACGAACACCACCCGGGCCGGTGTGGTGCCGAGCAGGTTCAGGGTGTGCCTGAAGATGTCGGCGTTGGGTTTGCGCATCCCGACCTCGCCGGAGATGACAACCGGGCTGAAGATGGCGTCGATACGGTCCCTGGGGTAGGGGTTGCCCCAGCTATTGGATAGCAGGGCCACCCTCACCCCGCACCGCCTGATGTCTTCGGCGAGGCCGAACATCGCCGGATCCGGCCGCAAGCCGGCGAACAGGCCCCGCACCAGCCCGACCGGTGACACCGGGCCACCCGTGGTTGCCAGCAACTCCGCCGCCAGGAGCCGATCGAAGTCACCAATGCTGAGTTCGCCGGTCTCCAGACGGTGGATCGGGGTACCCTCGGGCGCCGACCGGGACAGCCAGGTCTTGAGAGTCCGGGAGAATGAGGCGGGATCGATCCCGTCACGCGTGAGCCACGACCTGATGGAGTCGCTGACCGGTGTGGTGAGCACGCCCCCATAGTCGAACACCACGGCGTCGATGGCTTCGGGCCGAAGTAGGGCTGCGGGTCCTGTCCCCTCGCCACCCCCACTTGTCCCACCGCTGGACGTCCCAGCCGGCCCCCCAGAAGGGAACATCCGCGGCATCGTCAGCCGATGCCTATGGCGGGGTCAAGGCCTCGCCGCGGCTTCATCACTCGAAGGTGGCCGCCGCTGTGGCGACTCGGGAACCGGACCAGCGGTCGCAGCAGAAAGAGCCGCTTGCCGTGCTCGAGAGCTAGCCGAGACTGGCGCCTGGCGCCGCTGGTCGCGGAGGCCTCGACCACCACCGTGCCGATGGCCATCCCGCTCATCACGGCGTTGCGCTTCGGAAAGGAAAAGTGGGTCGGCCCCGAGCCGGGCAGGAACTGGGACACCAGGGCCCCGCCTGAGGCCAAGATTTCCTGGGCCAGAGAGCCATGGCCCGGTGGGTAGCCCAGAGCGATCCCAGCGCCCATCACCGCTATCGTCCGCCCCTTGGTTGCCAACGCCGGTCGATGGGCCGCCGGGTCTATCCCGCGCGCCAACCCGGAGAGGATTGTGATGCCGTCGCCGGTGAGCCAGGCCGAAATCAGGCGCGCCAACTCCAGGCCGGGCGCGGATGCCTGTCGGCTGCTCACCACCGCGATCGCCCGGGCATCCCGCTCACCCACGGTCCCTCTGACGAACAAGAACGGAAGGCGGTTGAAGATGTGCCGCAGATCGACGGGATAGCCCTGATCCAGGACAGTCACCACCCGCACCCCGCCCGCTTGCTGGCCCTCGATGACGGCCCGGTAGCGGTCGACATCCACGGGTGTCACCCGGCCACCAGGGCTGCGAGCGCCCTCTCCGGCACCAGCTCGAAGCCGGACCACTCCCGACCAAGGATGCGGAAGGCGCTGCCAGCATCCTCTATAAGAGACGCGGTCCTGTGCCACGGGCCCTCGGTGGGAGCTGCCAGCACCGCCGCCGCCTCATCCACCTGGGCCGGTGACGCGGCTACGCACATATGTACCATCCTATGATTGGACCGCGACCCCTGCTCATCCTGAGGTCCACACGACGGCGGCTCCCTGGAGGGCAACTGCCCAGGAGCATATGGCGGCCAAGCCAAAATGGGAAGAGTCGCACTGCGGAGCGACCGCGAACGCCCGCCGGGGGCGGCCGCTTCTGCGCTTCAGCCTCACCCCCCCCACAGCATCGTTGCAGACTGCTCTCCCACCGCCCCGGTCTCTACGATTTGTCCAATGTCAGAGTCAGCCGACCGGTGGGGCGTGATGGACGGGATGCCCGGACCGTTGCGGGCGGACCTGGAGCGCGTGGGCACGGTCTTGGAACAGGTGCTGGCCGAGTCCGGGGGACCGGGCCTGGTGACAGACGTTGCGGACCTACGCCAGGCCACCATCCGACTGCGCCAGGCCAGGGGCTCCGCCGCGGCGGTGGCCACCCAACGAGTGGTCGACCTGGTGGCGGGCTTGGACCTGGATCGAGCGGAACGAGTGGCGCAAGCGTTCACGGTCTACTTTCAGTTGGTCAATTTGGCCGAGGAGCTGCACCGGGCGCGCACCCTGCGCGAGCGCGCGGACCAAATGGTTCCCGAATCCCTGGCGGCCTGTGTTGCCGCAGTGCGCGCCGAGGCGGGCGAGGACGCCCTCGACGATCTCCTGAGCAGGCTTGAGGTGCGCCCGGTGTTGACCGCACATCCGACCGAGGCGCGGCGGCGGGCGGTGGTGGAGGCGCTGCGCCGGATCTCGGAGTTGATGGAGCGCGGAGACTCGCTGGGGCGCACCTCTGGCGAGCACATGGAGGCCGAGCGTGGCTTGTACGAGCAGGTCACCATCCTCTGGCGCACGGCTCAGCTCCGGCACACCACGCCGACTCCGCTCGACGAGGTGCGCACGGTGACGGCCATCTTCGATGAGACGCTGTTCGAGCTGGTTCCCCGCCTCTGCCGGGCGCTGGAGCGAGCACTGGTCGACCCCGCGGCCGTGGGCCGGGCCAGGCCACCGTTTCTCACCTTCCTGCGCTGGGGGAGCTGGGTGGGAGGAGACCGGGAGGGCAATCCAGCGGTGACCGCCGACGTCACCAGACTTGCGGCGGATGTTCAGTCCGATCATGCTCTGCGCGCTCTGGAGGCGAGCGCGCGCCGGATCGGGCGTTCCCTGACCATGTCGGCGTCGTCCACTCCCCCCTCGGCCGCCCTGGCCGCGGCGCTGTCACGGGATCGGCGTGCCATGCCGGCTGCCGCCGAGGAGATCTGCACCCGAGCTCCCGCGGAGCCCCACCGGCAGTGGCTGCTGCTGCTGGCGGAGCGATTGCGGGCGACCCGGTTGGGTGAGCCCGGCGCCTACCGGGATGCCACCGCCTTCCGGGCCGATCTGGGAGTGCTTCAGGCGTCGCTGGCTGAGGCTGGAGCTGGCCGGGCGGCCTACGGCGAGCTTCAGAATCTGGTCTGGCAGGCTGAGACCTTCGGTTTCACCTTCGCCTCTCTGGAGGTGCGTCAGCACGCCCGGGTCCATGCCCGGGTGCTGCAGGAGTTGCTGGAGGCGAACGAGCCTCCGGACGCCGAGACCCTGGATCGGATCGCGCTCTTGGGATGGCCCTCCCCCGCGACGGTCCGGTCCGATGAGGCGCGCGAGGTGCTGGCGACCCTGCGCACCATGGGGTCAATCCAGGCCAGATGGGGAGCCGACGCCTGCCGTCGCTATGTGGTCAGCTTCACCCGTCGCGCCGCGGACGTGGTGGGAGTCCTGGCGCTGGCGCGGTTGGCCGATCCGACTGGTGGCCTGGTGCTGGATGTGGTCCCGCTGTTCGAGTCCCGGGCCGATCTTGGCGCCGCCCCGCAGGTGCTCGAGTCGCTCTTCCAGCTTCCGAGCTGGCGCCACTGGCTGGAGGCTCGCGGGCGCCGCCTGGAGGTGATGCTCGGCTATTCGGACGCCACCAAGGACGCGGGTTTCCTGGCCGCCAACCTGGCCCTCTATCGGGCCCAGGGCGCGCTGGCCGCCTGGGCCCACGACCATGACGTGGACCTGATCCTGTTCCATGGCCGCGGCGGAGCCGTGGGCCGCGGCGGAGGGCCCGCGGGCCGCGCGATTCGGGGCCAGGCGCCCGGGTCCGTCGACGGCCGCTTCAAGGTCACTGAGCAAGGCGAGGTGATGTTCGCCCGCTACAGCAAGCCGGCGATAGGGATGCGGCACCTGGAACAGGTCACCAGCGCTGTGATCCAAGCCTCGATTCGGCCCTCAGGAGAGAGCTCAGAGCCTTTCGACCGGGAGTTCGAGCGGGAGGCCGATCTTATGGCTGAGGCCTCTGAGGCCGCCTATCGCCGACTGGTTGAGAGCTCGGGGTTCGCGGAGTTCTTCGCCGCAGTCAGTCCGCTGGCTGAGATCGGCCAGCTGCGCATCGGCTCGCGGCCGGGACGCCGGACCGCGTCCCCGGGTCTGGGTGGCCTGCGGGCGATCCCGTGGGTGTTCGCCTGGGCCCAGACCCGCGTCAATCTGCCCGGATGGTACGGACTGGGGTCCGGGCTGGAGGCCGTGGCCGCGAGGCATGGCGCCGCCCGCCTGCAGCAGATGGAACGGGAGTGGCCGTTCTTCAGGTCGGTTCTGGAGAACGCCGAGATGAGTCTGGCCAAGGCGGATCCCATGATCGCCGGACTCTATCTGAGCCGGGGCGGGCGGCCGGACCTGATGGCCCTGATCCGTGACGAGTTCCGGCGCACCCGTGCCCAAGTCGCCCTCGCGACCGGCCACGAGCGGATGCTGGCCGGGCATCCGGTGTTACGCCGGGCGGTTGACCTGCGCAATCCCTACGTCGACGCACTCTCCTTCCTTCAGCTCCGCTTTCTCGCGGAGGCTCGCGGTCAGGACGCCGGGCCCGCCGATGATCAGAGCAGGCTGGTGGACCTGGTCCTGCAGACCGTGAATGGCGTCGCCGCCGGGCTGCAGAACACCGGCTGAGCGTTCCCTGGCCGGGTGTCGCCGGGGCACCACGGTGCAGATGCCGCCCCGACCGCGCTTTCGGCTGACAACCTGGGCGCCGGTGGTTTGGACCCCTGGAGAGGCGCTGCCCAGAGGCTGCTCCCCACCCGCTGGCGCCCGTCGATAGCGGCCGTGCCTGACCGACCCTGGACGATGGCGTCACTGGCAGGGAGGGTCCCCGCACGGCATCGCCGCAGGGGTGCATGCCCTGCACACTGATGGCGCCGCGTGATCGATCTTGCTACCCGCGTCGTCGCCTCCTCCGTGCGAGCCTGGTCGCGATCCCCTGGACCACGGTCTTCTCGGTCACCCGGGCGGCGCACGACAGCTTCGACAGTGGCGCCAGGGCCCGATTGGCCACCATCGCGAACACCACTCGCTCAGCTCTTGGGTCCAGCCGCCGCCCTCGCAGCAGGTTGGTAAGCATCTTGTCTGCCCCCAGCTTTCGCCAGACCTGGTCCAGGAACCCAGGTCTCCAGACATAGGGTCAGATGTCTGGGCATCCGAGTTCAGAAGGCGCCGAATATACTTGTTGCGCTCGCTCTGCAATAAACCCCGCCACGCAGGCTCCGCGAACTCGGCCAATGTGGCTGACAGAGGCTTGGTGGCTCGATGGGTGCACCATCAAACGACCCAGGATGTCCACACATCTGAGGGTAGGAATTGATGCAACTCCAAGCGCTCGCACCACGGAGTTCTGGAAGCCCGAGCGAAGCACTTGGATGGCATGACTCCGCTCCCGATGGCCGTGCGCGCGTTTCATGCACCATCTCCCGCACTGATCGAGACTCGGTGCCATCCTGAGGCCAAACTCCTCTGGACCAACCCGTTATGTCTAGAGGCCCGGAACCAAGTCCCGCCCACCGACCGCGAGCTGACGAACTCCAGCTCCGGGGCAGCGGTCACCGCCTATGCTCGTTCAGGGCAAAGCCCGGCTCACGGACTGGATGAGGCACCCGATCCCAGCCCAATCGATCTGGTCATCGCGCCCGAAGTGGTACAGCACCTGGACCTTGGAGTGACCGCCGCACCGTCCCAGTGGTTGTGAGCCAACTGCAGGTACCGGACCGCAGAGCCGTCGCTGCGGTGGGCTTGGACCGTACGCGGGTACCTCACTGCAGTTTACGGGGATACCCATGCAGTCAAGAGCTGAGGCGAGCAAGCCTTGCATCTATGCCAAACAGATCCAAGACCTAGCCCACCCCCTCTCTCCACTTCGCTCATAGCCCTCGCGCTGCCCTAGGCAGGGCCACAGCTGCGGAGCCCCGGTCAGACGACCGCCAGCGGCCCGTCCCCCCGGCCAGATCGCTATCCCGCGCAGCGGGAAGCTGGTCCCCCTTGCGCACCACCCCGAGCGATGCGCACCCGGGTGCCTGAGTCGCCGACCCTAGCCAGCTCGCTGCTATCATTGGAGCCGATCCGGTATCTCGGAAACCGGAAGCGGTACAGGCACCAATCCGGTGTCGGATACAACAACATGGATGACATGGGAATCGCACTCAAGATCCCAGAGCAAGGGGCTGGCTTGGACCTCGTCTCCCTCGGAGGGCTCGTGATCCGGCTCGACCCGGGTGAGGTCCCTTTCCACAAGGCAACGCAGTGCCACATCTATGTCAGCGGTGCAGAGTACAACGTAGCTGCCAATCTGTCAGACTGCTTTGGACTTCGAACCGCGATAGTGTCTGCCTCCGTCGACTATCCGATAGGCCACCTTGTCGCCGAACGGGTTCGAGCGATGGGAGTCAGGGGGATATACCGGTGGCTGCCACACGACGGGGTAACCGGACCCAATATCGCCACGGTCTACAGTGACCGCGGATTCGGGATCCGCCCGCCGGTAGTCGTTTACAATCGGGCCTACGAGGCCGCAGCCCGCCTCAGCCCGGGCGACTTCGACTGGGCTGAGATCTTCAGTTCAGGTGTCCGCTGGTTCCACTCCGGCGGCCTTTTTGCTGCGCTCTCCGACTCCACGAGCGAGCTAATCGTTGAGGCTATGCGTGCAGCGAAGGCAGCGGGTGCCATGGTCTCGTTTGACCTGAACTATCGTCAGAAGCTCTGGAGTACGCACGGCGGGCAGCAGCGGGCGCGCGAGGTAATAGGACGGATCGTCGAGCATGTGGACGTCCTGCTCGCCAACGAGGAGGATGTCCAGCAGGCGCTCGGCATCGCTGGCCCGGCGGGCGGCGCCCAAGGAAACCTTCAAGCGGCGGGGTTCGTGGCACTGATGGAGCGTGTCCGTGATCGCTATCCGAACATCGCGGCAATGGCCACGACACTGCGCGACGTTCGCTCTGCCAACCGCCACCTCTGGAGCGCAGTCGCCTTGGTCGGAGAGGCGCCGTTCGAAACGCCGACCTATGAGCTAGACGTTTACGATCGAGTCGGCGGCGGGGACGGTTTCGCATCTGGGTTCATCTATGGCCTGCTCGCCGGAGAGACACCCGAGCAGGCGCTGCGGCTTGGCTGGGCCCACGGTGCCCTCGTCACGGGGTACCCGGGCGACACCACGATGGCGACGCTTGCCCAAGTTCGAGCTATCGCTGCTGGAGAGGTGGCGCGGATCCAGCGGTAGGGCGCAACGCGCCCGTACTTTGGGCACGTGACTCAGCGACCAGTAGCAAACGATGATGGTGCTGTTCTCTGCGCTTGGCTGGGCTGACCTCTTCACCGCGATCGACTCGACCTACTTGCCGATGTCCAAGCCAACCGTAATTCACTCCGAGGGACGAAGCGTTGCCACCCTGCCTCGCGCAGTACACTATAGTTACGTATGCTTCGAATTGCCCTGGAATCAGCTGGGGAGAGAAACCGACCATGCCATACATTGCAGCGGCACGGCGATATGACCAGATGCCGTACCGACGCGTCGGCCGCTCCGGATTGAAGCTGCCAGTAGTGTCGCTGGGCCTGTGGCACAACTTTGGCGGGGAACGGCCGCTGGAGACCAGCCGGGCCATCATCTGCCGGGCCTTCGATCTCGGCGTGACCCATTTCGACCTTGCCAACAATTACGGCCCACCCTACGGTTCGGCGGAGGAGACCTTTGGCCGGGTGCTCGCTGAGGACCTGCGTAGTTACCGTGACGAACTAGTGATATCCACCAAGGCCGGCTATGACATGTGGGCCGGTCCCTACGGGGAGTGGGGCTCGCGCAAGCACCTGCTGGCCAGCCTCGACCAGAGCCTTTCTCGGATGGGGCTGGACTACGTTGACATCTTCTATTCCCACCGGTTGGACTCCGACACCCCCCTCGAGGAGACGATGAACGCTCTAGCGACCGCAGTGCACCAAGGCAAAGCGCTCTACGCTGGGATCTCGTCGTACTCGCAGCAGCGCACCCGCGAGGCGACAGCGCTGCTGCGCCAGATGGGAGTGCCTTTGCTCATCCATCAGCCGTCATACTCGATGCTCAACCGATGGGTCGAAGACGGCTTGCTAGACACGCTTGGTGACCTTGGCATCGGCTGCATCACCTTTTCGCCGCTAGCCCAGGGCATGCTCACCGACCGCTATCTCGACGGCATTCCCGAGGGCTCGCGGGCCAGTCGGGCCAGTACTCTGGACGCTCGTCTACTGTCCGGGAAGAACATGGAGAAGATCAGAGCGCTCAACCGCATTGCGGCGCAACGTGGCCAAAGTCTGGCTCAGATGGCGGTGGCGTGGACACTTCGCGACTCCCGGGTAAGCTCCACCCTGATCGGGGCCAGCAGCGTGGCCCAGCTAGAAGCCAATATTGCCAGTTTGGAGAGCCCGGACTTCACCCCCGAGGAGTTGGCGCTAATCGATGAATACGCGACCGAGAGTGGTATTAACCTATGGGCTGCATCCAGTACTGACCGAACGTCCTGAGGGCTAGCCGGCACTTCAGGCTTGAGCGCCTGGGTTCGGAAGGTGGCGGGCTTACGGCCTCATTTGGTATAGAACATTCGGTCAGCTGTTGGGCGTTCGGCGCCTCGGGCCCGTGGTTCCGGCAGTGCCAGCGTCGCAATACCAGGTGCCGTGAACCCGATCGCTAGCATGGGTGCCCCAACAGTCCCCGATTGGCCCGCCATCGCTCGCCTTCGTCTCACCCGCTCCTCTGGAAACCGACCAGATTGCGCAGGGGCCTTCCATCAAGGTATCTGGCCAGATTGTCTACGAAAAGGTTAAGCAGTTGCTCATCCTCATGCATGGTAAGCGCAGCGGTGTGAGGCGATAGCAGCACCTGTGGCAATTGCCACAACATGCTGGTTGCTGGTAAGGGCTCATGAGCGGTCACGTCCAGCGCGGCACCACGCAACCGGCCGCCGACCAGAGCGGCAGCGAGGGCCCCCTCATCGACGACCGTGCCCCGCCCGACATTGACAACGACAGCGTGCGGTGGCAACGCGGCCAGCGCCCTAGCGTTGACCACGCCCGCTGTCCCGGGGGCATCCGGCAGGGTGAGGACGACCCCGTCCGCGCCACTCAGCGCCGTACTGAGATCCGCAAGCAACCACAGCCGAGTCACCCCGGGGACTCGGCCAGTGGCTCGCCGCTGCACCCCCTCGACCTCGCACCCGACGGCATGGAGCAACCGCGCCACCTCTCGGCCGATAGTGCCCAGTCCGACGACGATGATGCGCTGGCCTGCCAACATTCGCATGGGCCAGCGAGGAGGCCAGCGACGGCGAGCTTTCAACGCGTTGAGTCGATCAACGTCCTTAGCGAAGGCGAGTAGTCCGACAAGAGCGAACTCGGCAAGCGGAAGCGCGTGCGGCCCTGACCCCGTAGTCATGCGGATTCGCCTGCGCTCCCCAGCGCTGAGCGAAGCGCGTCGCACCTGCTCAGCCATGCCAGCTGCTGTGCCCTGGACCCAACGCAGGTCTGGTGCGGACCGCACGAGATCACCCAAACCCTCAGAGCTGTCACCAGGAAATCCGAGGGCGACCTCCGTGACGTGGAGCAATTCCCGCCAGTGTCGCTCGCCTGCTGCCGTTCTTCGCCGCGGCTTCCCTGAGTGGTCGGCGACCCAGCGCTGTATCGGAAGCAGCTCCAATTCGTAGTGCGCCTCGACCCTAGGGTGCACTGCGGCGATCCGACCACGTATCTCCTCAGCATTGCCACCCAGGTGCCCCTCTGGCACAGCCAGAGGCACAAACACGGTGACCACCGTGCGCCCAGCTTGTGTCAACCGCGCCCCCACATAGCAGCCCTACACTGTCCTATAGGGCAAGTCACCCAGAAAGACCGCCCCACGCCTTACACCCGCGGCATCATAGCATTGCAGCCCCCCTCCCCGAGCGCCACACTGGCTGCGCCGGTACCCTCTCCCGGATCGGTGCCGCCTGATGGCGCCGGATCTGGACCGCAAGGAGTTTGTCGTCCCCGTGAACGGCCGACCGGTCCCAAGCTGCGGCATGATCTTCTGTTGGATGCGGCGGGTCGCCAAGGCCACCGTGAACCAGGCGGACTGCCGCCGGATCTCTGTCGGACCCGTGACTCGCGTCGCCGGCCGACGAGCGAGATTGCTAGGCGCTAGCCATCTGTACTCCCAACGTCTTCGACCCAAGGACCTAGGGCGAATAGCAGCACTCAGCAGTCAAGGAGCAGGTCAGCCTCCAAGCCCGCCATCTCTTGAGCGGTCGGCGGCTGAGCCCCAGCGTTGGTGCAGGTGACAGCGGCGACGCAAACCGCGTGAACAAGCACGGCACGGACCACCTCGGCGTCGAGTGCCTCGAGTGCTCCCCGGCTTATCACACCTAGCTGTGACAGGCCGGCCAGTAATCCTGCGGTGAGGGCATCGCCTGCACCAATTGTGTCCACAACTTCGACCCTCGGCGCATTGGCGTGCCGTGACCAATGTCGGGTGTATGCGGTAGCTCCCCCCGCTCCTTCGCTGACAACCACGAGGGCAGGCCCGGGTGGACGCAGAACGCTGGCGACCCAATCGGCGGGCGACTTACCAGGGTCCACCCAAGCAAGGTCCTCGACGCTCAACCGGACAAGGTCGGCTGCCTCGCACCACCTGGAAAGTAGGGAGCGATAGCGATCACGTGATCCCACCAGGCTAGGTCTCACGTTAGGATCGAGCGAACGCAGCGGGGACCGACCGCTCAGAGTACGGACTCCCGCCCACCAACGGGCCAGCCGTGCTCCTCCCGGCGGTAGCACGAGCGAGAACGATCCGGCATGCAACCACCGCGCTTCGTCCGGGAGAGCCGTCGGAAGTTCTCCAGCACTCCAGCCGAAGTCAGCAGCACCCGTCACACGGAATTCGTACTCCTCCCCAGCGTGGACCAGCGCCAGCCCCGTCGGCTCGGCCGCCACATGGGCAAGGGCTAGTCCGACCCCTGCTTCGCGCAAGTGATTACGAACGACCTCGCCGAATCGGCCGGCTCCGAGCCGAGCCACAAACTCAGTGGGCTGCCCAAGACGCGCCAGCCCAACCGCCACATTAGCCGGGCTCCCACCAGGACGGGGACAGTAGCATTGGTAGGGTGCGCCTTGAACAAGATCGATGAGCGCCTCCCCGCAGACGACAATCACAAGGGCTCCAATTCGACGCACACTCAATTACCCTTCATACGGGTCGTGAGCCGCGACCGGAGTGTGGGGGAACACACCATGAAATCGCAGAGCACGCCGGGTAGCCACGACGGTACAGGCATGTAGCAAGCGACAGAGCGAGCGACTCCTTTCACGACTCCGCCCGCCAACAGGTCGATAGGCGCCCCACCTGATCTTGCTTCACGGGAAAGCCACCACCCATCCGCGGTGCACTCCGCGGAGCGGGACGCCACAAGAGGACACCAAGCCGCTGGAATGGGGTCTTCACAAAGTTCTCTGCCGTGCAGACCCGATGGACAGAGCGGGTCTCTCCAACCATGAGAACCGAACCCTGCTGGTTATAGGCAACTTGCCTGAAACCCGTGCTGCCGTCATCTGGCCTTCTCGGCACGATCACGCGACGTTGCACCATCCCCGACACCCTCAAAGCCACCTTCACTACGAGCAGGCTGCCCTTGGCTCAGCCCGCCCATCACGGCCACGAAGCGCCCGAGCCCTCAAGCTCCGACGGTGAGAGACAAATCTCGCCCCTACCCGGTGAGTCCATGACGCTCCCATTCTCCCTGGCCAACTCGTGAACGACTCCACACTTACCCCGCCGACCTGCACCGCAGGTGCCGATGCCTTTGCACCACGGCCAAACGACACTCGCTCCTACTCGAGCGACGGAAACCCCTGCGCCTAGCCCCTCCGCATCCCCGTCCAGCCGGGTCTTGCACCGGTCAATCGCCCCTCGGGAGCGCTTGGTGGATCCCACGCCGTACGAGGTATCCTCACTACCCACGCGGGCCGGAATGCATCGCAGCCCTGCTACCCGTGATTTCGGCCACCACATGCTCGACCGTCGCCTCGCGACTTGACATGACCGCCGCCACATGTCCCTGCCAAAGCACGACGATACGATCACAGACATCCAACACATAGGGGATCGTATGCGAAATAAAGACGACCCCCGCTCCGTGGTCCCGGAGCCTACGGATCAAGTCCAGCGCTTCGCGCGTCCCTGACGTACCTAGATGATTAGTAGGCTCATCGAGAAGCAGTAGCCTCTTGGTCCACATGAACGACTTTCCGATCGCCACCGCTTGACGCTGCCCACCAGAAAGGTCCGCAGCCGGATAGTCTCCACTCGGTACATTGACATGAAGCTCCCTCAGCGCTCCCTCTGCTCCCTTAGCCATCGCGGCCCGGTCGAGTATCCCCAGGCGACCCAACGGACCGTTCAACCGAAGCTCCCTGCCCAGGTACATGTTGGCCGCCACAGACAATTCCGGCGCGAGGCCCATATCTTGGTACAGCATCTCAATCCCCGCGCCATGTGCCTCCCTCGGGCTCCCCCATCTTCGCGCCTCGCCATCGAACATCACGCTTCCAGAGTCGGCTGTGAGAGCCCCTGCGATGATCTTCGCCGTGGTCGACTTTCCAGCGCCGTTATCACCAACGAGACCAACCACCTCACCCGCTGCGACATCGAACGACACATTCCACAGCGCCTGAACCGCACCATACGACTTACAAACATCTACCAAACGCAGCAACGGCCCGCTCATACCATCGCCCCCTGACTAGCCACGTCAACTCCCTTTTCGCGGCCGGACGTTCCACGATACCTCACGCTGCACGCTCCTGACCTCGTCGATTAAGCGTTTGCAGCGCCACCGCAGCGGCAAGAATACATCCGCTAACAACTGTCTGCCAATAGGGACTAATCCCTGCGATGATGAGTCCAGTCAGGATACTTGATATCATGACCGCACCGACCATGGCTCCCAGCATAGATCCGCGGCCACCGAACAAGCTGGCTCCCCCAACAACTACTGCAGTGATAGCCGTGAGCTCATCGTTGGTTCCCTCCAGAGGTGATCCGACACCGAGCCTTGTCAAGACCACGAACCCAGCGATTCCGGATAGGAGGCCCGACAGAACGTAGATCTTAATAAGATGCCGACCCACGCTAATCCCACTCTGCTGGGCCGCGAGCACGTTGGACCCGATTGCATACGTCCACCGACCAAACGCACTCCGGTGCAGCATAAAGCCAGCCAACACAGCGAGAATCAGGGTAACGACGATGGGCACCGTGAAGAAGCCAAAGTATACGTTGTTTCCAATCTTGACGGAAAGCGCCGGCACACCTACGACCTCGGCTCCCCCGGTGAGGACGAGAGTGATGCCTGTAGCCACTCCAAGCATGGCTAGAGTCGCAACAAACGGCGCAATCCTAACTTTGACGATCATCAGTCCGTTGGCAAGGCCACAAACGATGCCTACGCCGAGCGCGACCAACAGGCCGACGGCCAGTCTACTGCCGCCTGATCCGCCAATTCCACTCATAACAATCGCACTTACAACCCCGGCCAAGCCCAGAATTGCGCCCACCGACAAGTCGATCCCTGCAGTGATGATCACGTAGAGCTCGCCGATCGTTAGCAGGCCGACCTCCGTTGTAGACTGCAGCGTCGTAACGACGTTGGCCTGCGTCAAGAAAGCGGGATTGAGACCCGTAAAAATTGCGACCATAATGGCCAGTACGACGATCAGGATCACCTCCGCACGCATAGCGCGCCTAAGCAGATCGCGTCTGCGCCCACGATCAGGGGGCCCCACTGCGCTCGGCGGCGCCGGGCTGGGATCCTCGGAGCTACTGATGTCGCCTTTCATTGGTACTCCATGAAGGTCTGCGATGATGTCACGGTACTTCCGTCCATCTACGGGGAACGCGACCACCCTAGATTGCCTAGCTGGTCTGTCCTTCGCCACGGCCGAGCAGGACACGAATGGCGCGCAGTGCCCTTCCTCCGACTCGCATCAGGCCACTGAACACCTCCTGCGTATACCCCATTGCCATCTCCGGCTCCGACCGCACCGCGGGTGCGGTCGGAGCCGCCACTGGAACGCTAGGGGGCACCGTTAGCCTTGGTCGGCTGCCACGTTATGTGGCAGTTCGAGATGGAGGTGCAATAAAACCACTGCGAGTCCTTGCTAAGGGTGCTTGCCGTCAACAGTATGTCAGCGACGATCACCGAGTGGACGACGGCCGCGGTCTTATGAGTTACTTCGTCGTACGCATACAGCACTGCAAGCGCCCCTTCAACGCCTGGACGTTGAGCAACGGTGGCAAGGAGCGTACCGTTTTTCAACGCGGCGACCTCAGCCGGTTCGGCATCATAGGCGACGAGCTTTACTCGCTTACTGGCACCGTCGGCAGCGAGGCCGGCAATGACGCCCTCAGCCGTCGTATCGTCAACTGCAAAAACTCCACCCAGGTTTGGATACCGTGTCACGACGGCACGGATCTCGGTTTCAGCAAGGGAGGGTTGGTCTTCCGAGTACTGGGTCCCTACGAGCTGCACACCGGGATAGTTCTTCAGCTCAGTGTGGACACCTTGCGCCCGCAGAATTTCCGTTGTCGCGCCCGGTGTGCCGTTCATCAGGTAGATCTGCCCTTTGCCACCAAGCGCTTGTGCGAGCAGCTTGACGGCTAGCTTTCCGCCTCCGACGTTGTCGCCGGTGATGTGACTCGCCAAGAGCGACGTGTTAGCAATCACAGTGTCGACATTAATCACCGGGATGTGAGCCGCCCGTGCCTGTTCCACGGGGGGTATTAGGGCTTTAGGATCGGTGGGAACGAGGATTAGTGCGCTGGGATGCTCGGCGAGCACGGCATCGACGTAAGGCAACTGGGCTGAGGGCGAGTACACCCCTGCACCCGTCCAGATGAGCTTGACGCCGAGCTTCTTCGCCTCTTGTTGAGCACCATACTGCATCGAGATGAAGAATGGGTCTGTGGCGAGACTCGGAATGAAGGCAATGGTGATAGGCTTCTTGGCTACGGTGGGCGAGCCGCAGGCGGAGAGCCCGAAGCTGCCAATGAGTAGCAAACCAAGAAGCCCAATAATCGGTCGACGGCGTAATATAGTCACATCACCACCTCCCTACCCCATTTCGACTTGGGGCCATCACCATTTCGTGGGCGAAACCGCCCATCACAGTCGTCCGCGAACTATAACGACCAGTAGGAGGGACGACGCGCGTCGGGCGCCACACCGCGCCTAGCCCTGAGTCCCACATTCACCAGTCACCCACCGGCCACCATCCCCTTGCCACTTTGGCCATCCGCTACCCTTGCTCGTTTAGGAAGCTCGTACGGGAGCTCATACCTCTAGAAGGTCTGGTCCGCCTTTGGCAATCGTTTGCCGACACGGCCAGCAAGATAGCACCTGCGTAAGCGGCTGTCAATCCCCGCGTAGGCGTGAGAGTACGCGACGGGAGGGAGGGGGGTCATGGAAGTGAGTTCCAGATCGTGGTGTTCTGGGGGTATTATTACCCGAGAGGGGGTGTACCAAATTGCCATCCCCGTCCAATCCTCGCAGAGCTCGAACGGGAACGACTGTGCGGCTACCCGAGCCACCCAGGCCACGTGGAGGAGTACATCCTCAGCAAGAAGGTCGCTGGCAAGACGGTCGCGGCCCACTTCCGACTAGATCCGACTTGGGCAAGGCTCAACGTGAGATCGCGAACTACAAGCGCTTCCGGCGCCTGGCGCAGGGGATCGTCGAGGTCAATGAGCGGATCCGTGAAGCCAAGCCGGGTACCCCTCTCCGGAGCGGGGCTACTACCACCACCCCTCCCGACACTCCAACGGGAAGCCGCTCGTGGCTGGCTGGAACTACTCCTGGATTGCCCAGTTGAATTGGGACCGCAACTCCTGGACGGCGCCCGTCGACACCGCCCGCATCCCGCCCCGTGATGACACCGGGCAGGCCACGGCTCGGCAGGTGTCAGCTCTGGTGGGTCGCCTCCACCCTGAGGCGAATGCGCCAGTCCCGCTGTTCGTCTTCGATGCCGGCTACGACCCCATCTCGCTGACCGTCGCCTGCGCCGCTACTCCCGCCCAACTCTTGGTCTGCATCCGCGACGACCGGCTCTTCTACGCTGCTCCACCCGACCGCTGCCCCGGCACCGCGGGCCGACCCCGGCGGCATGGCGCCCCGTTCCGCTGCGCCGATCCGGCTGACTGGCCCGTCCCCGACGCAACCCTGGTCGCCACCGAGCCCCAGTGCGGCCGGATCGAGGTCACCGCCTGGATGGGGCTGCATCCGCGGCTCAGCCACCGCCGCCGCTGGAGCAAACCAGGAGATAGGCCGATCATGTCCAGCACCGTCATCCGCGTCGATCTCGAGCATCTGCCTCGGAACACCGCCCGAGCCCAGAAGATGCTCCGGCCGTGGTGGGCTGGTCCGGCCAGCCCGCTGCCTGACCTGGACATCTTCTGGCGGGCCTACCTTCTCCGATTCGATATAGAGCACACGCTCCGCTTCGCCAAGACCACTCCCGACTGGAACAACCCGCGCGCACGCACTCCCGAGCAGGCTGATGACCGCTGGACCGGCCTGGTCATCGCCGGCTACAACCACCTCCGACTCGCCAGGGGATTGGTCGCCCACCAGCGATTGCCCCAGGAGCCGCCTCACAGCCCTGCCCGGCTCCCCCGTATGCGCAGGGTTCTTGTCAACTGCTTCTGGTCCTGGGTACCCCCGCCAGAGCGCCGAAACCCAGCAAGGCGGGGCCAGGAAGGCCCAAAGGTAGCCGGCACGGCCCGGCTCCCCGATACCCCGCCATCAAGCAGGCCGCCTGATACCGTACCCGAGGTTAAATCGCAAACTGAGTACGGGACCGATTGACTTTAGGACCGCTCTATGCCATCCTCTGGTATCGGTTTCATGAACCCTCCATCTCGGCGCGTGCGCATCGATGACATTGCGAAGTTGGCTGGGGTCTCGTCAGCCACGGTCTCGCGAGTCATAAGCGGCGCCCGTCCTGTGTCGGAGAGCACTCGGGAGCGGGTTCTCGCCACCGCCCAGCACTTCGGCTACCAGCCCAGCCAGCTTGCCCGCAATCTTCGGCGCGGGCGCGCAGCCACCGTGGGGGTCCTAGTGTCCGACATCGAGAACGCCCACTTTGCGACGATGGTCCGCGCCATCGAGGAGGCCCTCTACGCACGCGGCACAAGAGTCCTGTTCTGCAACACCGGTGAGGACACGGCCAAGCAGTCGTCGTACCTTGAGGTCATGGCAGCCGAGCGGGTGATGGGAGTCGTGATCTCACCCACGCCCGAGGGCGACTCGGCGGTCTCCCGGCTGATGGACCTTGGCACCCCGGTTGTGGCCATCGATCGGCCCGTGTCCGACCCCCGTGCCGACTCGGTGGTCACCGACAATGCCGTTGCGATGGCTAAGGGCACTCAACTGTTGGTCGACTCCGGCCGACGGCATATCGGCTGGATCGGCCGAGACAGCGTGTGGACCAATTCCGAGCGCCTTGCTGGCTACCGCTCCGCAGTCGAGCTAGCCGGTCTTCAGCCGATCACCGCCGTCAGTGACTTCACGGTCCAGGGTGGGTATCTGGCCGCAGAGATGCTCTTGGACGACCACCCTGACCTGGATGGGCTGGTGATCAGCAATAACCACATGACCATAGGTGCCCTCCAAGCGCTGCGCGCCCGCGGTATCCTGGTATCAGACCGGATGGGCGTGGTCGCCTTTGACGACCCGCCCTGGGCCAGCCTTGTCGACCCTCCCCTGACTACGGTCGCCCAACCCATCTGGGGCATGGCCAATGCGGCAGTGGACCGGCTCTTTATGCGCATCGCTGACATCTCACTACCACCAGAGCAGATTTGCGTAGAGTGCCAGCTGCAGATCCGTGCTTCGTCACAGATTCGCCGAAAGTCTCCTAACGAGGAGTGATCAATGGCTAGAGTCGGACTACGAAGCTGCCCCGATGGGAGAAGCTTCGTCAACCAGGATCTGCGCGGGTTCTTGCACGGTCTGGAACAACGGATCGCCAACGCCCTCCGCACCCAGGGACATGAGGTCCTGATATCACCGTCGATCATCGCGGAAAACCAGTTCGCGGTCAACGAGGCGGCCATCCTAGCCGCTGGTCGCCCGGGACATCACCATCTTCAACATCCCGGTGTGGGCGTTTCCGCACTTCTCAGTCCCTGATACCCGGGTTCCGCAACACTGGGGACGGACTGAGGCAGAAAGTGCCCAGGGGATGCGGGAATGAGGCAAGGCGCCAGGCGGAGGTGTAGTGCCTAGGCCGAGTTCCGGTCAGTCAGGCCGCTGGGCGGGGGCCGGCCTCCAGGGCGAGGAAGCGCGGGGGCTCTGGGATCTCTAGTGCCTTCATGACCTCGGCCTGGCGAGAGGTGATGTCGGTGCGCTGGAGGCAACGGCCCGCCGAACCCTGGAAGGTGCCCACATGAAGCCGCTGGAGCTCATTGCGGAGATTGCGCCAGCTGTCCTGGGTGCGATTCTCGGCCACCCGGATCAGCAGCAGGGCCAGCCAGCAGAGCACGATGTGGGCCCGGATCCGCTCCTCCTTGCGGTGGTACACGGGGCGTAGATCGAGGGTGGTCTTCATATCCCTCCACCCTCGGTCCACCTGCAGCAACTGCTTGTATCCCAGAGCGATCTCATCGGCGCTCATGTCGGGATCGGAGCTGCGCACCAGGTACTTGCCGTCGAGTTGAGCCTCGCGCTCAACTGCTGCCCGGTCCACTCGCAGTAGCCCGCTCTTGGTCACCCGTAGCAGCCGTGCCAGCCCAGGCTTGGTCTTGCCCAGCAGTTCAGAGCGCTTCTCTATGGAGAGCTGGTAGCTGTCCTCCAGATCCACCTCCAACCGCTTCAGCATCCGCTCCCGGACGGCGGCATCCCGTACCGCATGCTCGGGGTTGTAGCAGATCACAAAGCGGTCATCCTCCATCACCACCTCCTTGACCTGGAGGTTCTCCGCCACCTTCTGGTAGCGACCGGGCCAGGAGAGTGCCAGGGATGCCTCCTTGGAGCCACCCCGCAGCTTCTCCCCGATGATGTAGTTCTCGTCGTCTTGGGACAGGTAGGCCCGGTTCTTCCCAGAGCTGAAGCCGCGGTCGGCCACCCACACCACCCGGCCCAACTGCCAGCCCTGCAGGTCATCTCGCACCTGGCGGAGCAGTGGGGACTCCCCCGTGCTTCCCGGCCAGCTCCAAACTCGAATCGGGATTCCCGCTCTGGTCACCGCCATCCCGATCAGGACCTGAGGCAAGTCCGGCCGGTGGTCTTTACTGTGGCCGTACTGGCGGAAGCCCAGCTGCACCACCTCGCCAGCCTCGTCGACCTGGTCTGGATCCTCTTGGTCGGTCTCCCAGTAGGTGCTCGAGCCGGATAATCGAAGAACACGAGGTCGACAGAGAGGTCGAGCAGCTCCGCGGTGTTGAAGAAGACTGTCTTGGCCAGCTCCTCCTCGCACTCCAGCAGGAAGTCCATGGCCCGGTAACAGCTGTCTTCGTCCACCTCGGGCAGCCCGGAGATGAGGACCAGATCCCGCACCCACTTCGTGCCGGCGAGCTTGGAGAGCGGCTGCAAAGCCCGGTTGGCGACCAGGCGAAGAGCACTCGCTCGACCTTGGGGTCCAGCTTTCTGCCTGCCAGCAGTCGCTTCACGCCTTGGTCTATCCCCAGCTGGTGCCAGAGGTGGTCCAGCACCCAGGCACCTCCGAGAGGGCGGCTCTCCACGAAGTCGAGGTCCTCCCTGGCGGTAGCTCGCAATGCATCCTGCGGTCCCAGCGCCCGGGTGAGGGAGCGGATCAGGCGTTTGATTGCCTCGCGGTCGAGCTGGTCCTCGCGCCCAAAGCTGTGGATCACCTGGGCCTTCGCCTGCCGGCCGACTGGGTCCCACTGGTTATGGGCAAGTTGGAGGTAGCGGACCACTGACCCATCCTTGTTGTGGCGGGCAATGGTGCGCAGATACATGCCCAGAGCACAGCACCGCACCGACTTTAAGACAAGGGGTTATAGAGCGGAAGCGTATGCCTAGTCTATTCGCTTTCGATTGAGCCCAATCCGCGCCCCTCTGATCTCAGCCAAGCCTGATCTTCACCCCTTGCAGCCCAAACATCTGCGGAACCCAGGCCAGACACGCCAGGGCCACATCGTGAAGGCCTCGCGCCAGATGGAGGAGTTGCGCGCTCGCCTCCTGTCACCCAAGGCCCGCATTCGCACCAAGGATGGCGCTGCCCAAGCCATCTTGACGGAACTGTCCAGCCAGCGCTTCATCGAAGTGAAGGTCGACGAGGTAGCCGCGCCTCGCTTTCGGCAGGTGACCCGGGGTCGTGCAGGAGCTGCGACCACTTACCGGCGAGAGGACCGAATCCACATCGACTTGACCTGGCGGGTGCTCGAGGATCGGGTCGCCTACGTGGCCAAGTCAGATGGCATGTTCCCCTTCATCACCAACTGCTGCGGTCTGACATTCGCACGACTTGCTCGACCGCTACAAGTACCAGCCGTCCGTCGTTATGTCATCTATAGCGGTGTCCACGCGATTGGTGTCTCACCGTGGCTGGGCCTCGGGTTGGTGGCTTTGTCTCATCCCGGAGCTAGCGGCAGTACAGCCAACTCCAAGCCGTCCCCCATCACCGCTCTGCGGGTCAGACAGCGAGGTGAGACAGCTCGTCGCGGTCACATAACACCTGGAACGATGAGGCACCCTGAGGTGAGCACATAAACTTGGAGCAGCGTCATGAGAAACTGAAGACAGGCTTGCTCGTCACCCCCATGTGGCTGAAGAGCGTGACCCGGATCGAGCCCTTGCTCTTCCTCTTCTTCGTTGCCCTGCTGGTCAGGGCCCTCATCGAACGCGAGATCCGCCTCCGGATGAAGGACTCAGACCTGACCACGCTTCCCATCTATCCAGAGGACCGCGATTGCCCGGCTCCTACTGCCGAGCGCATCCCGGACATCTTCGCCACCGTCCGGCGCCACGACCTGGTTGATGCCCGCGGCCACTTCGTCCAAAGCCTCGAGCCTGAGCTCACCCCCATCCAGCGACGAGTCCTCCGACTCCTCGGTATGTCGCCCGCCCTCTACCGCCGACCTCAGTCCTGATGTGTCACGACTTCGCCTGCCCCACCTGCGGAAAGTCAGTTGAGCTGCTCACGCGCGGGCCATAAGGAGCGGGCGGGGAGAGGATCCTGGCCACCGTCTGTCTGGCCACCGATACGACCGCAAGTACGCCATGACTGGCTGCGCGAGCGGCTGCGGCAGCGGACCGGCCGCCTACCCTGCCGCAAGTGTCGCAAGCTCACCGAAGAGGCTCTCCACGCTCGGGTAAGCACCCAAGAACAAGTCGTGGAGCTCCTCGTAGCGCTCGACCTCTTCGTCCCTGGTGCTGAACTCCCGATCCTCCGTCCTAACCGTGCGCGCTACTTCCCACGAACTGATAAGCCCGCACCCCACCCCGCCCACGATCGCCGCCCCCAGAGTCGTACTCCGCCAAGCGTCGCGCGGCACCTTCACGGGCGCCCCTAGGCAACCTGAGAGTATCCGGACGTAGAGATCATTCTCCGTGCCCCCACCGACAGCCCATACAGCTGGCACTGTCGCCTGCTCCTTGACGATGATGTCGTAAATAGTGCGCAGGTTGAGGCAGACCCCCTCTAGAACGGCTCGCACGATGTGTGCCCTCGTGTGTCCCATGGTCAACCCAATGAGCGCTCCTCGGGCCCGCGGGTTCCAGTGCGGCGACCTCTCGCCCAACAAATATGGCATGTAAACCAGCCCGCCAGCACCCGGCACAACTTGCGATGCCGCTTGGAGCACCTCGGCTACCAGTGCTTCCCTTCCAGGCCTCTCCTCGGGCTCCAGCAGCCGCATCGCCCACTCGTAGCTGAGCCCTGCGGTTTGCATCGTCCCCGTGGGCAGGAAGGTCCCGTCCACCACACCCGCAAAAGTGAAAGTCTGCATACGGCGGTCCAGCAGAGGCCTACGCGTGCACCTACTTACCCACGCCGAAGCTCCGAGGGAAACGTACACTTCACCTGGCTCGATCACGCCAGCCCCGACCGCTGCAACTGCACCATCCCCACCCCCCATCACCACGGGGGTGCCCTCGGCAAGCCCAAGTACGGCCGAGGCCTCCCGAAGTGAACCGCCAACGACCGACGCTGATCTCACCACATCGGGGAGTTTCTGCATGTCAATCCCCACGCCGTTGACTAGCTCCTCAGACCAGCAGCCACGTTTGAGGTCAAACAGGTTCGTTCCCGAGGCGTCGGACGGGTCGGTAGCCAAGACACCCGTCAGTCTCGCAACAATGAAATCCTTCGCTTGGAGGAATACAGCCGCGCGCCCGTACAGTGCGGACTCATTCGCGGCTACCCAAGCGATCTTTGGTCCCGAGTACGAAGCACTCGGGCGGTGGCCCGATATCTCATAGACTCTCTCGAAGCCAACAGTCGACGAAAGTCTTTCCGCCTCAAGCGAAGCTCGCGTATCAGCCCACGTAATCGCTGTTCCCAGCGAATTGCCAGCACCGTCCACGGCGACACATCCCATCATCTGACCGGTGAAACTCACAGCCACGATGTCCCTGGCGGCAACACCTGCCTCCTCCATCAAGGTGTGCGTCGCCAGCACCACGGCACGCCACCAATCCTCCGGCTCCTGCTCGACCCGGTTGGGCCCAGGGTACATTGTGCCGTAGGCAACCGTCACGGAAGCTGCAGCGTGCCAATCGCTACTGTAGAGGCATGCCTTATCCCCTGACGTCCCAATGTCATGCACGAGCACGTACTGAGTCACGACGTTTCTCCCACTCCCTGAGGCCGTGCTTGCTCCATCAATTCAGGTCCGGCGGGGTGCTCGAGACGCTGGCGCACAGCATCCAGGAACCTGGCCGCCAACACTCCGTCCACAAGCCGATGGTCAGCAGACAGAGCCATCCGCATCACCTGCCCTACACCGACCCCCCCATCGACCACTACTGGGGTGGCCACGGTGCTCGAGACAGCCAAAATCGCGGCCTCGCCGGGGTTGATTATAGCTGTGAAGTTTTCCACTCCAAACATACCCATATTAGAGATGGTGAAGGAACTCCCACTCAGGTCCTCGGGCGCCAGTCTGCCCGCCCGGGCGGCGGCGACTAAGGCCCCGGCGCGATCATGGAGCTCTGACAGCTCCATCCGCTCCGCCTCCCGGATCACGGGAACTACCAGTCCGGTGTCCAGAGCGACGGCCAGTCCCAAGTCAACATGCTCGCGCAACCAA
Organism: bacterium; assembly: GCA_021795235.1. Taxonomy (GTDB): domain Bacteria; phylum Chloroflexota; class Dormibacteria; order Aeolococcales; family Bog-877; genus AG-12. The sequence continues at coordinate 50,907 of JAJYPP010000017.1, forward strand.
ATCGATTTCCCATCGGTCCGACCATTCACGACCGGGAACTCGACCAAGCTGGGGACAACCGCTGCGACGATGAAGTCGGTAACCGAGTACGCTGGCACCGTCGCGGGACGCTGTTCGCGAAGCCGCAGCAGTGCGGTCATGTCTACGGCAACAGTGACCGAAAAGTGCGGCGTTGTTGTGTAGCTCTCAGTCAGCCGCTGCGCGATGATCTGCCGCATCCTGGAGAGCGGCTGGGGCCGTCCACGAAGCGTGCTCTCCACATCCGCCCGGGTCACCCGACCTGAAGGGCCAGTTCCCCGAATCCCGGACGAGATGACGAATGCTTGAGCGGCCGCCTCAACCGCTTCCGGGTCAATCGCAACTGGTTCGCTGGTGCCCCGAGCCGCGGACACAGGTGCCGTCGAGGCAAGGATTGGCCCACGCGCACTCGGCACGGCCGGATCTGCGGACCTCAGCGCGATTACAGCCTGGACGTCCCTCTCCACGATCCGACCCCGGGGGCCTGTCCCCACAATCGTCCGCGGATCGATGGAGTGCGTGATGGCAAGTCGGGCCGCCCGCGGGCTGATCGGACTGCCAGACTGACGCTGAGCCGCAACGGGCCCTGCAGGTCTCGTGGCCTCCGAGATGGCAGACTCCACCCCAACCAGGAGCTGGCCTGTAGGCGACGCTGGATTCGTATCGGGGATCGCTTCCCCGGCCCGGCCCACCCAGCCGCACACCGTATTGACAGGGACCGTATCGCCGATGTCGGCGACGATCCGCAGAAGCACCCCTTCGTCGAACGCCTCGACATCCATGTTCGACTTATCGGTCTCAATCTCGAAGAGAGCATCCCCCTTATGGACGAGGTCACCCACCTGCTTGTGCCAAGCGACCACCTTGCATTCCTCGGTCATTTGCCCCGGCTTCGGCATCAGGACCGGGTAAGCCATCAGAAGCCTCCCTTGTGGTAACGGTGCTCGCAGAAGTAGGCAGCGCGACGACGACGCCTCACAGCAGCGCCCTTGCCGCCTCATAGATGTCCGTGGCGGTTGGCAGGAAGGCGCGCTCCAAGCCCTCAGCCTGCGGCGAGATGCCGTTGGCAGCTCCGATTCGACCCACCGGCCCATCAAGGTAGTCGAACGCCTCAAGTTGAACACGGGCCACGATCTCGTTGACGTAGCTCCCTACCAGGATTGCTTGGCTCGCCACTACGCAGCGGCCCGTCTTCCGCACAGAAGCCAAAATCGTCTCGAAGTCGAGCGGAACTAGGCTGCGCAGGTCGATCACCTCCGCATCGACGCCGTTCTCGTCGTGTAGCCGATCAGCTGCACCCAGCGCGTCGAGAACGGCGGGGCCCCAGCTCACAACTGTGAGGTCCCTTCCCTCCCGCGCCACGCGGGCGGCCCCAAAGGGCACGAGATGCTCGCCCTCGGGCACCCTGCCCTTCGTGCCGTAGAGGCCCTGGCTCTCAACGAACAGGACAGGGTTATTGTCGCGAATCGCGGTCTTGAGGAGTCCCTTGGCATCGGCCGGCGTAGCGGGGTAGACGACATAGAGGCCGGGGATGTGGGCGAAGACACTCTCAAGAGACTGGGAGTGCTGACCGCCATAGCCCTTGCCCGCCCCGACCGAGGCGCGGATGACGAGCGGAACCTCGACCTGGCCACCACTCATGTAGTGCCACTTGCCCGCCTGATTGGCAATCTGATCGGATGCCATGAGAGCGAAGTCCATATACATCAGTTCGATCACGGGCCGCAGGCCAACCTCAGCCATCCCCACCCCCGTTCCGCACATGCAGGCCTCGGAAATCGGGGTGTTGAAGACACGCTTTCGGCCGAATGTCTCAAGGAGGCCTTGGGTCAGCTTGAAGGCGCCGCCATATTCGGCGATATCCTCCCCGTAAAACAGAACCCTGTTGTCGCGGAGCATCTCCTCGACAAGGGCCTCCCGGATGGCATCACGATAAGTGATCGAATCCCCGTCACGCTTGGCGGCCGGCGGTGGCGCGTAGCTCAAGACCTGCCGATCGGCCTCGGGCACGTCTGCTGCAGAGGTCTCTGTGTAGAGATAGCGAAGAACGTCTGCCGGATCAGGGTCGGTCGCCTGCGCCGCCCGGACCGCGGCACGCGCATTCCGCTCGCTCGCTCGCTGTTCCATGGACGCGAGAGCCCCCGCGTCAGCGACGTTCGCTTCTAAGATCTGCGCCTTCAGGCGATCGATCGGGTCCACTGCTCGCCATCGGCGCTCCTCCTCCCGCGTCCGGTACTCATTGCGGGGATCGGAGAGAGAATGCCCGTAATAGCGGTAAGTGCTCGCTTCGATAAGGACCGGCCCCTCGCCAGCGCGGCACAAAGCAGCAGCCCGTGCGACCGCGTCGCGCACGGCCAAGACGTCCATACCGTTGACGACTTCCGCGTACATGTTGTTCGTGGCGAACCCCGCCGCACGTCGGGCAAGATGCCGAATCCCCATCACTTCGTCGTCGGTTCGATGGGTCATCCCGTAGTGGTTGTTCTGGATGAAGTAGATGATCGGAAGACCACCAGCGCACTCCCCCGCCAACTCGTTCGTCCACTGCGCCTGGGCTGCCCAGTTGAGCGACTCGAGTACGACGCCATTAGCATAGGCACCATCGCCCGCGAAGCAACAAACGACGCCATCAGATCCCTGATAGCGGAGAGCCATAGCTGCACCGGTGGCAAGAGGCACGCTCCCCCCAACAATCGCATTGGCGCCAAGGTTCCCCGTTGAAAACTCTCCGATGTGCATCCCGCCGCCGCGGCCCCGACTGTACCCCTCTTCCTTGCCGAATAGCTCTGCCATAATCCTATAGAGGTGCTCCTCAAGAGCCATCTCTATGACTCCAGCCCGACTCTCCGCAGAGCACACGGGCAGGCGTGCCCGAATGGCGTCATCAGCCATGGCCCGGATAGCTGAGAAGCCCTTGGCGATAGCGTCGCCGTGCCCTCGATGGGAACTCGTGATCTTATCGTCGATCCCTAAGACAGCACAGGCACCTGCAGATGTAGCCTCCTGCCCAATCGAGACATGGGTGGGCCCACGATAGTCGTACCCAGTGAGCGGGTTGTAGCCGCCGGAGCGCAAGCGGACGACCATCTCCTCAAATTCGCGGATCGCCAGCATGGTACCCAACAGGTCCAGGGCCCCGGCTGCCGTCAGGCCGCCGCTCCCAACCTCAGCTTGCAGATCACCATCATAGACGAAGCCCCGGATCGACCCGCAACTCTCCTCGAAGGGCGCGAAATCGGGACCATGGTCGCTACGATAGATTGTGACTGCAGCCATGTTTCTCCCACCAAGTCCTGACCTTTGTCAATTGAAGTGAGCCTCCGAACATCCGCCCGCTCCCGTCACCCGGGTGCCGCGTGGCCCGTGTGTCGTCGGGCAGGCCGCCACCCTCAAGTCCTCACCAAGTGCATCCAAAAATATCACGTCGAACTATCCTGGCCACGATGGGCAGGTCAGCGAAGGCCCTCAGCGTGGTTTTCCGAGCCACTCTTCGTCGCGCTCGGCGACCCCAAGAGAAAGTGCCTCTAGTGTAGTGTCTCTCAAGTACGTTGGCGGTGGTGACAAGGTCTGTCTATGAACTCGGAGTTCCGCAGCTGGAAGTTGGACGTGTATCTATGGCCGAAGTTGGGGCGGCCGGACTCGGGCTGGCAAAGCGTGACAGCTTGGAGACCCCACAGGCTCTGACAGTAGCCGTCCGGGCCAGGGTCAGCCGATCGCTCGCCGAGATCGCCTCATCTGGGTTGCGTAGATCACGAAGCGGTCCCGCATGGCACCGTCGTCCAGCACAACCTCCTTAGATTGCCATGTCTCCCCGCACCTGGCGGTACCGCCCCTGGTGCGAGAGCGCCACAAAGACCTCCTGGTCGTTGCCCCGCGGCTTCTCCCCCAGGATGTAGTGCCCACCGCCCACACTTCAGGCGGCGGCGGTTCTCCTCCGAGGAGAATCCGGCGTCCGCCACCCACACCATTCGCCCCAGCTTCCATCCCAAGCGATCGCTTCGAAGTTCGCTTCACCTTGCTGATCAGGTCTTGGTCGCTGGCGTTGCTGGCATTGGCCGCGGCGGTAGCCCAGACCTTCGATTGGCTACCTGCCGCCTCCTGCCGGAGACCGGTGGCCCTCGGGCAGAGGACGAACCTGAGCAGCGAACAAGCCAGTCGAAGGGGAGTCCGGCCACGTGAAGACGGCGCCATCCCCCTCGGCGACTACTGTGGCGGCGGGCCGAGACCTCCCAGCCGCGGACTGACCGCGTCGGGCCGCGCGGAGCCGGCCAGGCCCGACGGTCTGTTCCCGGTAAGCTACTGCGGTGATCGACCAGGCCCAGGGACTGGCCCACGAAGCGACCGAGATGCTCCAGCTCCTGATCCGCAACCGCTGCGTCAATGATGGGACGCCGGAGTCCGGGCATGAGGAGAGGAGCGCAGCGCTTCTCCAAACCTACCTGGAAGGCTCCGACCTGGACCTCCAAACCTGGGAGCCCGCACCCGGACGAAAGTCGCTGGTGGCCAGACTTCCGGGACGGGACCGCTCAGCGCCATCGCTCACCCTGCTCGGACACACGGACGTGGTCCCCGCCAGCCCGGCGGCCTGGCGGCACGACCCCTTCGGCGGGGAGCTGATCAATGGCGAAGTCTGGGGGCGGGGGGCAATTGACATGCTGGACCTGACCGCAACCATGGCTGTGGGCATGCGCAGGCTGGCCCGCAGTGGCTTCCGGCCCTCGGGAAATCTCACCTACGTCGCCGTCGCCGACGAGGAGGGCATGAGCCGGTTCGGGGCCCGCTGGCTCACCGACCATGTCCCGGATGCCGTCGGCTCTGACTACGTCATCACCGAGTCTGGTGGGTTCCCAATGGCGACTCCTGATGGCCAGACCCGCCTTCCAGTCGTGGTGGCCGAGAAGGGCGTCTACTGGTGCGTCCTGACCGTGCGGGGTACCCCCGGCCACGGATCCCAGCCATTTCGCACTGACAACGCCCTGGTCAAGGCGGCCGAGGTGGTGCGCCGCATCGACGAATTCCACCCGCCGGCCCAGATGCATGACGCTTGGCGGCGGTTCGTGGAGGGCATGGGCTTCCCGCCCGAGCTGTCTGGACCGTTGCTGGACCCTGACCGGGTCCTGGAGTTCTGCGAGCAACTGCCCATGATTGGGCTCGCCCGCCTGGCCCAGGCCAGCACCCACACCACCCTGGCCCCGACCATGATGAGTGCTGGCACCAAGATCAATGTCATCCCCGACCTGGTGAAGCTGCAGGTGGATATCCGCACCCTGCCCGGCTGGGACGTCACCGATGTCCGCGCCATGCTCACGGAGGCGATCGGGGATCTGGCCGACCATGTCGACATCGACCTTCCCACCCACGACCAGGCGTCCTCCTCTCCCACCGACACTCCCCTCTGGGAGGCCCTGCAGCGGGTCACTGACCGCCACTACCCAGGGGCGCGCAATGTGCCGTTTCTCACCGCCGGAGCGACCGATGCCCGCTTCCATCGTGCCCTCGGCTCGGTGGCGTACGGCTTCGGTCTCCACAGCCGCAGCATCTCCTTCGAGAACTACGCGGTAATGTTCCACGGGCTCGACGAACGGGTTGATGTGGACTCACTGGCCCTCTCCACCGAGTTGTGGATCGAGCTGGCACGCGACTTTCTCGGCTGAGCTTGCGATTTAACCTCTGAGCGGGGGCGAGGGGGCCACGGCGGGGTCGGGCTGGTCAGCCTGCAGGGTGAGCTCAATAGCGTCGTTGGCAGCCCGACGTAGCTGAGGGATGAGCTTGCGGAG
>JAJYPP010000065.1 GCA_021795235.1 bacterium
CGGTCACCGCCGGGGCCGCGCCGGTGGTGGAACCGCGGCGCCCCCGGCGGCGCGGCGATGGCGGCGGCGCCTCCACCGGGGTGATGGGCTCGGCTGGCACGACGTCGCTCGGTGAGGGGACGGGGGCCGTCAAACCGGCGGCGTTCCGGGGACGGCGGTGGCGCCCACTGGGAGCCGCCACCTCCAGGGGCACGGGCTCGAGTCCACCTGGGGACGGGGCGTTGAACTCCGGAGTGGCTCCCGCCGCGGCGTCCACTGGCGCCCGGGAGCGGCGCCGCCGCTTCTTCGACACCGGCGCCACCAACACGTCTATGGCGGCTCGGGCGGCTCCCTGCTCGGCCGCCTGCTTGGTGCCTCCACGGCCCTCGCCGAGGGTCGCTTGCCCTTCCACCGATACCTGAGAGAGGTACTGTCTGGTCCTGAGATCTCCTCCCAGCGGGACCGTGCGATATTGCGGCGGCGCCCCGAACCGCTCCTGCGCCAGCGCCTGCAACCGCCCCTTGAAATTGGGATCGGTCCAGGCGCTGAGGTCCCCGATCCGGGAGAGGAAGACCCGGCCCGCCTTCCGATAGCCCTGGTCCAGGAAGATGGCGCCGATCAGTGCCTCGAAGGCGTTGGCGTGCAGCGAGGTCAGTCGGCGGGCTCCGGACTTGGCTGCTCCGCGGCCGAGTCTCAGGGTCTCCCCGAGCAGCAGCTGCTCCCCCAGCCGGGCCAGAGCGACAGTGCTGACCAAAGAGGATCGCATCTGGGTTAGCTGACCCTCGTCGTAGGTGGGGAACCGGTTGAAGAGATACTCGCCGGCAACCAGCTCCAAGACGGCGTCCCCGAGATACTCCAGCCGTTCGTTGTCTCGGCCCTGGTCGCCACGTTCGTTGATCCAGGAGGTGTGGGTCATGGCCTCCCGGAGCAGATCGCGGCGCTTGAATCTCAGCCCCACCCGACTTTGCAGGTCGTCCAGGCGGGTTTCCGCCTCCCGTTCCTGCTGGGCCAGCTCCTCGGGCGTCGCCCGCGAGCGCCGGCGACGGAGTGGCTGAGGTGCCGTCAGCTCGCCAGGTCCAGGTGCTCCTTGACGTAGTCCCAGGCCTGCCCCACCGTCTGGATCTTCTCCGCGTCCTCGTCCGGGATCTCCATGCCGTAGGCCTCCTCGAAGGCCATGATCAGCTCCACCAGATCCAGGGAGTCCGCGTTCAGGTCCTCCACGAAGTTCGCCTCCGGAGTCACCTGCTCCAGCTCTACCCCGAGCTGCTCGACCACTATCCCCTGAAACCCTTCCCAGGTCGTGTCTGCCATCTTTACCCCTCGTTGTTCGGCGCTTGGCCGTCTGGTTACCGCTTCCTGTCGCACCGGCGTCGCCCGCCCGGTCCGGGTCGGCCGCCACCGTCGAACTCTGGCGTTGCAAAGTGGAGTCGACTGCCGACCCCACACCACTCAGGCGCTCACCCGGCAATACGGTAAGGCCTGGGGGTGCGGGCGCGCCCGACGGAGGCCCGCCACCGGGCCCGAGGGGATCGGACAAAGGCCGCTCGCCTTCATCCTTGGATCCCTGGGGCGGGACCGGACTCCCCACCAGCCGGCGAACGAACGACTTCACCTGTGGGCGCCGGCAGGCACGCGATGGCGGATCGAGGAGGTTTGGTGCCGTGGCAAGTCGAGGGTCATTGTAGTGTGAGGCGCCACGATAGCGGTCCTACGGACTCACTCGGCGCGGGCGTCGGCGGCCGCCAGGCTCAGGTACGCCCTGACGCTATCGGGCGAGTCCAGCCCTGTCACCACCGCGCCGGGGCTGATCCGTCTGACCAGGGACCCCAGGGTGTTGCCTGGACCGCACTCGAGATACTCGTTCGCGCCCGCGCCGGCTAAGGAGGTGATCGCCTGGGTCCAGAGCACCGGGCTGGAGAGCTGCCGGCTCAAACCCGCCCTCACCTCGGTGGCGCTGCCGACCAGCTGACCGGTGGTGCCGGAGGCGATCGGCCAGTGCGGATCTCGGAATTCGACCGCCGCCAGCGCCTGCTCGAAGGCAGCGGCCGCGGCCGCCATCAGCGGTGAGTGGAACGCCCCGCCTACGTTCAGGGGCACCACCCGTCGCGCTCCCGCGGCCCGGGCGGCGGCGCCAGCCTCCTCGATGCCGGTCTTGGTTCCGGAGATGACCAGCTGCCCCGGGCTGTTGTCGTTGGCGACGACGCAGGTCTCACCTCCCCTTGAGACCTCCTGGCAGATGCTTTCGAGGGCCTCCCGCTCCAACCCCAGGACGGCCGCCATGGTGCCTGGAGGCGCCTGGCCCATGAGCCGGCCGCGCGCTATCACGAGCTCCATGCCGTCGGCTGGATCCAGCGCGCCGGCCACCGCCAGCGCGCTGTACTCGCCCAGGCTGTGGCCGGCGCCAAAGGCAGGGGTCAGGCCCCCCTCGACGGCCAGGCGCCCCAGGGCCACACCCACGTAATAGAGCGCCGGTTGCGCGACCTCGGTGGGTCGCAGCTCCTCGGCCCCCCCCGCCACCAGGAGTCGCTCGAGGTCCAGCCCCGCCCGTTCGGCGACCGTCAGCAGGTCCGGCTCACGTTGCTGCGCGACCAGGGAAGCGCCCATGCCCGGTTGCTGGGCGCCTTGGCCAGGAAAGAGAAGAGCCGTCCTGATGGACGCGGCCAACCGGGTCACCCCCAGTCGGCGCAGCCGGACCGCCTACTCAGTCGCGATGACCTCACGCCCCTTGTAGTGACCGCAGTTCGCGCACACGGTGTGGGGGCGGCGGGGGCGGCGGCAGCGCGGGCAGGGCGTCAGGGTGGGAGCGGACAGTGCCAGATGGGAACGACGCCGGTCGCGCCGAGCCTTGGGGATGCGTTCCTTGGGAAGAGCCATTACGAGGTCGGAGTCTACCAGGAAGCTGGCACGGAAGCTCAGCGGCGCCTCCCGCGACCCTTCGGCTTCTCGTCCGCGGCTCCCTCACGGCCGGCTTCCAGGGTCTCCAGGCCCCGGCGCACCTGGTTGAGGGCCGAGGCCAGCTGGGTCTCCAGTTCCTCCATGCGCTCGCGCGCATAGTCGTCCGCATCACGGCGCATCTTGCGGCTGCGCTCGCGGGCATCGGTGAGGATCTCGTCCGCCTCCGCGTTGGCGCGGCGGGCGACCTCGTGCTGATCGGTCAACCGCTCGGCTCTCTCCTGGGCGGCGAGGAGGATCTGCTCGGACTGCTCCTGAGCCTCACGCAGCCGGGACTCCCTGGTCTCCAGCAGCATCCGTGCCTCCTTGATCTCCTCGGGCAGACCCACTCGGATCTGGTCCAGTACGTCCAGGAGCTCCTCCTCGTTGACCACGATGTTGGGGGTGAGCGGCACCCGCCGGCTCTGATTGACCAGCGACTCCAGGCGATCGAGCAGGTCGATGATGGAAGTCGGCTCCGGCTCGAGCTCGTAGTCGTCGGTCACGTCACTCATCTTGCTTCCTCCAGGTGGGCCGGAATGGTGGTCGCGGGCGCCAGCCGTTGCCGCAGAGCGGCCTCGACCGGCGGCGGGACCAGCCCCGTGATGCTGCCGCCGTGAGCGCAGACGTCCTTGATGAGGGACGAACTGAGGTAGACGTTGGCGAACCCGGTGGTCAGAAACACAGTGTGAACCCTGGGCTCCAGTCGGCGGTTCATAAGGGCCATCTGGAACTCGCTGTCGAGGTCCGATACCGCTCGCAGGCCCCTCACGATCACGGTCGCCCCGTGGGCCATCGCGAAGGAGACCGCCAGCCCGGAGAAGTGGGCGACCTCCACCCGGCTTTCCGGGGGCAGGCTCTGGCGGACCAGGGTCGCCCGCTCCGCCGCCGAGAACAGGCCAGACTTCAGGGCGTTGTCGAGGACGCCCACCACCACCGAGTCGAAGATCTCCGCGGCTCTGGAGATCACGTCGAGATGGCCGTTGTGGATGGGGTCGAAGCTGCCGGGATAGACCGCGACCGTCATTGAGTCCTCCGATAAAAGGAGAGCTGGGTGGTGCCGTAACGTGATTGCCGCACGCAATTTAACGCTCCGGCTGCGTCGGGGAGCTGGAGCTGGCGGTGATGCTCTACCACCACCTCCGGGGCCCAGGTGCCAACCCCGGCCGCCGTCTCCCCCAACTGCTCCAGCGCTGCCCGACAGAGAGCTGGGCCGGGATCCAGGTAGGGAGGATCCAGCAGCACCAGGGCCGCCTGCGCGACCTGTTCCCGGTGGCTCCGGAGCCAGGGGATCACATCCGCGGTCACGACCTCGGCCACCTCTCGGTAGCCGAGCGCCAAGGCATTCTGCGCGATCAGGGCTGCCCGCTCCCGGCGCAGCTCCACGAAGGTGGCCCGCCGAGCGCCTCGGGAGAGAGCCTCCAGCCCCAGACTGCCCACCCCCGCGAAGAGGTCGAGCACGTTCGCGTCGGCGACCGCATCCCCGAGGATGTTGAAGCAGGCCGCCCGGACCACCCCGGTGGAGGCCCGCAAGCCGTCTCCGGAGATGGTTGCCAGGCGCCGTCCACAGGCATCGCCGCCGGTCAACCGGGCGCCGGCATGCGCGCGCCCAGGGCGCGGCTGACGGCGGCGGCCGGACTGGGTCATCCGCCCAACTATCCCATGCCTGGCCGGCAGCCTGACCAGATCCTCGGGCGAGAACGGAAGGAAATCCTCAGTCGAACTCGAAAACCACCTGGTATCCCCGAATGCCGGTGCGCAGGATGGGATCGTCGAGGGCGGGATCCCGCACCAGCACTCGCTCCGCAGCGGTCCGCGCCCGCTCCCGCAATCCATCGTCCAGAAGATCGCCGACTCGCATCTCCGGAAAACCGTGCTGGCGCAGCCCGTAGGGATCCCCGGAGCCGCGGAGCCTGAGATCGATCTCCGCCAGCTCGAAGCCATCGTGGTGATCGATCAGGGCCCGCAGGCGCGCCCGCCCGCCGGGGTCCTCATCGTCGGTGAACAGCAGACAGAAGGACAGGTGCTCCCCGCGGCCCACCCGGCCCCGGAATTGGTGCAGCTGCGCCAGGCCGAAGCGGTCAGCCCCCTCGATGCCGATCACGGTGGCGTTGGGCACGTCGACCCCGACCTCGATCACGCTGGTCGCCACCAGAAGGTCGAAGTCACCGCTGGCGAAGGCCGCCATCCGCTGCGCCTTCTCCTTGGCCGGGAGCCGGCCGTGGAGGAGCACCAACCGGAGATCGGGCAGCACCTCCTGGCTCAAGCGCTCGTATTCGGCGGTCGCGGACCGCACCTCCAGCCCCGGGGCGTCGTCGATGAGCGGGCAGATGATGAAGCCCTGCCGGCCCCGGCTCACCTGCTGGCGTATGAAGCGGTAGGCGTCCTCACGGTCCCGCGGCTCCACCAGCCGGGTTGTGACCGGGTGGCGGTTGGGTGGCATCTCCCGAATCTGGCTCACATCGAGGTCGCCGTAGAGGGTCAGGCTGAGGGAGCGGGGGATCGGGGTGGCGGTCATGGAGAGGAAGTCGGGGTTGGCGGCCGCCTTGTCACGCAGGCGCAGGCGCTGGGCGACCCCGAAGCGATGCTGCTCGTCCACGATGCAGAGCCCGAGCTGGGGCAGCGCGACGTCGTCCTCGATCAGGGCGTGAGTGCCGACCACCAGCTTGTCGCCACCGGTGGCCAGGCCCCCGAGGATCTCCCGGCGCTGGGCCGCCCTGGTGCTCCCCACCAGCAGCCGGGGCCAGATCTCGAAGGGGCTGAGCAGCTCCCGCAGAGTCTGGTGGTGCTGACGGGCCAGGATCTCGGTCGGCGCCATCAGCACCACCTGGTGGCCGGCGGCGATCGCCATGCGAGCGGCCATCGCCGCCACCACGGTCTTGCCCGAACCAACGTCGCCCTGCAGCAGCCGGTTCATGGGCGAGGGCCGGTCCAGGTCGATCAGGATCTCGTGAGCGGCGCGGCGCTGGGATTCGGTCAGACGGAACGGCAGCGAGGCCACGAACTCGCGGGCCACCGCGAAGTCGTAGGGGCTGCGGGTCCCGGTGCGGGCGAGGCGCTGCCGCCGGGAGAGCAGAGCCGCCAGCTGAGGGAAGAACAGCTCCTCGAAGCCGAAACGCTCCAGGGCCCGATCGAGCTCACCCTGATCCGCGGGAAAGTGCCGCTGCCGGAGCGCCATCCCCAGGGGCAGCAGCCCCTCGGCCTCGCGCACTTCCGGGGGCAGCGTCTCGGGAGCCGAGTCGGCCAGGGTCAGGTGGTCGGCGATGAACGCTCGCAGCCAGCGCGAGGTGACGTGCGCGGTCTCGGGGTAGACCGGGACCAGGACGCCGACCTTGGACTGCTGCTCGGACCGGCGTTCGCGCTCGACCTCAGGGTTCTGCAGCTTGGGCCGGCCTCGGGTACCGCGCACCACCCGGCCGTGGAGGGTGACCCGATCCCCCTCGTGGAGGATGCGGCGCAGATGAGGCTGGTTGAACCAGATCACCTCGGCCCGGCCGCTGAGGTCCTCCACCTCGGCTTCCAGCAACTCCATCCGCCGATAGCGAGCGCGCCGGCTGCGGAGCGCGGCCACGGTCACCTCGACGGTCGACGTCGCCCCCGGGCGCAGCTGGGCCAGCGAAAGCCTCTCCCGCTGATCCTCGTGCCGACGGGGAAAGTGGTGCAGAACGTCGGCCACGGTGTGAAGCCCCAGCCGGCCGAGCCCCTGCAAGCGCTCCTGCGAGATCTTCGGCAGCCCGGCCAGGGCCGTCTCCAAGGTTGGGGGCACCGGCGCAGCGTGGGGGCTCTCGGGGCCCGGCCCGGCGACCGCGCCGGGGCCCTCAGCCCTCCGCCTCAAGGTAGCAATAGGCAAGCGTGTTGGGGCCGGTGTGGGTGCTCAACACCGGGCTGCAGTGGTCGGCGATCACCTCCATATCGGGATAGGTCCGGCGGGTCTGCTCCGCCAGTGCCAGGCCCTCATCAGGCGCCCCGACGTAGATCACTCCACAGCGCTCGAGCGGCCGGTGCTCCGCCAGCAGCTCCGCCAACCGCCTCACCCCGCTGGCCCGGCTGCGCACCCTGCCCAGCGGCACCACCGACCCGTCGGGGCCCAGCCCGATCAGCGGCTTGATCGCCAGTGCCGTCCCCAGCATGGCCCGCACCTTGCCGATCCTGCCCCCGAGCAGGAGGAACCGCAAGGTGTCGAGCAGGCAGATGATGCCCACCCGGGTGGGCATGGTGGCGAGCCGGGCGACGATCTCCGCGGCGGAGTCGCCCGCCTCCGCTCGGGCCACCGCCTCCAGGACCAGGAAACCAGTGCCCAGGCTCACGGTGCGACTGTCGACCACGTGGATCCGCTGGGGGTCCACCGCATGGGCGGCGATGTTGGCCGAGCTGACGGTGCCACTCAGCGCGGACGCGATGTGCACCGAGACGATCTCGTCGGCGCCGTCCGCCAAGAGCTGGCGGTACACCGCCTCGAAGTCCCCGGGCGGGGGCTGGGAGGTGCTGGGGGGGAGCTTCCCTTGCACCAGCCGGCGCACGAACTCCGAGTCGTCGAGGTCGACCCGATCGCGGAAGACCTCGTCCGCAAAGTGCAGACGCAGGGGCACGGTCACGATACCCGACTGCCGGCGCACCGCCTCGGGCAGGTCGCAGGTGCTGTCGGTCACCACCCTGACGCTCATCTCCTACTCCGCCGAGATGATGTAGGGGTAGAGATCCTGGCCCCCATCGTGGCGCTCGACCTCCCACTCCGGAAACCGCTCCCGGATCCGCTCCTCCAGCCTCTCGGCCTCCGCCACCTGAACGCGCGCCCCGCGATACAGGGTGATGACCTCGACCGCGTCATCGGCGAGATGCTCCAGAGAATCCACCACCACGTCCGGAAGATCCGCGCCGGCCGCCACCAGCCGTCCGTCCAGCAGCGCGATCACCTGGCCGCGGTGGATCTCCCCGCCGTCATAGGAGCTCTCCTTGGTCGCCGTGGTCACCTCGATGGCATGTACCTGGGTCATCTCGCGGAGCATGCGCTTACGGTTCACCTCCAGGCTGGCCTCGGGGTCGAAGGCCAGCAGCGCAGCCACGCCCTGGGGCAAATTGTGGGAGGGAACCACGGCCACCTCCCGCCGGCTCACCCGGGCGGCCTGTTCGGCGCCCAGCACAAGGTTGGGGTTGTTGGGCAACAGGATGATCTCGTCCGCCTGGGCTTCGTCGATACCCCGCAGGATGTCCTCAGTGGCGGGATTCATCCCCTGGCCACCCTCCACCACCGCGGCCGCACCCAGCCCCAGCAGCAGCTGGTGAAACCCAAAGCCCGGAGCCACCACCACCACCCCGAGGGCGATCCTCCGGTCACGGGTGACGCCGCCGACCCGGCGTCGTGCCTCCTGGTGCTGGCTGGTCATGTCCTCGACCTTGAGACGCTCGATCCGGCCCAGCTCGGCGGCCCTGGTCAGCACCTCCCAGGGCTCATGGGTGTGGACGTGAATGTGGAGCAGCCCGGGATCTCCCACCACCAGGGCGGAGTCATCCTCCGCCTCACTTCCCAACTGTGCTCGGACCGCCAGCGGCTCCAGCTCGGCCCCCACCAGGCTGAACTCGGTGCAGTACCCGAAGCCCCCATGAGGGGCTGAGAAGGCCATCACGCCTGGACCACCGAGCGGCTCCGCCCCGGGCTCGAGTTCGGACTCGGTTGAGGAGTTCGTGGCCACCGGGAGGGACTCCAGCCAGGCCGAATCGGAACCTCCCAAGGCCTCCGACAAGGCCGACAGGATGACTGCCAGGCCGAACCCGCCGGCGTCCACCACCCCCGCCTGGCGCAGCGCCTCCAGCTGGTCACGGCTGCGCTCCACGGAGTCCCAGGCTTCCGCCACCGCCGCCTCCAGCACGGCCGAGATGGCCCGGCCGTCGGCGGCGGCTCTGTTGGCGGCTCCCGCCGCGTCCCGGACCACCGAGAGGATGGTGCCGTCCACGGGCCGCTTGACCGCCTCGTAGGCGACCTTGGATCCCTCCTCCAGCGCTCGGGCCAGCATCTCCGGGCCCATCTCCTCCGCTCCACGGCAGCCGGCCGCCACCCCCCGCAGGACCTGCGAAAGGATCACCCCGGAGTTGCCGCGCGCGCCCATCAGGGACCCGTGAGCGGCGGCCTGGGCCACCGCTCCGACCGAGTCGCTGGGTGGCAGTCGCGTGGTCTCCGCCAGCGCCGCCTCCAAAGTGAGGTGCATGTTGGTGCCGGTGTCACCGTCGGGTACCGGGAAGACGTTGAGGTCGTTGATGCGGTCCCGCTGCTCGGCCAGCCGCCCCAGCGCGCGTTCCAACCCGTGCCGCAGCCCCGCCCCGGTCACCGCCTGGGGAAGGGCTGCGGGAGCGCGGCTAGCGCTCACCCGGAGATCCCTCGGGCGACCGGATCCCCTGGACGTTGACGTTGATCTCCAGCACCCGCACCCCCAGATGCCGCTCGAGGCCCTGGCCGACCGTGGTCATGAGGGTGTGGGCGACCTCCAGGACGCGCACCCCGTGTTCGACGATCACGAACAGGTCGAGGCCGATCCCCTCGTCCTCAATTCGCAGATCGATTCCCCGTTCGAAGTTCTCCCGGTTGAGAAGCTCGGCCAGGCCATCGCGCAAGCCGCGGCCCGACATGCCGGCCACACCCTGACAGTCGGCCGCCAGCCGCGCTGCCAACGCTGAGACCACCCGTGGAGACAGCTCCACCGACCCCAGGGAGTGGGTGCTGAGCAGTGAACTGTTGCTGGGCAAGTCCGAAGGATCTCCTTGTTGGGTTAGGCGAAGTCGAGTTGGATAGCCGGGCCCACTGGTCGCGACTGGTAAACTGCGGCCGGAATGATACGCCCGCCCCGCCTCGGGGCCGGCGCCTCCATCATCATTGAAACGAGGGTGCCATGGCGAAGCGGTGCGAGATTTGCGGCAAGGGCCCGGTGGCGGGCAACAACGTCAGCCACTCCAAGGTCCACACCAAGCGCCGCTTCATGCCCAATCTGGTGACGGCCCACATCGCGCCGAAGGGCGGAGGAATGGCCCAGAAGATGCGGGTCTGCACTCGCTGCCTGCGCACCACCACCAAGACTGCCTAAGTCAGGGTTCCGGGCGAAGCTGGCGCAGCACCGACGCCAGCTCCAGCGCCGCCACCGCGGCCTCCCACCCCTTGTTGCCCAGCTTGCCTCCGGCGCGTGCCATGGCCTGGTCGACCGTGTCCACGGTGAGCACCCCGAACCCGGTCGCGACCCGATGGCGCATGCCCAATTCGGCGATTCCTGAGGCGGCTGCCGAGGCCACGTACTCGAAGTGGGGGGTCTCACCGCGGATGACGGCGCCCAGGGCGATGAGGCAGTCCACCCCTCCTAGATGAAGCCGCTCCGCGGCCGCGACCGGGATCTCGAACGCGCCGGGAACCCAGATCAGCTCCAGGTCACCGTCGGCAACTCCGTGCTGGCGCAGGGCCCGCGTGGCACCAGCCACCAATTGACCGGAGATGGTCTCGTTGAATCGAGCGGCCACCAGACACGCACGCAGCCCTTCCCCGCCCAGGCTCCCATGGATCTCGCGCATCAAACCTCCTCACGGCCGGCACCGCCCAGGAGGTGCCCCATCTTGTCCCGCTTGGTCTCCAGGTACCGAGCATTGTGGCGGTTGGGGGCGACCTCGATGGGAACCCGCTCCACGATCTCCAGGCCATGCCCGCGCAGCCCCCGGTACTTGTGGGGATTGTTGCTCATCACCCGCATCCGGCGTACCCCCAGGTCAGCGATGATCTGGCTCCCGATCTGGTAGTCGCGGCCGTCGGCGGGCAGACCCAGATGGAGGTTCGCCTCCACCGTGTCCAGGCCCTGGTCCTGGAGGGCGTAGGCTCGGAGCTTGTCCATGAGGCCGATCCCGCGACCCTCCTGGCGCAGGTAGACCACCAGCCCTGATCCCTGCTGCTCGATCTGACGGATGGCGGAGTGGAGCTGGGCCTGGCAGTCGCAGCGCTGGGACCCGAACACATCTCCGGTCAGGCACTCGCTGTGCACCCGCACCAGCACCGGCTCGGGCAGCGGCAGCCCCCCCAGGAAGAGCGCCAGATGGTCCCGGCCCGTGATCCGGTCGGCGAATCCGACCGCCTGCCATTCCTGCCCTCCAATGGGGATCCGGGTCTGCGGCCCGCGGTCCAGCAAGCGCTCGAACCGGCGGCGGTGGGCGATGAGGTCGTTGATGGTGATGATCGGGATGTCATGGCGCCTCCCGAACTCCTCCAATTCTGGCCGCCGGGCCATCGCCCCATCCTCGCTGGCGATCTCGCAAACCACCCCGACGGGGGGGTTGAGCCCCGCCAGCCGGACCAGGTCGACAGCCGCCTCGGTGTGCCCGGCCCGCACCAGCACCCCGCCCGGTCTGGCCCGCAGTGGGAACACGTGCCCAGGGCGCACGAAGTCCTGGGCCACGGCACCGGGAGCGGCCAGGGCGCGGATGGTGAACGCCCGATCCTGGGCGCTGATCCCGGTGGTGACCGCGTCGGCGGCCCCATCCACGGAGATCGCGAAGCCGGTGCGGTGGCGGGAGGTGTTCTCCTCCGCCATGGGTGGCAGCTGGAGGCGGTCCAGAATGTCCCCCTCCATGGCGACGCAGATCAGGCCCCTGGCCTTGGTCATCATGAAGTTCACCCGCTCGGGGGTGACGGCCGAGGCCGCGATGCACAGATCTCCCTCGTTCTCCCGGTCCTCGTCGTCCATGACGATCACGAACCCGCCCTGGGCCAATCGACCTATGGCGTCCGGCACCGATGCCATCGTCATCTCGACCTCACCTCCCATTCCCATCGGACCGGGGCCGCTCCCGGCCGATGCCATACGGACCCACCAGCCGCTCCACGAGCTTGGCGATCACATCAGACTCGAGGTTGACCAGCGCCCCGGACCGGTACCCGCCGGCGACCGTGGCCGCGACGGTGTGGGGGATGAGCGACACCTCGAGGGTCGCGGCCAGGTCCTCGTGGTCCTCCACCGAGACCAGGGTCAACGAGCACCCGTCAACGGCAATCGAGCCCTGGGGGACGCAGTGCCTGGCGACCGGCTGCGGCGCCCGCAGGGTGAGCCAGAGCGCGTTGCCCTCATCCCGGACCGAGAGGACCTCTCCGACCGCGTCCACGTGACCTGTGACCATATGGCCGCCCACCGCCCCCTGCAGCTGCAGCGCCTGCTCCAGGTTGACCCAGTCCCCGATCGCCAGCCCCGGCAGGGTGGTCCGGCGCAGGGTCTCGGGCATGACCTCCACCCCCACCCCCGCAGCCGCCACCTCGACGGCTGTGAGGCAGCAGCCATTGACCGCAACACTGTCACCGACGCTGAGACCGCCCCATCCCAGGGGATGAGCTATCTGGAAGCGGTTCCTGCCCGAGCCCGGGACCTCCTCCAGCCGCCCCTTGGCCGTCACTATCCCGGCGAACATCAGGGCACCTCCGCCGTGATGCGAAGGTCCGGGCCGACCCGTGCTGCCTCCACAAACCTCCATCCCCAGCCATCGGCCAGGCGGGCGGCGCCCCTACCCCCGAAGGGCCCCGGCGCCGCCCGCCCACCGAGCACGGTGGGGGCCACGAAGGCGACCAGTCGGTTGCCCAGACGCTCCGCCTGCAGGGAGGCCAGCACCGTGGGGCCGCCCTCCACCAGGACGCTGGTCAGGCCCATCTCGGCCAGCCGCGACAGCACCGCCCGGATCGAGGGTCGGCCCCGGAGCCCCGACACCTCCACCACCCTGGCTCCGGCCGCCTCGAGCGGCCGGGGGTCACCGCCGGACCCCGAGGTCGTGAAGATCAGCGCCGGACCGCCCGGTGGGGCGAGCAGGCGGCTGTGGGGAGGCGTGCGCAGACGCCCGTCGACCACCACCCGGTACGGCTGCCGGCCGCCCTCTTGGCGGAATCTGGCCGTCAGCGCCGGATCGTCGCTGATGACGGTCTGGGACCCCACCAGGATCGCGTCGTGGCTGTGGCGCAGCCGATGCCCCTCGGCACGCGCCTCCGCCGACGTGATCCACTGGGACTCCCCACCGCTGGTGGCGATCCGTCCGTCCACGCTCATGGCGATCTTGAGAGTGATGAACGGCAGCCCGGTCGTGACCCAGACCGCGTAGTGCTCTATCAACCGCAGGGCCTCCGCCTCCCGCTCGCCGGTGTCCACCTCCAGCCCGGCACGCCGCAGCTCCTCCACCCCTCGGCCCGACACCTGTGGGTTGGGATCGAGCACGGCCACGTGGACCCTGGTGATGCCAGCTCCGATGATCCGCTCGGTGCAGGGCCCGGTCCGGCCCGTGGTGCAACACGGCTCGAGGCTCACCCACAGCTCCGAACCTCGGGCCGCCTCGCCGGCCCGCTCCAGGGCCACCACCTCCGCGTGCGCCATCCCGGCGCGACGGTGGTAGCCCTCCCCCACCACCGCGCCGTGGTTGACCACGACCGCGCCGACCATGGGGTTCGGGGAGGTCTCGAAGTCAGCCCGAACGGCCAGGGTCAGGGCGCGCGCCATCCAATCCTCGGTCGTGCTCCCGGCCAGTTCACCCAAGACTCGACTCCCTGCATCGCGGGCAGGGAGTCGATCCTGGACAGGTAGCCCAGGATCCGTCCTCTCCCATCCAGACTCGAGGCCGGCCGCTTGGCCTGACGCCTCTGACTGTCGGCTCCGGAATCGCACCGGATCCTGCTCAGCCTGCCGAAACAGGCCTCGCTCGCGGGCTTTCACCGCCGGTCGGGATTTTCACCCTGCCCCGAAGACGAATAGAGCCTACCACGGACGCGCGGGACCGGGACCAGGGATGGCCACGGACGCTCCAAGTGGCTGGCCCGAGGGTCGGCTCCGACCCGCCGCCGCGCTGACCTCCATGCAGGGCGTACCCCAGCCTCTCGGCCGTCCATTAGGAATGGTGTCGAGCACGACGTGCTGGTATCCCAGTGCCAGGCCCGGGAGACGTGTCTTGAGGTTTGGATGTTGGGTGAACGACAGTCCGATGCGGAAGCGCGGTGACGGCTGAGCCCAGCGGGTGGCCAAGCCCTGGGGATCGGTGTCCAGCAGCAACGTGGGACCTCTCCTGCTCGGGCCCACGGCGAGATGGACTGCGGTGGTCGCCCTGCCCGCCCTCACGGACGGGGCTTCTGGGACTCCGTCCGCTGACTCATCGATCTGGGGCATGGCGTACTGGGAGAAGCCCCTGCCCACCCCGTCCCACCATATCTCCGCGCACACGGCGGCGGCCGTCGTGCTCGGCCGCAGGGCACTGCACTCCAACCGGCGCAGGACCCGGGCCAGTCCAGGTGTGACCGCATCCGACTCGGTGATACGCATCCCGCCGGCGGGAGTCAGCAGCTCCGCCAGCGCCGCAGGCGTGAGGGCGTCCGTCGTGGTCCACCGCGGGCCCCGGCGAGTGCAAGACCCGAAACGGCAAAGGCGCAAAGGCAGCGCTCCAGGCCGGAGAAGACCGTCCGTCCCGGCCTGGTGCCACTGCACTTGCAGTAGGAACGGTCACTCGCCCCTGAGCCCGGCCGCGACCTCGCTCACCTTGCGGACCAGCCGCCGTGATCCTGGTATGGCGACGAAGCCGAAGTGCTGGTAGAAGGCGAAGCCCTCCTCGTCGATCGCATCCACCACCACGAGGCAAGCCGCCGCTCGTTCGGAGGCCTCCACCGCCCTCTCGAGGGCGTCACGGAGGAGTTGTCCTCCCAGCCCCTGGCCCTGCAGGGATCGGTCGAGAGCGAGGCGAGCCAGCAGGATGGCGGGGATCGCGTCCGGCGATCCCCTGCCTACACGCTTCGGGATCTCCGCGCGACGCAGGAGGTGGGCGGCCATGGTGAAGTAGGCGACAACTTGGATGGAGTCGGGCCGAGTCCAGACGAACGTCCTGCCAGTGTTCGCGGCCTCGGCATGTCGTGCCGAGCGGCGGAGCCATCCATCCAGATCCTCATTGCCGGAGCTGAAGGCGTCTAGATCGTGCTCACGTAGGAGCCGCTGAGACCCGAATGATCTCACGCCCGCTCATATGGCCGAGGTTGGCGGGTGAGCGAACTGAGCCCGGTTGGGATCTCCTCGGGCATGGTGAGTGCCGCCAGGAGATCATCGAAGAAGCGCGGGGGTACCAATGTCTCTGCCGGGAGGGCCAGGGCATCCTCAGCAGCCTTGGTTGCCGCTTCGAGAATAAACCCGGTGAGTGATGCTCCCCTCAGCACCGCGGCCTCGCGGATCAGGCGCACCTGTTCGGCGGGAGCTCTCATCTCGATGCGGGCTGTCGTCGCCATGCCGTACATCATACGGCACGATCTGGAAACCGCGCCGCCCCAAGATGGGTGAACACCTCATGGTGCACGACGTGCTCACCTCCGCCGACAAGCGCGGGCTGGCGCCTCTGTTCTGGAGCCACATCCTGTTGTGTCGTCTGGGCCTTCGTCGTGGATCCCGAGCGGGAGCTGAGTGGGAGTGAGGGGCTACTGGCCGATCACTGTGGGATCACGGCTCCCGCCGCTTGACCCGCAGCCTCCGAGCTTGGCGTCGAGCCGGTCGAAGCTGAGCAGCCCTGCCAGCTTGCGAGTCTCCACCACCGCCACCAGGTAGGCGTCCGGCCAGTCCAGCCCCCGGCGCGCATACTGCTCCAGGGTTCGCCGGATCACAGCGTCGTCGTCCAGCGTCACGGACGCCAGGGAGATGGTGGCTTCCACCAGCCGGGCCACCTCCTGCAGGACGTACACGATCTCGGCCACGGTGAGGCCTGATAGGAGGACGCTCCTCGGCGGCGCCCCCACCAAAGCGGCGGTGGCTCTGGCGGCTGGCCCGTGAAGTGGCGGAAGAGTCTCCTCAAGTCTTAGCGTAGCTATACGTATCGATCCGACGATCGAGCGCTAGCGACTGAAGGCTTGAGTGGTGGGTGCCCTGCCCAACGGGGCTACAGACACGTCCGAGGCGACCCTTTCC
>JAJYPP010000066.1 GCA_021795235.1 bacterium
GGCGAGCCTCTGGGCCGTGGCTTCCACCGCAACGTCTACGCCTCTCCAGTCCGTCCGTACGGGGACTGGGGACCAGGACGTGAAGGCACGCCATCGCTCAGGATCGCTTAGCTGTTCTGAGACGCTCAGGTGACACTGTTCAGCAGCAGCGCGGCGCTCGACATCGCCCCCAGTGGCCGAGGAGGTGGCGGCACGTCGCTCCACCTCGCGCTGCAACTTTCCTGCCCGAGGCCGAGGAAGGCTCAGGTGGGGGCTTTGGTCGGTCGGCCCAAGGCTCACCACAGCAGGAGGTGTCGCCCTCCAAGTCGGTCACCAGCGAGCGGTACCAGCGGGCTGGGCGGACGTTGGTCATCGGGGCACCCCGCCACAGGAGGGCCGGGACATCGAGCGCTCGGCTCCAGACTCCAGGCGGTTGAGGATGCTGGCATTGGGAGCAGATCCGACGAGGCAGGACGGTGGCACCAAGACGCCCGACCATCTACCGAATCGAGGGCGAAGAGGCCCCCGGCCGCTCGACCAAGCATTCGACACCGTGCTGGACCGCTTCACCAGGCATCTCACCCAAGTCGAGTGCCACTCGAGCGCCACCGGTCAGACCTATGCCAAGTGGGCGCGCCACTACCGCCGGTGGCTGGCGGAAGCGCATCCTGGGCTTGCCATCGACGCAGCGTCACCGGCGATCCTGCGCGAATTCTTCGCCTGCAAACGGGCTCAGGGATTGCGGGCCAGCACCCTGACCACCATCCTCCACTCCCTGCGGAGCTTCTACGGCTTCGTGTTGAGCCACGACCCCTCTTTTCGCAATCCGACTGACGGGATAAGGACACCCAGGGTGGTGGCCCCCGTGGTCGACCCCTACAGCGAGGCGGAGGTGCGCTCGCTGCTCACCCTCGCAAAGAGGTACGAGCACTCTCCGGATCACCGTCGCTGGGTGGGCTACGTAGCCGTCACCATCCTGGCCGGAACCGGGGTCCGCAACGGCGAACTGGTGAGCCTCAGAACCGCCGACGTCGACGTCGTCCGCCATCGGCTCAGCGTCATGGGCAAGGGCTCGAAGCCGCGCACGGTCCCCTTCGGCCCCGCCACGGCCGCTGTGCTCATCACCTACTTGGGAGAGCTCCGACCGCTCCTCCCCGCTTCCCCCTACTTCATCGTGAATCCGCGCTCCCTGCGGGATGGCCCCCACCGCGGGGGGATGGAGCGCAAGGCCCTGGCCGGGCTGGTGCGCGATCTGGCCGTCGAGGTCGGTCTGCCCGGGCGCCACTTCCCTCACCGATTCCGCCACACCTTTGCGACCAACGCTCTGCGCGAGGTGCGCAACATCGAAGTTGTGCGGGAACTCCTGGGCCACAGCAGTATCGCCACCACCGGCCGGTACCTCCACGCGAGCATGGCGGACAAGCACGAGGCTGCCGACAGGATCGATTTCGCAGGCGTCGCCAGCTCCCCCACCGCTGCGCCCGTACTCCGTCCCTGCCTCGGCAAGGAGGTCACAACGCCTGCCGTCCACCTTCCTCCGCCCAGCCCCGGTCTCTCGAATCCCGGGTGGCTCCAATCCCGGAAACTCAGCACCGAGGCCGAGGAGAGGATGGAGCAGGCGCTGGCGGCCGCGCGCAGCCTGCCCGCCGGGACCCTCGCCCGACTCACCTCCGCCCGGATCGTCGAGGTGGCCATCGGCACCCTGACCACCGTCCCCGCCGACTCCGAGGTGGTCGCGGCCGCAGGAGCGGTGATCCTCTCGCGCGCGAACGAGCTCCCGGTGCCTTTGGAGCCACTGCTGCGTGCCCACGGACCAGCTGCGCTCGGCGCCATCGACCAGGCCCGCAGAGCCATCGAGCTGCTCTGTGCACACCAGTACGGCCCGGATTAGGCGACTCGTGCAGCGGCTCTCGGCTACCACTCGCAAGAGGGCCAAGGCAGTCTGGTAAGGCACTCACCGCATTGCAACGGGCCGAGACGCTCCACCGCTCTGATGTCACGGAAGGCGCTGCCGCTACTGCGGACCCCGCTCGCCTCCTTGGGGGCTGAAGGGCCGTGCTCGTTGACGAGTGGCAACGCCTTTCTCAGCCCCTCGACTGGGTTCTGATCCCTAATCCACCGACCGGGTGGGGGTGGCCGGCGGAGGGTGGACGAAGAAGAACTGGTGGATGCGTCAGCCCCCACACGCCGATTCCCAAGGGCTCTCGCATTGATATCATAACGATATGGACGGAACCACTACTGGGGCGCTGGCACGTTCCCTTGGGACCTCGGTGCCGAGAGTGCATCGAGCGATCCGGGATCTGGGACTCTCTCCGGCCCGAACCGAAGGGGGCCAGCTCCGGCTGTCCGGGGAAGAGGCAGACCTGGTCAGGTCGCGCCTGGGATCCATAGTTCGGCTGCCGGGATTTCGGCGGGAGGAACTGGTCACCCTGGCCGCGCTGAGTCGACGTCCCTTCGGCTTGAGGTCAGCCCGAGCGGTGGCACGAGCCGCGAGTATCAGCCCGACGGCGGCGGCGGCGGCGCTGACACGACTAGAGCGGGACGGCTACGTGATCCAATTGGACAGATATGTGGTGGAGGGGTCCGTTCGGCAGGTGAAGGAGTGGCAGGTGGCATTCCTGACGCCCCAGTGGCGGAGGATTGCCGGAGCGATTGCCCAGATCGAGCTTCCGCGAGTTCCGACGTGGGGCGAGAGACCCATCCACCTGCCACGGAGGTTTGGGCATTTGTTCTGGGATGTTCCTCATCCCGAAAGGATCGACCTCCGGCTGAAGGGGGCGACCGTGGCTGCACGCATCTTGCTTGGCAATGATCATCGGGCCCAGGCATGGGCGGCAGCGGTGCTATCGCCGGAGGATCTTCGGGGGGGGGCCGCCTTCCGCGGCGTGTCGCCACAGGTTAGGGCAATGGCCGAAAACCTGGCGAGACGGTGAGCCTCCCGGCTGACCTACGCAAGATTCTTCCGCCCACGACTGCGCGGGCTTGGGAGAAGTTGGCGCCGCTGGTGCCTCCGGAGACGTACCTGGTCGGGGGGACCGCAATCGCTGTTCATCTGCACCACCGGCAGAGCCGGGATCTGGACTTCTTGCTTTCGGCCGAGTCCGACCTGGACAGCCTCCGAGAGCAGATTTCCAATGTGGGACGGTTCGTGATGACGCGCTTTGGGGAAGGCACTCTCAATGGAGTGCTGGACAGTGCCAAGATCCAGTTCCTCCGGGCCGAGTCCCAGCGGATCATGGAACCACTGACCGCCATCGCGGGCATCTCGGTCGCAGCGATCGGCGATCTGCTGGCGACCAAGCTCAAGGTGATTGGGGACCGGGGCGAGTTGCGCGACTACTTCGACATCATGGTGATTGAGCAGCGAACCGGACGGAGAGCAGAGGAGGGGCTCGCCTTGTTCGTGCAACGGTATTCGCCCGTGGTGCCTGAGGACGCGGTGGACCATATCGTGAAGGGGCTCGGTTACTTTGGAGACGTTGCCGATGATCTGGAGTTGCCCGTCTCCCGAGCCGCGATCGAAGCCTACTGGACACGCAGGCAGGCAGAGATCGTCCGAGGGATTGATGACCTGGGGGGAATCAGTGCTCCTTCCCGCAAGGGCTCGTGAACAGCTCACGACCCGGTGGGTGCGGGAAACTGCGTTTGCACGATTCTGCCGACGGATAGTGCCCGTCACCACCCTGACGAGCCTCTGCGCCGCCCCGCGACAGTAGGTCGCCCTCTGGCCCACTGTGGTCCAGTGCCTTCTCTCTGGAACCCGCGAGACATTGGGGTCCTGGCACTCGGGAAGAGCCGGCGACGCCAAGCTGGGCCCGGGCCGTCTGCTCCGAACCCAGCCTGCGTGTCCGCCGTGCGGCCGGCTGCCTCGCTCTGCCCCGGAGCCGCGTCGGGATGGTCCGCTGGCCCGGGATCCACCTGCGGATGGGTTTCCGGCACCCACACCCGAAGCGGCGCCTTGCGACAATCCCACCAGCCACCCAGCGTGTGGGTGCATGTGCTACGCTGGCAGCTATGAACAGTTCGGTTTCGGTTCGGGAGTTGCGCAACACCGTCAGTGCGGTGCTGCGCCGAGTCGAGGGCGGCGAACGGGTCACCGTCACGGTGGATCGCCGCCCGGTTGCCGAACTCGTGCCTCTTAGTCGGCGCCGGGCAGTACCGGCCGACGAGGCTCGCAACATTGCTGCTCGCCACGCCGCAGACGCTGGACTTCTCCGAGAGGTCAGGGAGCTGCTGTCGGACACTACGGACGACGCATGAGAGCACTCTTGGACACCTCGTTCTTCGTGGCGGCCGAGTCGGGCCGTCCGCTCGGCGAGATGCCGGGCATCACCGAGACCGAGGTGTCGGTGGTGACCCTGGCCGAGCTCACGGTCGGGGTGCTCTTGGCCAACGACTCCGACAGGGCCAGACGGGTGGCAACGCTATCGGCAGTAGAGTCGACTTGGGATCCGCTTCCCGTCGACGCCGAAGTGGCACGCGCGTTCGCTCGGATCGTGGCGGGCCTGCGAGCTGGTCAACGGCACATCCCGATCCTCGACGCACTCATAGCGGCGACCGCAGTCGTTGCCCAGGTGCCAGTGGTCACCCAGGACCGAGATTACGACTCCATACCGGACATCCAGGTGATCCGAGTCTGAGCGAGGTGACGGCGCGCCGGTCCTCTGCCGGTTGGCCGCCACGGCCGATCCCTCGACCGAGCGAAAGGCAGCGGCTGTCGGGCCGAACCGTCCCGAGGACCACGCCATCGACGAAAGCCCAGCTGTTGCCGGCGGCAGACCCCGACCAATTACGACCAGTGTTAGACTAGTCGTAATGGACATAGGAGCGTACGAGGCGAGGACTCATCTGTCGCACCTCCTGGATGAGGTGGCGGCGGGCCGTCGCTTCACCATCACCAAGCACGGAGTCCCAGTTGCCGTGCTGGCTCCACCTGGCCCTGGCCCGCGCATGGAATCTCGGCAGGACACCTTGGCCGCCCTGCGAGCGTTCCGGCGAGGTGTCACCCTGGGCCAGCTCGAGCTGAGTACCTTGATCGAGGAGGGACGACGGTGACCTTCGTCCTCGACGCGTCGATCGCCCTGGCGTGGTGCTTCGGCGATCAGACGACTCCGACCTCAGAGACCGCCCTGGATCGGTTGGAGCATGAGGATGCGCGGGTGCCTGGTCTGTGGTCGCTCGAGATCGCCAATGTGCTCGCCTTGGCGGAGCGCCGGGGGCGGCTCAGTCCAGCTCAGACCTCGCACTTCCTGGAACTCCTGGGCCAACTTCCGATCACGGTCGACGAGATCGAGCGCGACGCCACCCTCACCACCGTCCTGGCCCTGGCGAGGTCAACTGGGCTGACAGCGTACGACGCCTCCTACCTGGCCCTGGCGGCAGCTTCCGGGGTGCCCCTGGCCACCGCAGATGCCGGCCTGCGACGAGCTGCCGTGGCGGTGGGTGTGGATCTGGTCGGGCCGCCCGAGGGCCGCTGAGTCGCTGGGACGATCCCGGTGGCGGCACTGCTGCCAGGGAAGACGTGCGGCTCACGTGGAAGGCCATGGGCACCGCCCGGATGCTCAAGCCGTCTCCAAGGTGAGCCCATCGGATACGCACGCCGGAACCCACTTTGACCATGCCGGTCCCCCGATCCGCGTCGGCTGCTACACCGTGCGGTCTCGGGCGCCGGGTCGGTCAGGGCGGTCCCCCTTTACTCCATCACTCCCGCCTTGCAGTGGGTCCCTACCTCCGTGACTGGCCGGACATAGCCAGCCCAAGCGGTGTGGTTGACGCCGCGGCCCCGCCCGCCAGCGAGAGCAGCGACGGCCAGGACGCTGGATCATCCGGCGCCGTGGGAGGGAGCGTAAGACCAGAGCCAACGGCTCGGGCGGCACCCGATGAGGCCAAAACCCGTAAGGGAACCCTGAGCAGGGGTGCCGCAGGAGTGCGCTCACTATGGTTCACTCGGCGGCAGCGGAGATTACGACTCCAGGGCTCTGGCGGAGGCGTTGACCCGATTCCGGGCTATGAGCCGGGTGGCCGCCAGAGGTGCGCAAGGGGCAAGATGCTCAGCCGGTCACCCGCCGGCAGAGCGTCATCTCCCAGATACAAGACCACGCCGCGCACGAATCGTCCGCCCCGGTCGTCGATCCGATCGCGCAGGTTTGCCAGCGTCCGGGTGGTGTTCCGGCTGACGGTGCGGCCCGCCTTGACCTCGATGGCTACGACCCGCCCATCCGCGGCCTCGGCGATGACGTCGATCTCGGATTGGTCTCTGGTTCGGAAGTGGTGGAGCCTGACGTCTGGATCGAGCAGCCGCGCCGCCTGCCGGATCAGCTCGGTGACCACGAGCGTCTCGACGAGGGGGCCTAAGGCTGGCGCGCCCGGGGCCGCCAGGGCGGCCCCGTTGACACCCAGCAGATGCGCGGCGAGGCCGGGGTCTGCGACATAGGCTTTGGGGTGCTTGACCGCCCGACTGGTGAAGTTGCGGGACCAAGCTGGCAGGGTGACGCTGAGGTACACCGTCTCCAGCAATGGTAGGTAGTTGCGGGCGAGGGCGGAGCGTTCGATGCCCGCGTCGTGGGCGACATGCTCGGCGATGAGCTCCTGGCCCGTGCGCGCCGCCAGGATTCGCGCCAGTTTCGCGAGGTCACCGATGTGCCGGCCCCGCCCAGTCTCGGGAGCGTCCCGTTGCGTGACGGTGCACAGGTAGCTCTCGAACCACTGCCGCCGGGCCTGGGGGCGGAGGTCGTGGACCTCCGGGTAGCCGCCTCGGCAGATGCGCTCCAGGTAGTCGGCCCGTCCCAAAGCTGCGCCACTCAGGTTGGGGATTACGCTGAGGCTCCCGTCGAAGAGGCGGTAGAGCAGGGTGTCGGACTCGGGGCCGAGCTGATCGGCTTCACCCTGCGTGTAGGGCCAGAGATCGACGATCCTGACTCTGCCTGCCAGGGACTCAGAGATCGTGGCGGTGGTGAGGAAGCGGCTGGACCCCGAAAGCACGTACTGACCCCGGGCTGGATGCCGGTCGACCTCAACCTTGATGGCTCGCACCAGGCCCTCGCCGGCACGCTGGAACTCATCGATGAAGAGTGGCTTGCCATACGCCTCCAGGAAGCCCGCGGGGTCCTCCTTGCAGGCATCCAGGGCCGGCTGGGAGTCAAGAGTCACCGACTGCCCTGGCGTGGACGCTTGAACGACCCGACTCAGGGTCGTCTTGCCCGCCTGCCTGGGACCATTGATGACCACCACGCGCGCGTCCAACAGGGCATCCTTGACTACGGATTCCGCATGGCGCGGGCGTAGGACGGTCACGGAAACGCGACCCTGATGCGCATTTGGCCGCTATAGTAACGCGCATTCCGCCGCATGTCAAATGCACATTCTGCCGTCCGCGCGAGGCCGAAAAGCGGGGTCAGTCTGGACCGGAGAGTGATGTGGTGCTGCGGCGGTGAGACGACTCCGGTGTCCCGGTCCGCCCTGGATCGGCTGGAACACAAGGCTGCGCGAGTGCCTGGGCTGTGGTCAGGTGAGATCGCCAGTGCGCTCCTCCTGGCGGAGCGGCGCGGTGGCTCAATCCAGCTCAGACCGCGCTTCCTGGGACTCCTGGGCCAGCTCCCGTTCACGGTCGATGAGGTCGATTGTCATCGCCGTCGTCATCGCCGTCCTGGCCCTGGCGGCAGCCTCCGGGGCTGCTGAGCGGCTGGCGCGGGAGAACTCCGGCAGTTGTCCTCACCGCCCGACCAAGACGCCATCCGAACCCAGACCGCGGGCAAATGGACATGTCTCTCGGAGCCCAACCGCCTGTCTGAACCAGCGCTGCGGGCACAGTCGGCCGGGGCTGAGCCAGGCCGGGGCTGAGCCAGACTGCGGGATCAAGGAGCCGCCTGGGGTCCCGTCTGACGGCCCGAGTTGGCCCCGGCAGGGGGGGGTCGGGCCCTGCCGGACAGCCCTCTCCCACGCCGCCCCCACGGTCGCCGCCGGGGCGGATAATGGTCCTGTGAACGATGAGGATCGCTCCCGGCGGCAGTCCGGCCGCACGCTGGGCGGGACTCACCGCCTCGACGAGCACGATCTAGGTCTTCTGGCCGAGACCATGCGCATGACCCCCGAGCAGCGCATCGACCGGCTGGTGGATCTGCAGCGGGTGGTGGCGGATATGCAGGCAGCTGTTCGCGAGGCCGGCCCGACCGCGTCATGACTCCCGGGCGGTTCGACCCGGTGGGCATCATCGAGGTCCTGAACCGCCACGGCGTCGACCATGTGATCATCGGCGGCTTTGCAGCCGCGGCCCAGGGTAGCTCCCTGTCGACGGGAGACGTCGACGTGATGCCGGAGCGGTCCCCTGAGAATCTCGCGCGGCTATCGGAGGCCCTCACGGAACTCGACGCTCGGATTCGGGTGGCGGAGGCCCCCGAAGGTCTGCGCTTCTCCCACAGTGGCGACAGTCTCCGCGGCATTGCCTTGCTCAACCTCACCACTCGCCACGGTGACTTGGATCTCGTGATGGACCCTGCGGGCGGGACGCCCTACGGGGAACTGGCGTCCCGGGCGCTGACCATTCATGTGCATGGGGTGAAGATGACCATTGCCGGACTGGACGACATCATCGACTCGAAGGCGGCCGCGAACCGGCCCAAGGATCGAGAGGCCGTCCGAGTTCTGCAGGAACTTCGGGCCCAGCTCGCTCGGAACGGTCTTGATGACCCTGAGCCGCGGCGTCCCGATCCACCCGCCGGGAGCGAGGGCAGGTAGTCCGCCGGCCCGACCCGCCCATCGTCAGCGCCGACCCCGTGCGGGCAACTCCCTTGACAGTCCAGCCGAAGCACGGGCACGGCCAATCCCTTCCCGAGGAGCTCCCAGTGGTGGCTCGCTCCAGCCGGGCGCTGGCCTCAGGGTTCAGCGGCAGGGCAACTTCACGCCCGTACAACCGGCCGGCCGGCTCGCCGGGGCCCCGCAGCCGATTGGGGGGAACCGCCATCCGCTGCCGCCGTCAGCAATGGCCGGCAGTCGGGTCCCGAACGGGGCGACCGCGGCCGGCCGCCGACTCAACCCCTGGCCATGCACCCGCCGGAAATGCGCCTTTCCCGTGAGTGGGGTCGAGCCGCGCGCCTCAGCGCTGGTTCGCATGCCCGGGCGCGATGGCGGAGGCGCGGGCCAGGGTGGCCACTTCCTTGGGAAACCCAATACCGGCCGCATGCGCGGCCGACCGCGGTCGATGACGGTATCTGTCAGTTGCCGCCGGCCGGCCGCTGGCGGCGCCACAACCAGAGACCGAGGAACAGGAGGGCGATGCCGATCAGCATCAGGCTCCAGCTGAGCACCAGTGGGAGGTGGGCGCCGGTCAGTGGGGTGGTCGCCCCCAGGACTCCCCCATGCTGGCCCGCGGATCCGGGCGGGCCCGAGGGCTTGGTCGTGCTCTGGCCCTTGACCTGCCCCGACCGCGGCGCTGGCGACATGCTGAGGCTCAGCCGAGTGAGGTCGTGCACGCTGACGTAGCCGGCCGGGCCGCCGCCCGGGCACAGCGAGAGGGTGATGGCTCCGTTCGTCCCAACCACCACCGGAGTGGAGAGCGCCCTCCGGGGGAGGCAGGGGGCCAGCCGCGAATCAGCGGTGCTGAGGAGCCTGTCGCCGCTGAGAGGCACCGAGGGATCACCGGCGGTGTTGCCCCACATCTCGAGCCTGACGGTCTCTCCGTCGCACGCGGACGGGAAGCCGGAGAGGACGACGCCCGACACCGCGACACGGGAGTCGATCGCCGGATGGGTGCCCACGGCCGTCTCGTAGTGGACCACGACCGGCGGCCCCAGGCCGCATGAGGGCTGCTCGGCGGCCACGGGCATCACCCCCAGGGCGGCAAGGAGCGCGACCGACGCGAGCAGGCCTCCACCGGCGAGCAGGGCGGCCAGCGCGAACCCGCGCGGCATCCGGCGGCGCGGCTGGGGGTCAGACGCGTTCTGCGTGATCGCTCCCCTCCCTGCCGCGGATCTCCGCCGCCTCGGGGTGAGCGGTGGCAGGCCTCTCAGCCGTCTGGGTCAGGCGTGGCCGACCGGGCAGGGCGCTGTTCCCCTCGGGACGGCGGGCCAGTTCCGGGCCCCGGACGAGAGCTGTCCGATATCGGTAGAGGGTGCCGCTGTCCACGACGGCGTATACATCGCCGGCGTCCCCCCAATGGAGGATCTGGCACTCCAGGCGACGCGCGACCTGGAGCAGCCCCTCGAATGAGCCGAGCTCCACGACCACCACCCCAGGATGTGCCGCTACCGCGTCTGCCTCAACGATCGACGAGGGGTACCGGGCGGCGATGCGGGCGTGCTCGTCGCTGGAGGTGGCCTCGCGCAGCAGCGGCCAGCCGGCGAAGCCGAGGACGAGCAGTGACGCCAGCAGCACCGCAAGGGAGCCGACGCGGGCCCCGGAGACCGGGATCCCGAGCAACAGCGTCGCAGGTTTGCCGGAGGGCAGGCTGACCGAGCCAGCCGAGCTTACGGTGAAGACCGGGGTCCCCTGGGTGCCTGCCGCACTGCTCCTGCCCCCCGGGATGAGGTTCCCCGAGCTGTAGCTGAAACTGACCGGTGAGTTGAACGCGGCGTTGAGCGGTGCAGGCCCCAGCCGGCCATACACGCTCACCAAGGGCGAGATCGTGACCGCGTACGTCCCGAAGTTGCTCTGGGTGCCTGCCACCTGGTCAAAGACCCCAGCGACGCTCTTCAGCGCCGCCATGTCCAGGGTGCCGCTGACAGTGAACCGCTCACCCGTGAAGGGCGTCGCCGCCGACTGGATGGGGATCGTGCGGGTGATGCCCTGGCCGTTGCTGATCCTGGCCACCAGCTGCTCGGTCCCACTCAGGAAAGCCGGGGCGGCAGCTTGGAACCGGTAGGCGTAGGAGACGGTGACAGCGCTCACCACAGACCCGTAGATGGGCTGGCCAGTGGTCAGCCGGGCGGCCCCGTAGACCGACGCGGGGCTGGTCGGCGCACTGTAGGAGACACGCCCGGCCTGGGTGTACGCAAGAGGGGCGGCTGCCCGCGTCGGGTGGGTCCATGCGACCCCGGCCACGATCACCGAGCAGATCGCCAGCACGGCACAGACGATGACGGCCTCCAGCCTGCCCCCACCGCGGGCTCCCGAGGGCCGGTGATCATCGTGGTGGTCAGTGGGCATGGCGTCGCCTCCTCCGCTGGAGTCTCGATCTGGACCGGGGCCAGAACACGAAGAGCCACATCAGTCCGAGCAGCGCCGCCCCGACCACCGGCGCTCGCAGCATCAGCAAGAAGTTGCCCCACCCTGGCAGATGGACCCATTCGGCCCCGACGATCTGCGCCTTAGTCGGATGGTAGCTGTCGATGAAGTCGTTGTTGTCGCCCTTGAACAGGTAGTGACCGCCTTCGACGGCGACAATACGGTGCATCACGGTCGCCTTGAGCTGGCCGTTGTGGTAGCCGGCCACCTCGCCGACTCGGTAGCTGGACTCACGGCGCAGCAGCACCAGATCGCCGCCGTGGTAGCGCGGCAGCATGCTGATACCTGTGGTGATGACGTAGGATGTGGCCCCCCCGAGCTGAGGAGGGGCCAAGGCCGCCCAGGTCCCAAGGCCGAGCACGATCGCGAATGCGGTTGCCAGAACTCGCCAATGGCTGACCTGCCAGCCGCCCGCCAGGGGTCTGCTACGCCCCTGCGGCGCGGACGCCTTCGGTGCCGGAAGCGTGTTGGGCCCGGTGGCCGCGGGACTCACGATCCTTCCACTCCCTGTTCAGAAGCGAGACAGTCGGACGCCAATTCGAGAGGTACAAGACAGGTTGGTGAGGTCAGGCGAAAGCCGGGACACGAGGCACCCAGCACGTGGGCGCCTCGCATCCCGGCCCCGCTCGTTCCTAGATCAAACGACTGCTACTGGTTGGCCTCCACATCGAGGGTGGTGACGGAGCGCACCGGCACAAAGGGGTGCCCTGGCACGGTGCAGATAAAGCTCCCAGAGCCGACAGCGCCACTCTGCACCCAGCCGCTACCGGACACGGAGAGGCAAGTGAGCTGCACCCACAGTGGCGGGGGCGGCGGAGGGCCCCCCGGGCCCGCCGGGTCCACCGATGCCAGCACCTGCGTTGGCGCATTGGCCCCGGTGAGAGTGAAAGACACGGTCGAGAGGGCATACCTCCCAGCCGGCCCCCCGCCCGGGCCTGGCATCAACGTCGTCGTGTAGTGGATGCCGCTGACGGCGTACCCGGTCACCGCCGCGGACCCTTCGCCCAAGCTGCTCACCGGTACGGTGTTCGCCGCCATGTACGCGAAGCCGGCCGTGGCAAGGACCGCGGCACCTCCCCCCACCAGAAGGAGCCGTAGAAATGGAATCCGCATGTGTCTACCTCCCATCCCGCCCACCTTCGGGGATTCCTGCATCCCTGGCCGGTGAGCGTTCCCGTTCTCAGCTGGACCGGCCCGGTCGCCCGGGCCCGCGGCGGTGGAGGGCTCGACCCAGCACTACACCGCTATTTGGGCACGCTCCTTCCCGAAGCGCATCTGCAAAATTGGGGATTCTGTTGGCGGCCGGCACTGGCGCTGACACCGGGATTCGCACCCGCGCCCTGAGACCTCGTTCGCCCGGAGAGCCGGACGGGTGGGTGGGCTCGAGAACGATGTCGCCGCCCTCGGCCTCGGCCAGCTCGCGGCACTGCGAGAGGCCGAGCCCACTCCCACCGACCCCACTGGCCGAGTCGCCACGCCACCCGGGCTCGAAGGCATGCTCAAGCTCCACATCCTTGAGGCCCGGCCCGTGGTCGGCGACGACCAGCTCAGCCACCTCGCCGTGCACTGGGTGCAGAACCCGCCGAGCGGTCAGGTTGACGCTGGCCGCCGGAGCGTACCGGGCCGCGTTGACCAGGAGGTTGTTGACGATGCGCATGACCCGGTCCGGGTGGCCGGTCGCCTCGAGTCCCGGCTCCACCGTGGAACGCACCACTTGAGACCCGGAGGCGTGGAGGGCCACGATCCCAGCCAGCAGCTCCGAGAGGTCGTAGGACCCAGCTGAGGCCCGGTCCTCGGCCAGCAGGGCCATCAGCTGGTGGATCTGCTCGCGGATGGCGACCACAAGTTGCGCGGACTTCTGCGGCGAGAGGAGGTCGCGCGGACCCGATAGGGCCAGGAGCGTTCCGTCCAGCGCGCTCAGCACGCCGGCGATGTCGTGGCTCTGGCCCCGGTATGAGCTGGAAACCCGAACCAGCTCGCTCTCGGCAGCCACCCAGCGCCGACGCCCGCGCACGTCCTGGAGCACGATGGCGCTGAAGGCCGACCGCAGGTCCGCGCTCGTCACCAGCAGGAGCTCCACGGCGCCGACCAGCAGGAAGAGCGCTGGCAGCGCCTTCCACAGACCGGTCTCTGCCAGAGGGCTGTAGGAGAGAGCCCAGCTGTCAGCAGCGATGGACAGCAGCGCGGCCCCAGCCGCCACGAAGAGCGCCTGCCGGCCGCGGATCCCGCGGCCCAGCAGCGGGATCGCCACCGCCGCACAGGCCAAGCCCTTGACCGCGCTCGCGATGACGAAACCGTCGCCGCCCCGCTGCACCCCGATTGCGATCAGCGCAAAGGTGAGAGGGATCGCGAGAACGATCACTGCCCCGACTGCCACCCCGATGACCGCGAGCGGACGAAGGCCCGCCCAGACCGCCGGGATGGCGAGGGCGGCCAGGCAGAGTCCCACCATGACCAGCACCGAAGTCATTTGCAGAGCAGCCACATAGCCGGGTACGGGTTCATCGAGGTGAGTCGCGGGCACGAAGAGGAGTCCGGCGATAACTGCGACCGCCGCCAAAGGGACGGTGGCCGCCTCACCCACCAGGCGAAACCGAAGGAAGAGCACCAGCGCTGCGGCGCAGAAGGCGACCAGCGCGGCGTCGGCAGCGCCCGTGGACGCGGCGCGCGCTGGCAGTCCGGGAGCGACACTCACCACGCCCACGCCAGCGATCGGCACTGCGATCACGGCCGCCACCATCCAAACCGCCAGCGTGGAGGACGAGGGATTGGCAAGCCTCGCAATGATCCCCCGGCGGTCAGCGCCCCGATACGAGGGCGCCTGGATGCCGGGGAGCCACCTGCCCGCCGACTGGCCAGGCATCACTGCCCTGCTAGCTGGGCCGCCTCGGAGAGTCATCCGGCACGAGCAGCGAGCGGACCCTGGCCACGGCCGCCAGCTGACTGGAGACCCCAAGCTTGCCCAGGATGGCCTGGATGTGGGTCCGGACGGTGCCGATCGAGACGAAGAACGTTCTCGCGATCTCTGCCGCGCTCTCACCCTCGGCGAGGGCCCAGAGCACCTGGCGTTCGCGCGCGGTGAGCTGCGCCATACGCTGCTTCAGTTCGTGCTCCGCCTTGAGCCGCGCCGTACCCAGCTCGATCAGCTCGTCGTACCTGGCATCACCCAGCGGGGGCCGGTTCCGCATCACGGCTTCAGCGGCATCAAGGAGACTCTCGAAGGGCTGGGCCTTGCTCACCCATCCGCTGGCACCCAGCGCCAGCGCCGACCCGACGCGCGACGCGTCGAGACACCCGGTCACCACCAGCACCCTCGCCCCTATCGCCCGCAGCCCCGGGACGAGGTCCACGCCGTCCGCGTCGGCGAGACCCAGGTCCAACAGCACCAGGGCCGGACGGAGCTGGGCCGCCTGCTCGAGCACCGTCACCGGGCCGCCGAGCTGAGCGACCGTACAGTCGAACCCGCGGCCGGAGAGGGCGAGCGCCAATGCCTCCGCCAGCAGCTCATGGTCCTCGACGATCAGGACGGACGCAGCTCTTGTTCGCTGCGCCGCACATTCAGATAGCCGAAGCGATTCAGAGGCTTGCGCCTCACCCGAACTCCCTTGCGGTTCCGCCGCGGTCCACCGGGCCGGTGGACCGTCCCGCGACTCAAAAGGTCCGTCGGCGAGACCGATCGCCTCGCGTTCCCACATCTCCCCCGATCACCCCCCCAATCCGGCCATGCCTGCATGGCGCGATACCTACTGTCTGCAGGGTGCTCTCTGCTCCCTCCGACCGCTTCCTGCGCTCCCCACGCCAGCAGCTCCTCCCCAAGAGGACCGGACCCCAACAGGCTCCTGATCCTCTGCACCGCCTAAGATTGTGGCACGACCGTAACTCGTCGTCAACGGGATTCAACGTCTTGTTACATCCGCGACGTCGCGGCGCTGACAGACGCGACGATGCGCTTCGCGTCCGCCCGCCGAAGCCTCAATCCTGAACTGGCTTCGACGCAGAGCGCAAGGCTCGACCGGCTGTCGTGGACCCCGGCCGCCGTCGTCGGGTGGCGAGCTGTTTCGAGATTCAGGTTCATGCCATGGGCTGGCGCGAGGGCCCACGGGCGTTCCCGGCCAAGGAAGCCGTGGTTGTGGAGGCGGTCATCGGGGTTGCTGGTCGGCGCTGAGAAGACGGTTCGCCAGCCCAGCTCCTCCAGGTCCCCTGGACTCCAGACCTGTTGACATAGTGCTGGCCGGGTAGGTCGGATTCGTATTCAGGAAGTACTGATTTTGGCTTGACATCCGGCCCCTCGTGTACTATAATAAGCGCAAGGTTTCTTTCGGATTCTGG
>JAJYPP010000067.1 GCA_021795235.1 bacterium
AGGCACTGGCCGCCAAGGGGCAGAGCTGCCTGCCGTTGACCCTGGTCGATGGTCAGATCGTGCGTGAGGGCGCCTACCCCACCCGAGATGAGCTGGTCGTGCTGGCGCATGTCCCTGTCTCCGTGCTGTCGTACTCGCCCCTCCCGGTCGCCAAGACCAGTCCCGCTGGCAGAGGCTGCTGCCCCACGGGCAGCTGCTGATGCCGCACAGCGCGCTCCAGTCGATCTTGGACCGGCCGACCCGCAGCCTCTTCTTCACCGGCAAAGGCGGGGTCGGCAAGACCTCCCTCTCCTGTGCGGTCGCAGTCGGCCTGGCGGACAGTGGCGCCAAGGTGCTCTTGGTCAGCACCGACCCCGCCTCCAATCTCTCCGAGGTGCTGGAAACCGAGCTGGCCTCAAGTCCTCGGCCTGTGGCGGGGGTGAAGCGGCTGTTCGCCGTGGACATCGATCCCATGGCTGCCGCCGAAGCCTACCGCCAGCGGGTGGTGGGCCCATATCGAGGGATCCTGCCGGACGAGGTGGTGGCCGGGATCGAGGAGCAGCTCTCCGGCTCCTGCACGGTCGAGATCGCCGCCTTCGACCAGTTCACAGGCTTGCTGGCCGACCCTGGGGACTACGACCACATCGTCTTCGACACCGCGCCCACCGGGCACACGCTGCGCATGCTGGCGCTGCCCGGCGCGTGGACTGGCTATCTCGACGCCAACACCGTCGGGGCAACCTGTGTGGGACCCTTGTCCGGTTTGACTCAGCAGCGCGCCCTCTACCGGGATGCGCTAACCGTGCTCTCCGACCGCGAGCGCACCACCCTGGTGCTGGTGACCAGACCAGACGCTGGAGCGGTGGCCGAGGCCGCCCGAGCCAGTGGCGAGCTGGCGACCACGGGACTCCGTAACCAGCATCTCGTCATCAACGGGATCTTCCCAGGGGTCCCCACGGCAGACGCCGTCGCGGCTGCCCTCGCTGGGCGCCAGCGCGAGGTGCTTGCCAGTCTGCCTGCCAGTCTGTTGGAACTGCCGACTGACTTCGTCAGCCTGACCGACACCCCGCCGCTGGGGGTCCACGGGCTGCGGGCGCTGCTGCATCCCCGAGCCACTGCCAAGGCCCTGGAGTCTCCGGGCCGAGTCCCACTGGCGACCCAGCAGCTCTTCGAGCTGTCGGAGCTGGTCGAGCGCGTGGCGCTCCGGAGAACTGGCCTCATCATGACGGTCGGCAAGGGCGGAGTCGGCAAGACCACCATGGCAGCGGCCATCGCCGTGGCCGTGGCCCGCAAGGGGATCCCCGTCACCCTCTCCACCACCGATCCGGCCGCCCATCTCTCCCTTGCCCTGAACGGGGACGGCGACCTTCCCGCCACCCTCGTGGTCGAGCGCATCGACCCAGCCAGCGCCACCGCGGACTACACCCGCGAGGTGCTGGCCACCGCCGGAGCCGGCTTGGAAGGATCTGCCCGCGATGTGCTGGTCGAGGATCTGCGCTCTCCATGCACAGAGGAGATCGCGGTGTTCCGCACCTTCGCTGCCACCGTCGCCAACGCGACGGACCGGGTGGTGGTGCTCGACACCGCACCCAGCGGTCACACCCTGCTGCTGCTGGACACTGCCAGCAGCTTCCAGCGCGAGGTCAACCGCCAGTCCGCAGAGGTCCCCCCAGAGGTTGGCGCCCTGCTGGACCGGCTGACTGACGCCGACTTCACCACCATCCTCATGGTCACCCTCGCCGAGCCCACCCCGGTGCATGAGGCGAGCGCCCTCCACGAGGACCTGCTGCGAGCGGGCATCCGCCCGTCTGCCTGGGTGATCAACCAGAGCCTGCTGGCGACCGGCACCAGCGACCCACTCCTGGCCGAGCTGGCACGCCACGAGGAGCGCTGGATCGAGGAGGCTGTGCAAAGAGGCGGCAGGGTCGCGCTGGTCGCCTGGCAGCCGGTGGCACCGGTGGGGCCCAGAGCTCTCGAGGCCATGGTCCTTCCCGGCCCGGATCCCGAACTGGCTGCATTGGCCAGCTGAGGGCGGTGGCCGATGCCAGGGCAGCGGGCCGGGCTGGCTCCCCAGCCTGGTCCCGTTGCCTCCTTCGAGGTCCCACGGAGACCAGCCGTGGAGTCGCCAGGGTCCGGGAGCGGCTCAGCCATCACGACGACCACTGCCGCGTGGTATCCATTGGGGAATCCACGAAGAGCCGGCGGGCGAGCAGTCCACCGTCGGCCACCACATCACTCGCCATGATCGCGGCGCGCTCTGTGCAAGAGCAGCGGCTTCGAGCTGAGCGCCGGACGAGCGTCCAGTACTCGGTCAGCCCGCCTTGCTTCGACTGCTTCACACGCGCGCGCCGCAGACATCGTCATGGGACCACGCCCAACCACCAGCCACCTGCGCCCCGCAGACGGCCGACACAGAGAGAGGCTTCAGATATGACCGAGAGCACCGACATGCGCGAGGCCGTCCGCCAGCTCTACGCGGCGGCGGCGATCCGCTCCGCCTTTGACCAGCACGACCGAGCCATTGCGCTTGAAGCCTCGTGCTGCGCGGTCTCGTCAGGTACCACCACGGACGGGCGACGCCAAGTCATCTTCGGCGCCGATCTCTACACCGCCGACGCTGCCGTGGGGGCAACCTCGAAAGCGGTTGCGGCCTCACTCGGCTGCGGGGTGCCGACAGCGGTCGCCGACTTGCACCCAGGCGACACCGTCGTCGACCTCGGCTCAGGCGCCGGAGCCGACGTGTTGATCTCTGCCCGCCGTGTCACCCCGGCTGGCCGGGTGATCGGGCTGGACATGACCACGGAGATGCTCGAGCTGGCCCGGCGCAACGCCGTCGACGCTGGCGTGACCAACGTCGAGTTCGTCCAAGGCTACCTGGAGGACATCCCCCTGCCTGACGCCAGTGTCGACGTCGTCATCTCCAACTGCGTGATCAACCTGGCCGCTGACAAGAACGTCGTGCTCCGCGAAGCCGCTCGCGTCCTGCGGCCCGGTGGCCGCTTCGCCGTCTCGGACGTCATCGCCGATGGGGAGATGGACGACGCCACCCGCGCCGACATGTCAAAGTGGACCGGCTGCATCGCCGGCGCGCTCACCGCCGCGGAGTACCGGGCGGCTCTCGCCGCCATCGGCCTCGTCGATGTAGAGATCACCGAGACCCACCGCGTCCACATCCATGCTGCGGCTGCCATCGTCCGTGCCCGCAAACCGGACCCGTGGAGTCGCCAGGCCACGCTCGACACTGAGCCCCGCGACGGGGAGGTGAGCTGCCACACCCGGGGGGGCCGCGAACGGCGGTCGGCGTGACCCGCGTCCTGATCGTCGGGGGCAGCGACGCTGGTATCAGCGCTGGCCTGCGCGCCCGCGAACTGGCCCCTGGGGTCGAGACCACCTTGGTGATTGCTGACGCCTATCCCAACTTCTCCATCTGTGGGATCCCCTACCACGTCTCCGGCGAGATCCCCGACTGGCGGTCCCTGGCGCATCGCAGCCAAGGCGATCTGGCGGCCGCCGGCCTACAGTTGCTCCTCGAGCACACCGCCCAGCGGATCGATCCGGCCGCCCGCATCCTCACCGTCACCGACCGCAGCGGCAGTGAACAGGCCCTCGCGTATGACACCCTGATCGTGGCCACCGGAGCCATCCCCATCCGACCCCCGATCGTCGGCTTGGACTCCCTCGGCCCGGCCGAGGGAGTCCACTTGCTGCACACAATGGACGACGCCTTCGCCCTAACCGACACCCTGACGAACCGCCCCACTGAGCGCGCCCTGATCGTCGGTGCCGGCTACATCGGCATGGAGATGGCCGACTCCCTCACCGTCCGGGGGCTATCGGTGACCGTGGTCGAAGCCCTCCCGCAGGTGCTCCCCACCGTCGACCCCGAGCTCGCCACCCTGGTCGAGGCCGAGCTGGTCGCCCACCGCGTCGAGGTCGTTACCGGCACCACGGTCACCGAGATCCGCCAGGTTGGCCGAGAGCTAGTGGTGAGCGGCGCTGCTGGGTTCAACCGCACTGTGGATCTGGTGCTGGTCGTGGTCGGAGTGCGCCCTGATGCCGCGCTGGCAACCGCCGCGGGGGCTGCAATTGGGGTCCGAGGGGCGCTCGCTGTGGACCGGCACATGCGCACCACCCTCCCCGATGTGTTCGCCGCCGGGGACTGCGTGCACACCCACCACCGGCTACTCCCCGAGCCCACCTACCTACCGCTGGGCACAACCGCCCACAAGCAGGGCCGAGTCGCCGGCGGTAAATGTTCGGGCACCCCGTAAGCAGGGGGGAGTGCTGAGGCACCCCGATGAGGAGTCGCCCTCAGGCAGGTGTGGTGAGGATGCGGCGGTAGTCGCGCTGGAGGGGGTAGAGGTAGATATCTTTGATGGGGAGCGCGTACCGGTTGTAGCGGTCGAGCTTGCCGCGACCCTTGGTCTGGCCGACATGGGTCCAGTTCGCCGCCCGGTAGCTGGTGCCGGTGAAACGGTCGGCCTGGACGAAGGTCTCCAAGAGCACCGGCGAGTAGCCGTAGGCTGTGTGCCAGTCTGCGGGTAGGCGGCGGACTGCCCTGGCGAGGATCGTGGAGGCCAGATTGGGCACCCGCACGTGGGGCAGGATCAAGAAGCGGGCGTTGCCGACCACCAGGTGCAGACGGGCTTCGCGAGTGGGTGGGTCCCAACCGATGTGGGAGTCGCGGGGGGCACACTTCCACGCCGAGGCCGCGAACCCGAGGGCGCCCAGGGTTCCCCAGGAGCTCTCCACCAGGTAGCGCAGTTGAGCACCGGCGAAGTGGGTGTTGCCCAAGTAGTGGTAGGAGGCGATCAGCCCCCGCCACCTGCGTGACGCTGCGGGAGTGTCGACCACGACCAGCTCGATTCGGCCGAGCGCGGACAGCGATGGGGGGGCCGCTTTGACCCAATTGAGTTCCGGCTTTGCGTAGCGGAGGATGTGGCCGTTGCCGTTGGGGTTGCGCGGCGGCGGCAGGGTGATGAGCCCGTCCCGCTCCATGCGCAAGAGGGCAACCCGCGCCGACATCTCCTTGGGCCGGCCGTCGGGGCGGCGCCAACCGAGCGCTGCGCAGAGCTCAGCCGCGATCGCGCTCCGGTGGGGGAGCGTGACCGTGAGGTGGCGGACAACTTCCATATCCTCGGCGGAGAAGTCCCGGGCACAGTAGCGGCGCGAGTCGCTCACGGGGCCGGACCTGGGGATACCAGCTGCCAAGCGGAAAGGTCGGCCTCGCTGGCTGCCCAGGGGAAGAATCGGGCCAGTGCCGGGCCCGAGGGGGGACGCCCGCCGGCCTCGGCACAGGCGTCCAGATAGGACCCGAGGTAGGCAAGGGGGTTGCACTGGGCCCGGGCGGCCGTCGCGGTGATGGTCCAGACCCGGGCGGCCAGGGTGGCGGCCCAGGCGGCGCCCGAGCCGTAACAGTTCTTGCGCACCACCACTGGGTTGCGCAGGGTGCGCTCGGCCGAGTTGTTGTCCAGTGGCAGCTCCGGGAAGCTCTGGTGGCGGGCCAGCCCTTCCCATTCGCGCCCCAGGGTAGCGAGCACTTTGGTGGCGGCGGGATGCAGCCCGGGGTCAGCCGCCTCGGTCTTGCGGGCAGTGTCCATGGCGCCGAGTGCGTCCGCGAAGCCGACCTCGGCCCGGATGTGCTCGGGGCTGCCAGGACTGGCCTGGAGCGCCCGGTGCGCCACGTACAGCACCCGGATGCGCTCGAGCCATGCCTCCGTCCAGCCCTTGAGCTCCTGGTGGGCGTCACCCGCGCGGATGAAGTAGCGGCGGATGTGCGCCCAACACCACAGCGGGTCCAGGCCATCCACACCTGCCAGGGACTGGTAGACGGTGAAGAAGTCCGAGCTGAGCAGGAGGTGCCGGCCTTCCCCCAGG
This sequence comes from bacterium, assembly GCA_021795235.1. GTDB lineage: Bacteria > Chloroflexota > Dormibacteria > Aeolococcales > Bog-877 > AG-12. Next base: position 5,857 of record JAJYPP010000067.1, read on the forward strand.
GAGCCCGCCTCCAGGTCGATCCCCAGGTGCCTGGTGACCACCTGGGTGGAGCGGTGCGGGTCGATCAGGAACACGCTGGTGTCGGGACCCACGAAGGTCCACAGCCACCACCTGTGGTTCACCTTATCCGCCATCAACTCGTACACGTTCCAGCTGGTCTCATCCACATGCAGGTGCCCCGCCTCGGCGTTGCGGGCACGGATCCCGGCATCCAGGGGCGCGAGCAGCGCCGAGGTCGCCTCCAGGGATCCCACCAAAGTGCCCTTGGCGACCTCCAGCCCGTCGCTGCGCAGCGCGGTCACAACACGCTCGAGGGGGCGGCCCAAGACGTACTTTTCGACCACCAGGCGAGCCAGGAACTGGCTCGTGAACAAGCCCTTGGGGATCGGCTTGGCGGGCACCGGGGCGGCCAGGATGGCGCGCCCAGGGCACCGGCACGTCCGCCGGTAGGTCGGCCGGCGCTGGAGGATCCGCGTCAGCCGCACCTGCCAGTCGATCTGCTGCGAGGTCTCCTCGTTGAAGGCGTCGTATGGCGCCCCACACTGGGGGCATACCCGCTCGCCCTCGGGCACGTCGTGGATCTCCTCTCTGGTCTCCAGACCCGAGTAGTCCCGCCTGCCATGGCCGACACTGCCGGGCTGCTGGCCGCGACTGCGCCGTTGTTCCCCCACGGCTCCGCCGACATCCGCGTCAAGCCGGGCCACCGGCTGGGCCGACTTCTTCTGCTCCGAGGAGGTGCCGAAGACGAGCTTCGCCAGCGTCGCCACCTTCTCCGAGAGGGCAACCACCTGAGCTTCGAGTTCGGCAACCCGTGCGCGCAGCTCCGCATTCTCCGACCGCAGCCCCACATTCTCGGCTTCGAGCCGGGCTACCTCGCCCGCCAGGTGCTCCGCCTCCGCGTGCCAGCGCTTCGCCTCGACCTGCCATCTGGGGGCCACGACCCCCAGTGAACACCATGGACACCCCTCGTGTCCAGTCCCCCCCCTCGCCCTGGAGAGACCGGTCCCTATGGGGTCACCGAATACTTACCGCCGGCGAGAACGCCGTCGGCGGCGACAGGACATTCGCCGGCTCGCTCGGTACCCAGGTCGTCAAGATATTCGACCTGGCCGTCGCCCGCACCGGCTTGCGCCACCATGAGGCCGCCACCGCTGGCTTCGCCCCCCGGACCGTGCCCGTCGTCGCCGATGACCACAAGGTCTACTACCCAGGCGCCCAACCGGTCCAGGTGCGCATCACCGGCGACACCCGGACCGGCCAGATCCTCGGTGTCCAGATGCTCGGCGCCACCACCACCGGCGTCGCCAAACGCATCGACACCGCCGCCGCCGCCCTCTACCATCACATGAGGGCCGACGAGGTCTCCGACCTCGACCTGTCCTACACCCCGCCCCTCGGCTCCCCCTGGGACATCCTCCAAGCTGCCGCCCAGGCCTGGGAGCGCCAGTCCCGTGCGCGACCGGGGGATCCAGTGGACGAGCGTTGACGGAAACTTCGCAGGCGAAAGCTGTATCCCCACCCCGGGCCCAGCGCAACTTCACCGATCCCGACTCGCACACGATGGAGACGGGCGACGGCAGATTCCACTACGGGTACAACGCGGAAACGGTGGTGAGCGACAAGTAGGGGGCGATCCCGGCCACCAGGGTCACCCAATGCTCTGGCGGTGTGGGGAAGTTGCTGCCCGTGATTGGGCAGACCAGAGCTGCTATTGCCGCTGCGGGAGCGGTGATCATGCCCCGCCAGTTGCTGGCTCAGGCCGACTACTGCTCGCAGGAGAATCTGGCCGCACCGGGTGGGCAGGAGATGCAAATCCTTCTCACCTTGTCCTGCTCGACCACGGACGTCAGTACCCTCTTGACCAGGATCTCGAAGCCGAGGTGATTGAGTGGGCGAGCCCCTGGGGCTCGCCCACTCCCGGCTTTGTCTCAGACCGTCACCGGGGTGCTGGCCGCCGCGGGGGTGTAACTCTCCATCGAAGCTTCCTCGAGTGTCCGGCCCATCGGCTCCGGCAGGGCCCAGAGGGTCAGCGCCACGCCAGCCACCGCCACCCCGGCGAGGATACCCAGACTCCCAGGTAGTCCCAGGTACTTGACCGCGCTGGGCATGAGCAGGGCAGCCACAAACGCCCCGGTCTTACCCCCGGCGGCGGAGATCCCGTCCGCAAACCCCCGGAAGGCGGTTGGGAAAATCTCTGAGGGGTACACGAAGGTCGTCTCATTGGGCCCGAACTCGATGAAGAAGTAGGTCAAGCCATAGATGACCAAGAACAGGACGGGGATCTTGACAATCCCGGGGACCACCCAGATCAAGCCGTAGCCCACCGCCATCATTGCGAATCCCTGCCACTGGATTCGCTTCCTCCCGATCTTGTCCATCAGCCACACGGCGACCCAGTAGCCGGGCACCGCGAAGACCGCGAAGATGATCGCCGCCACGATTGTGTTGTGCAGCAAGGAGGCCTTACCGAAGAGCGCCTTCAGGATGATCTGAGAGGAAACCCCGTTGCCGTAGAAGGCGACGTCCATCAGCATCCAACAGCCGGCTGTCCCGATCAGCCTCTTGACGAAGACGGGACTGGTGATGGACGGTCCGCGGCCCCTGGCGCCATGTCCAGTCACCTCAGGTTGGACCGCCACCGACTGGCCAGTGGTCCACTGAACGGCGTCGGCGGTGGCCGCCAGGTCACCCTTGATCGCCAGGCTGTACCGAGGGGTCTCCTTGATCCTGCGGCGAAGGTAGATCACCGAGATAGCGGGGACCGCCCCAAAGGCCAGCATGATCCTCCATGCGATCCCCGCCGGCACCCCGGTGCCAAGCAGCAGCGAGGCGAAGAGTGGGCCCGCGAGGAGCCCGAATCCCTGCATCGCGAAGACAGTCCCCACCAGCCGTCCGCGGTTGGGCCGGTTGGAGTACTCGGACGTGATCACAGCGGACGTCGCGTAGTCACCGCCGACCCCGATCCCCACCACGATCCGGCAAAGGAAGAGGGCCAGAAAGTCACCGGTGAAGGCCGAGGCAAGCGCACCTATCACCAACAGAGCCATCTCGGTGCCATAGATCGCCTTGCGCCCAAAGACATCCATCAGACGCCCGAACAGCAGAGCTCCGATGACCGAGGCGAGCAGGGAGATCGAGTTGAGCAACGAAAGTTCCGCGAGAGACAGATGGAAGATCGGAGTGAGGATCGCGGTGACCGTGCCGATGATGAAAAGGTCGTACGCATCGGTGAAGAACCCCATTCCCGCGGTCAGGACGGTGTACCAATGCTTGGAGTTCAGCGGGGCGTTGTCCAACTTTCCGTAGAGCGCCTGGGCACTGTTCGAACTGTCACTGCCAACTGGCATCAAGACTCCTCATATAGCTGGGCGCGGCGAATGCCGCGCACTGACAGGAATGACGTCACCGCTAAAAGTTGCTGCAGCCAAAGTTCCAGCCGCTCGGCCGTCCCAGCCTCGCTCGGTGTTCTATAGAGGTCCTCCCCAAGCGGCCGATATACAACCACGTCAGTTTCCGGCGGCGTGGTTATGAGGTGGTTAAGGGACATCTCGCGAGACATGCGCTAACCACTTGGCCCTCCCTGGGCGGGAACGTATTGTGGTTCAGCGTGCTGCTCACCATCCCGTGCAAGCGCCGAGAAGGAGCAGCCCAAGGCTACTTTCCGACCGCCGCTGATCCTCGCCGAATCGCCGTATATCTCCCGCCACGTCCCTCATAACTCCTCCTTAACGGCGGCCCCAATAGCTTTGCGCCAGTCGGCTGACGGCAGGGCGCTTGGGAGCGCCACCGCAGCACCGCACGCTAGAACCTGGGAGGGACGGATGAAGATACGACTCAGGCTGCGCCACCGGCGAAGGCCACTGGCTGCCAGCGCGGCAGTGTTGGTTGCCACGGCCATCGCGCTCACCGGCTGCGGGGCTGCCACCACGCAGGCCAGCTCCAAAAAAGTGCCCCTGATTGTCTACGCGGCCGAGGGCTACGACGCCAACACGGTGGCCGCATTTCAGAAGCAGACAGGCATTCCCACTAAGCTCCTGGACGACTCCACAGGTCCACTGCTGGCCAGGATTCAGGCCGAGATCAACAATCCACAATGGGGGCTCCTCTGGGTGGATGGCGACGAGGCCTTCGCCGCACTCGACAGGCAGCACTATCTGGTGCGCGGCTTCGAACCCAGGGCCAACTGGACGGCCGCGGCCCTCAAAGTGATTCCCGCGGATCACAGCTATATCCCCACGGGCTTCACCGCAATGCCAGCGGTGGTCTACAACTCCAAGGTGGTGACCCAGCCACCAACTTCGTGGTCGGACTTGCTCCTGCCGCAATGGAAGAACGCCGTGGGCATGAACAATCCGGCCATCTCCGGCCCGACCTATCCTTTCGTGGCCGGGATGATGCAGCACCTGGGCGGGTTGAGCAACGGGGAGACCTACTTCCGGCAGCTGAAAGCCAACGGGCTCAAGATCTCCGACACCAACGGGGTGACTCTCACGGCTCTCACCCAGGGGCAGATCAAGCTGGCCCTGGTCCAGAACTCAGCCGGGATTGGGGCCGCCTACCAGAACCCCAACCTGAAGGTGGCATACCTCAGCCCCGTCACCCTGCTCCCGTCGGTGATTGGGATCGACGGCAAGGCATCCCACCAGGAGCAACTCGAGGCGGAGGAGTTCGTCAACTACGTCTTCTCGGCGGCCGGCCAGCACCAGCGCCTGATCGGTGACCCCCACGGAGACTCGCTCTTCTGGCCGGTGGTGAAGGGTTACCCGCAGTCCCCACTGGTCCCATCGTTCTCCTCGGTCCCGTACCAGATCCTCAACGCCTACACCTGGGGCCCGCGGGAGTCAGCGATCGACCAGTGGTTCACCTCCAACATCGTCTCCTGAGAACAGGTGGCCGAGATCGCTAGGTGGCATCGATGGACCCACACGCGCTGGGGGCTGCGGACAGCAGCCCCCAGCCTGGTGGTCGGCGCCATACTCGTCGTCACGCTCGTTTTCCCGGTGGGGTTCTTCCTGGTGGTGGCATTCTCGCCCCATCTCTTCTCCCAGGGCCCCGCCTGGTTGACCATCGGCAGCTTCGCCTCCGCAGTGCATGGCGGCGTTCTTCTGGGACTGGCCAACTCCATTTTGGTGAGCTCCATAGCGGCGGTGGGCGCGTTGCTGGTGGGACTGCTCCTGGCCTGGTTCACCCACCGCTCCAACCTGGTGGGCCGGTGGTTCTGGCCCTTCTTGATCTGGGCGGTGCTGATGGCACCCTCCTACCTGGTTTCCCTGGGCTGGGAGCAGCTGCTGGTCAGTCATGGCGCCTTCTGGGATCTGGGCTTCCGGGTCCCCTGGCTGACCTCGATCTTCTTTGGACCGGTAGGGGTGGTGTTCGTTTACGTCCTGAAGGGGGTCCCCTTCGCCTACCTCACCACATCGCTGGCGATGGCCGCTCTGGGAGGCGAGTTCGATGATGCCGCGCGGATCCACGGTGCCGGACGCTGGGCGGTCTGGCGGATCCTGCTCCCGATGATGGCACCGGCCGTCTGGTCGGCACTGGCTCTGGTCTTCGCCGAGACCATCAGCGACTTCGGGGTCGCCTACACCCTCGCCGCCAGCAGTAAGTTCCAGCTCGCCACCTACACCCTCTTTGGGGCCGTCGACAACTTTCCCAGCCAGTTCCCGATTGCGGCGGCGGTGGGATGGATGCTCATCGCGGCGGTGGGGCTGGCGCTCTTCGCGCAGTCCAGAGCATTGCGGGGTCGGGTCTACGGCGCCCTCAGCGGGAGGACCCGGCAACCGGTACGAGTGGTGCTGGGGAAACGGGGACAGCTCGCTGGCCTGGCGCTGCTCGGGACATACTTTGGCCTGGCCCTGGGGGTGCCGACCGTCGGGGCGGTGGTTGCATCGCTGCTCAAGACCTCCAGCAGCGGGTCCGGCGGGAGCGGGCTCACGCTGCAGTACTACCAGGGGCTCGGCCAGCTGGGGCACTACCAGGGGCTCGGCGAGGCCGGGGCGCTCTCGTCGTCCATGGGGTACTCAGCTGAACTGGCCATCGCGGTGGCGACCCTGGTGGCGCTCACGGCGGTCCCCCTGGCCATCTACTTGACGCGGGGACGCGGAGGCATCACCGCCCGGTACGTGGATCTGCTGCTCCTGGCAACGGTCGCTCTCCCGGGCATCGTCCTGGGCGCCGGGTACATCTTTGCCTACAACCTGCCACTCATCAATCAAATCGGGATCCGCCTGTACGGCACCACTCCGCTCCTGGCCATGGCCTACTTCGCGGGCGCGCTCCCGACCGCCACCAGGGTCCTGATGGGCCCGGTGGCCCAGGTCGACCGCTCGCCGGTCCAGGCTGCCCGCGTGCATGGCTCCTCGCAGATCGGTGCGGTGAGGGATGCCCTGGTTCCGGTGGTGAGCCGCAGCCTCGTCTGGGCCTGGATCCTGACCTTCACGGGAGTGCTGTTCGAGCTACCGGTTTCTCAGCTCCTCTACCCGCCCGGCTCGCCCACTCTCTCCGTGGCGCTCACACATGCCCTGGCCCTCAACTCGTACGGTCCAGGTACAGCGATGTCGGTGGCCTCAGTGGTCTTCGCCCTGGCCGTGGTGGGGGTGGTCCTGATGGCCTACCGGCTGCTCACCCCCAAGGGATGGCGGCAGGTGGGGGCAACGCGATGACCCTCTCCGAAACCGCGGACACCCAATCCCTCGAGCCGGTTCTGGTCGCCGCCGGCCTGACCAAGTTCTACCAGGATGTCAGGGTGCTGGACGGCATCGACCTCGCCGTTCTCCGCTCCAGCTTCGTCGTGCTCCTGGGGCCGTCCGGCTCGGGGAAGACGACTCTCCTGCGCTGTATCGCCGGGACCGAGCGGCTGAGCTCAGGGACCCTCCACATCGCGGGCCGGGAGGTGGCCGGTCCGGGGGTCCACCTGCCCCCAGACCGCCGCCACCTCTCGATGGTCTTCCAGGACTACGCTCTCTGGCCCCACATGTCCGTGGCCGAGAACGTGGGCTTCGCTCTCCGACGGCTCGCCGTGCGGGGGAGTGAGCGACGCAATCGAGCGCTCCAGATGCTGGAGCGGGTGGGCATGTCGCACCTGGCGGACCAGTACCCCGGGAGGCTGTCCGGGGGGCAGCAGCAGAGGGTGGCGCTGGCGCGAGCGCTGGTGGGGGAGTCGCCGCTACTCCTCTGCGACGAACCGCTCTCCAACCTGGACGCCCACCTCCGAGAGCAGCTCAGGGTCGAGATCGCCACCTTGACGCGGGACAGCGGCGCCACCGTGATCTACATAACCCACGACCAGCAGGAGGCCTTCTCGCTCGCGGACCAGTTGGCGGTCATCCACCAGGGCCGGATCCTGCAGATCGGGCCGCCTGAGCAGGTCTACCGCCTGCCCGCCAACCCATTCGTGGCCCAGTTCACCGGTCTGGCCGGTTCCATGGATGCCCACGTGGTCGGCCGCACGGGTCCGGAGCGGGTTCGGGTCCGCTGCGGAGAGGTGGAGCTGGAGGCCACCGCCATGGGTGATCCCCGGCCCGGGGAGGCGGCCCAGGTGCTGCTGCGGGCCGACGCCCTCTCGCTCGGCCCGAGTGGGTTCGGGGCGCTCTGCGGAGTGGTGAGGGATTCCTCGTTCCGCTCCGGCGCCTACGACCACGTGGTGGACATGGCACAAGGTTTCCGACTGACCGGGGTGCGGTCCAACACCCGGGCGGCCAGGGGGTCGAACGTGGTGGTGCTGATCGACCCGGTCGGTTGCCTCGCCTTTCCCTACCGGGATGGCGTCGAGCGCCTGGACGCCGTCAGCCCCGACCAGCCGCGCCTGCCAGAGGGAGTGCCGGCGTGGCCGACCGAGAGGGCCGATCTCATGGGGTCGCCCGGGTGACCGCCACCGTCCTCGTCGGGTTAGCGGTCTTCGCCGCCTGTGCTGTGGAGATGGTGGAAGCCCTCACCATCGTCCTCGCTGCCGGCCTCACCCGGGGCTGGCGGTCCGCCCTGGAAGGTTCGGCCCTCGCGGTCCTGGTGCTGGCCGCGATCGTGGCCGCAGTAGGTCCGGCCCTGACCCACCTGGTTCCCATATCGGTGCTCCGCGTGGTCGTGGGCAGCCTCCTCCTTGTCCTGGGCCTGCAGTGGCTGGGGAAGGCGATCCTGCGGGCCAGCGGCCACAAGGCGCTCCGCGACGAGGACGCCATCTACAAGCGCGAGATGACCCGGCTGTCGGGCCTCCCCCTGCGGGGGTCCGGCCGCGATGCCATCGGCTTCGTGATCAGCTTCAAGGGCGTATTCCTGGAGGGCCTTGAGGTGGTGATGATCGTCCTCACCCTGGGTCTCAGTTCCGGCAATCTCGGCGTCGCGGTGATCGGGGCCGGGTCCGCCATCGTCCTGGTGGGTATCGTCGGCGCGGTGCTGGCGCGCCAACTCAGCGAGGTGCCGGAGAACTCCATGAAGATGGGAGTCGGGCTGATGCTGGTTACCTTCGGCACCTTCTGGGGTGGTGAGGGCGCGGGGCTGCAGTGGCCGGGTGCCGACCTGGCCCTCCTCGGGCTCTTGGCCCTGTACGGGGTTACCACCTGGGTTGCGGTTGGGTTGCTCACTCGAAGTCGCCGGCAGTCGGGCGCCGCGGAGCCCACATGAGATTGGGTCGCTGGCTCGCAACCTTCGGCCGCTTCTGGTGGGAATTCATCGTCGGAGATACCCCTGAGGTCGCGCTAGGTGTCGCGGTGATCGTGGTCGCCGGTTGGCTCATCGCCAAGTCAGCGCAGGCGGCGGCGGTGGTGGTCGTTCCCCTGGCGATCATCGCCCTGTTGGCGGCGAGTCTCAGGCGAGGGCTCAAGGCCGCCTGACATAGCTCGACCCCGGCGCCACGTCGCTCCAGCCATAGGTCGCCGCTGGCCGAGCCAAGTCGGAGGCGGGCCAGTGATTCCAGGTCAGTGGCTGAGACGGCGCGACTCCCCCGGCTACCGCCTGCTACGTAGGCCATCCGTGATCCGGTCACGAACCGTCTAGCCCAGCGCCGCACTCGACCCGACCACTCGGCTGGTAGTCCCGGGTGGGCAGCGGAGTGTCCCTCAACTACACACTGAACTCCTCCAATTGGTGACGGGCGCCCCACTTGAACCGAAGTCCGGCTGGCCCTCGGCCATAGCCGCCGGATGCTCTGGAGTTTGGTGAACTTTCGGCTTCCGAAGTCGGCCAGCTAGGCCCGGGCGGTTGCGCCTGACCCCCCCGAACGGGCCACGGTATTGGAGTCCTGGCCGGCTCGACGCGACGCGCGAAACCATTGGGTGGATTCCGGCTCCGGTCCCTCACTTGGCATCATATGCCGCTAGACGGGAGGCTTGGCCCGCAGTGGGCACCAGCCCCGGTCGATATCGCCAGCTGGGCGACATCACCCTGGTGACCCTCGCTCCGGCCTGAGGACACCTGGCCCACTCCCTTCGGACCACCCCGACCAGCCCTCGGGCTGGTCCCCGTCGCCCGGACTCCAAGACCTGCGAAGCGTCTCAGAACAGCTAAGCGATCCTGAGCGATGGCGTGCCTTCACGTCCTGGTCCCCAGTCCCCGTACGGACGGACTGGAGAGGCGTAGACGTTGCGGTGGAAGCCACGGCCCAGAGGCTCGCCA
>JAJYPP010000164.1 GCA_021795235.1 bacterium
GGGGACCAGCAGGCGGCCATCTTCGGGCAGACCTGCTACTCCGTGGGTGAGGCCAAGAACACCTATGGGACGGGCAACTTCCTGCTCCTCAACACCGGCACCGAGCCGATCCAGTCCAAGAGCGGGCTTCTGACAACTCTCGGGTACCAGATCGGGAACCAGGCTCCCGTCTACTGCCTGGAGGGCTCGATCGCGATCACCGGGGCCCTGGTGCAGTGGCTGCGCGACAACCTGGGCATGATCAAGAGTTCGGTCGAAGTCGAACAGCTGGCGGCGACGGTGGAGGACAACGGTGGCGTCTACTTCGTGCCCGCCTTCTCTGGCCTCTTCGCTCCCTACTGGCGCAGTGACGCCCGGGGGGTCATCGCCGGACTCACGCGCTACGTAAACAAGGGTCATATCGCCAGGGCGGTGCTGGAGGCGACCGCCTGGCAGACCAAGGAGGTGGTGGAGGCCATGGACAAGGACTCGGGGGTGGCCCTCAAGTCCCTGCGCGTGGACGGCGGGATGGTCCACGACGAGCTGCTGATGCAGGTGCAAGCGGATGTCCTGGGGGTCCCGGTGATCCGCCCCAAGGTGGCCGAGACCACCGCCCTGGGAGCCGCCTACGCCGCCGGGCTGGCGGTTGGGTTCTGGAAGGACCTTGACGAGCTGCGGGCCAACTGGGGCGTGGATCGCACCTGGGAGCCGAACATGGACCCCGCCAAGCGCGACAGCCAGTACGCGCTCTGGAAGAAGGCCGTCACCAGGACCTTCGATTGGGTCGAGTAGAACCCGCGTAGAAGCTGACCGGACCGAGGACCCACCGATGGACCGACTCGATACCGACGTGCTGGTGATCGGGGGAGGATCCACCGGGGCTGGGGTGGCGTGGGACTCCGCGTTGCGGGGGCTCCACGTCACCCTGGTGGACCGGGGCGACCTCGCGACCGGCACCACCGGGCGCTTCCATGGCCTGCTGCACTCAGGCGGGCGCTACGTGGTCAAGGACCCCTCCTCGGCCAGGGAGTGCGCCGCCGAGAATCTGCACCTGCGTCGCATCGCCGCCGACTGCATCGAGGACACCGGGGGCCTCTTCGTGACCACGCCCCTGGACGACCCCGAATACGCGGATAGATTCGTGGCCGGCTGCGTCGCCACGGGCGTGCCCTGTGAGGAGATCTCCGTGGCCATGGCGTTGAGCCGTGAGCCGCGCCTCAACCCGCGCATCAGCCGGGCCTTCTTGGTTTCCGACGCCTCCGTGGACGCCTGGAAGACCGTCTGGGCCTGTGTCCGGGGGGCCACCGCCCTGGGATCTGTCGTGCTGCCATATCACGCGGTGACGAGCCTGGTGGTGGAGAGCGAGGCGGTGGTCGGGGCCATGCTTCGCGACGCCAGTTCCGGCGCCGAGAGGCTGGTCCGGGCCCGCTGCACCATCAACGCCGGAGGGGCCTGGAGCGGCCAGATCGCAGCCCTGGCCGGGTGCGAGGTGGGAGTGGTCCCGGGCAAGGGGGTGATGATCGCCATGAACCACCGCCTGGTGAACACCGTGGTCAACCGCTGCACCATGCCTGGGGACGGAGACATCCTGGTCCCCATACGCACCGTCAGCGTGATCGGCACCACCGACGTCCCCGCGGCCGATCCTGACGACATCGACCCGACCGCTGCCGAGATAGCCCAGATGATGGAGGCGGGTGAGGCCCTTGTGCCGGGCTTCAGCAAGAGCCGGGCGCTGCGCGTCTGGTCAGGCGCGCGACCGCTCTTCCCCAAGCATGCCAGTGGACAGGTGAGCGACACCAGGGATGTCACCCGTTCCCACTCGGTACTGGACCACGCCCAACGGGACGGGGTTGGCAACTTCCTGACCGTGACTGGCGGCAAGTTCACCACCTTCCGGCTGATGGCCAAGGACGCGGTCGACCTGGCAGCCAAGAAGCTTGATGTCGAGGCTCCGTGCCGCACTGAGTCGGTGCCGCTTCCGGACAGTGAGTCCCAGCACTACTACTGGATCGGGGCCCGCCAGGAGCAGATGGAGAGCGACGAATCCGACGACCCTTTGATCTGCGAATGCGAGCTGGTCTCCCGACGCGACCTCGAAGCCGCTCTGTCCCGGCGGCCCAACTGGCAGCTGGATGATCTGAGGCGAGCCCTGCGGGTGGGGATGGGCCCCTGTCAGGGCGGCTTCTGTGCCTTCAGGGTGGCGGCCATGCTCCATCAGGGGGGCCAGTACGACCGCCTGGCGGCCATTCGGTCACTGAACAACTTCATCCAGGAGCGCTGGAAGGGGACGCGCCTGATCTCCTGGGGCGACCAGCTGCGCCAGACCCGTCTGGATCAGTGGATATTCCAGGGGATCCTCGACCTGGAGCACGTTCCCGAATGAGCCCGCTGAATCTCCCCTCAGGGGGGGGCGGCCGGTGGAGTGCTGGTGCTCGACCAATGAGCCGCCAAGCGATCGTGGTCGGGGCTGGTCTGGCGGGGTTGGTGGCAGCGATCAGGCTGGCGCAGGAGGGCCGGGATGTCGCCGTGTACGCCGCCGGACATGGGGCTCTCCCGCTGGCGCCCGGGGTGATAGACGTGCTCGGTTACTCCGCGGCGCCGGTCGCATCTCCCCAGAGCGAGCTGCCGGCATTCCTGGCCGCCCACCCCGGCCACCCGCTCGGCCGCCTCGGCAGCGGGGTCCTGGAGGCCAGCTGCTCTTGGTTTCTGAAGTTGGCGGCCCCCCTCGGCTACCAGGGAAGCCCCCAGCGCAACCTGTTTCTGCCCTCGGCGGTGGGCGCGCTCCGCCCCACCGCCCTGGTCCCCGAGACCATGGCCGCGGGAGACCTGAGCCGTGGCGGCTCTGTGCTCATCGTCGGCATCAGAGGCTACCGCGACTTCTATCCCCAGCTCGTGGCCGACAACCTGACCGCGGCCGGTGTTCGCAGCGGAGCCCCTATCCATGCCCGTGCGGTCGAGGTGGGCATGCCGGGGGACGCCAATGGGCTTCGTCCCCAGTTACTGGCACGGCGTCTGGAAGAGGACCGGGTCAGAGCTGATCTGGTCAGCTCCATCCGCTTGGAGCTGGCAGCGGAAGAGGTGGTTGGCCTGCCGGCCCTGCTCGGCTTGCAGCACTCCCACCGGGTGTGGTCCGATCTCCAGGACCGGATAGGCAAGCCGGTCTTCGAGATCCCCACCCTGCCTCCCTCGGTTTCGGGGTTGCGCCTGCAGGCGCTCCTCATCAGCGTCCTGCGCCGAGCCGGAGGCAGCCTGGTGGTCGGAGCAACGGTGGTCGGCGCCCGAGCGGCTGGCGGCCGGGTGACCGCGCTGGTCGTCGCTGGGCCCGGCCGCCAGGTCGAGGTCAGAGCTGACCACTTCGTCATAGCCACCGGGGGAGTCGCGACCGGGGGGATCGTGGTGGATCGGGGCGAGGCGGCCCGCGAGGTCGTCTTCGGGCTGCCGGTGGGTGGCGGTGATGCCCAGGCGGAAGGGGCCACCCAATACCTCGGCCCACACCCGGCGGACCGCTTGGGTCTCTCGGTCGATCTCAGCCTACGGCCGGTAGG
>JAJYPP010000068.1 GCA_021795235.1 bacterium
TCGTCATCGGCCTTAGGCTGACCAGCAAGCGCAAGGAACTGCGACAGCGATGGGAAGTGCCCTTGAGCGGTGGCCCCGCAATCGTCGGCGACATCCAGCTCATTCCGACGGCACGCCTGGAGCAGACGCCCCCTCGACCTCCCCGCCCGGCGCACTGCACTCCCAGCCAGCGCGCTGCCATCGGGCGTGGTCTCCAGATGGTGCTCAACTTGTGAGGAGGGCGATCGAGCGGCTTGTTCAGTGGCGCCGTGTAGGGCAAACCCACGCTTGGGTCGAGTCCGGCGCGCCGGGAGGAGTCCCAAGCGGCGGTAAGTCCGGCAGCATGGTGCGGTTTGGTGCGACTCATACGGACCGTGACTTCACCATTCTGGCCACTTGAGGTCGAGGTGCTGAGGATCATCTGAAACTCCCCAGACCTGATCACTGAAACTCCCCACCCCTGAGCTGGCCCGAGGGCCAGCTCAGAAGACGTTGGAAACGGAGTGGGACCCCCCAAGCTGACGGTGTTGTATCCGGTCAGCCAGAGGAGTCCCATCCCATGATCACACGGGGAGAAGACGAGAAGCGCGCCTTGGGGCGGCGGTCGGGCCGGCCTCAGGGCGCGCTTGATCCAGGAAGCTGGGATCCTGGTCGGTGGAAAGGGTGCCGGCGACGCCTACGGCGCCGGGGAGTCCTCGGCCGGCGCCAGCTCCTCGAGAAGGGTGGAGCCCGGGTCCAGCACCACGGCCACCTGGGAGCTCCGCCGCGGCAGTAGCCGGTGGTTCCTCAAGGCCGCAGCAGCCGCCTTCGCGGCGTCCTCCTCCCGCTTCATCCAGAGGTGGAGGTTGTGGGCGCCCCACATGAAGGTGACCAGCAGCGCCACGTTGGGGATGTGCCGGTAGTGGAACTGGCCCTTGGTGAGACCGATCACGTCGGGGTTCTTGAAGCTGGAGAAGCCCCGCTCCACATTGGTGCGCTTGGCGTACTTCTCCTCCCACTCGGGAGTGCCCCAAAACGGGAACTGGAAGGTGCTCGGGGCCTGCTCCGCCTTCAGGGTGGCCGCCTTCTTGTCAGCCGGAGCGGCTGCTTGGGGCTCTTCGTTCCTCTGTCGGCCAGAGTCGTGCTGCCCCTCGACTCCTCTGGCTGGCGAGATGTGTACCGGTGCCCGTGAGCCACTCAAGTCCGATTACCGTTCGCGCAGCGACATGTTGGCGCATCGGGGTCGCGACATCGCGTCGCTACTAGGGTACACTAGCCGTATGACCAGACTAACCCCGAGCTTCCTTACCCAGCACGAGATGGAGACGTTTCTCGGCGGTGGCCGGACTGGGGCGCGCCAGCTCCAGCGGCTCCGCAATGAGCACCGTCTGCCCGAACCGTATTGGCTTCCGCGTGTTGACCGCCTGCGAACGGGCATCTATCCGATCTTCGCCCTTTCGGGACTCGTCGCCGGACTGGAAATGCGACGGGAACTGAAGGAGTGCGTCAATCAGCTCCGGGACGAGGTCTTCGCCTGTATCGCCTTCCGCGAGGTCGCCGAGGCGCTCCGGGCATCTGTAGCGGACCTGCGGCGCGAGCAGGGAGATGCGACTTGGCGTTTCGACTTGGCGCTCCGTCGCGTCGCCGACTACGCGGGTCCGGCTGTCGCCGAATGGGGCGGCATCATGGAGGAAGCATCGGAGCAGCTCGAGGACTGGGGCGTCCGGCTCTCAAGCGAATTGGGTAGCGTCGAGTCGACGGCGGGACTCGAGTGCGTCGTGGCTGTGGCGGAACATCGCGAGCACCTCCCGTTCAGCCGAGTCGCCTACCCCGTGTTCAGCGGCGGCGTGGTGGCCATCCAACACGTCGTCGTGCTGGATCGAGGGATGGATTTCCTGATGCCGACTATCGACATGGCACTGACATTGGGTGGCGATCAGCTTGATTGGTCGGCAGTCGCTCCGGACGATTGGAAATCGGCGATCACGGCGACGAACAAGAGGGGCCGTGCCTTCTCCTTCGACCAGTCCTACTGGGGGGACGAGGTCGCGCCGGTAACCCGCGAAGGCCCGTTCTCATTCGTCGCCGTGTCGTCCGGACGCGAGATGGCGGAAAGGCTGCTCGGCTCGCGCCAATCCGCGTGAGTCATGGCGTTCATCTCTCCCCGGCCTGACGTTCTGTTCGGCGACATCTTTGAGGCCGACTACCTCTTTGATGTCCATATCGAAGGCGACGCGATGCGACTAACTGAGAGCACGTTCCCGCCCAGGGCTCCTCTTTCCGGAGTCTTCTATACCCAGCCTACGGACAAGCTCCGACTTGTGGGCGACTACGTTCTGGCGCACGGGCGCTCGGGACGAGAACGCCCCGGGAGGGAGGGTCAAGGCACGATTTCTGAGCCGGGACGGGCTGTCCTGCTGTCGGATGACTGCTACATTCCGACCATCTATGGAAGTCGTGGCGACCGCAGATTGGGCAATGGCCGGCTTCTCTTCGCAATCATTACGAAGGCCGAAGACGGAACAGATATGGTGACGACGGCAGGAAGCAACTTTGCCCGTTTCGCTTTGCCGGCGGATGGACCGATAACATGGAGCGGGATTGCCGAACTCAAGAACACGGTTCTTGTCCGCGCGCGCGATGTCGATCCTTCCCACCGGATCGCGAGCCTCGACGACGCAGGCAGGCTGGCACTTGACAAGCGATGGAACGCTTTCGTTTGCAGACGCGGACCAGAGGCGTCGCAGATCAATGCTCAGAAACTCGGCACTCTCATCGTCGGGAAGAACGCGCCGACCCCAGATCAGGAGGCAGCCATCGCACTCCTCTGGCAGACGCTCGACCTGAACTGGGACTTCGAGGGACGCACGATGCGCTCGGTGTCCGACGCGCTGGAGGCCGGCCAAGACCCCGCACCGTCGCTGTCACTGGTCATCGAGGACCTGAGGCGTATCTCCGTACTGGCGAACGAAGCGGCGGGTCGGCTCGAAGTAGAGCAGCAAAGCCTAAGCGCTCACTGACAGAAGCCGGCCCTTTGCGGTCGAGATCAAAGTGGAGTGACACTCCTAGACCTGCAACCAATGGGGGTGGCTGCTGGAGCAGCTCAGGGGTGGGTGTGGATGCCGAGAGTGTCGTTCTGTGGGTGCCGACAACGCTATCCGCGGCTCAGGCTCGGATCGGGAGACCTACTCCACGACGTTGTGAGGGACGGAGTGAAGCAGCCGACAAGGCAACCTTGACGTCCCACCGACCCCAGGTTCAGCCTGACTTCACCATTCAGGGCTGCCGAGATCAAAAAAGTGTAAGAATCGGGAAAGCGCGGTGTAAAAACCTTCCCACGCCTTGCAGGAGTCGCCCACTTCAAGCGGGCCCCGGAAAGTCGCAAAACCCTCGAGCGGAGGGTCTTGCGAATAACTCGCAAAACGCTTCCGACTTTCGCGAAGCAGGCGCCCGGAGAGCAATCTCCGGGCGTTTTGCTGTCTTCTGGAGTCCTGGAAGTGAAAATCAGGGCCTGAGAAGACGAGAAGCGCGCCCCGGGGCGGCGCTTGGGCCTGCCTCAGGGCGCGCTTGATCCAGGAAGCTGGGATCCCGGTCGCTGGATGGTGGCGGAGCCGCCCTCAGGGTGCCGGGGAGTCCTCGGCCAGCGCCGGCTCCTCGAGGAGGGTGAAGCCCGGGTCCAGCACCACGGCCACCTGGGAGCTCCGCCGCGGCAGGAGCCGGTGCTTGCGCAGTATGGCCGCAGCCGCCCTCGCGGCGTCCTCCTCTCGCTTCATCCAGAGGTGGAGGTTGTGGGCGCCCCACATGAAGGTGACCAGGAGCGCCACGTTGGGGATGTGCCGGTAGTGGAACTGGCCCTTGGTGAGACCGATCACGTCGGGGTTCTTGAACATCGAGAAGCCCCGCTCCACGTTGGTGCGCTTGGCGTACTTCTCCTCCCATGCGGGAGTGCCCCAGAAGGGGAACTGGAAGATGCTCGGGATCTCCTCGGCTTTCAAGGTGGCCGTCTGAATGCAGCATGCCTCGTCGTCGCCGTGGTTGCCATCACAGACGGGCAGCCCCGGGTCCCGTCGCCGCATCGACACGGGCACCTTTGGGCAGCCCAGGGCGTTCGTGGCCTTGCGCCGCAGGACCGGGGAGCTGAGCCGCACCTGGCCCGGAGTCGGCTTTCCGTGCGTGTCTTGCGATGCTGGAGCCAGATTGTTTGGGGATCAAGTAATAGGAATCACGATGACGAGGCCGGGTGCACCATTGCCACCACTACTAGATAGACCACCCCCACTGCCAATGTCAGTGCCGCTAACACCAGGGTTTGCGCCGATGCCGCCGTTGGAGTTGACAAAGTAGTAGTAACCACCACCGCTGCCACCGCTTATTGAGCCGCCCGAGCCACCGTTGCCACCTACGGTGGTCTGCAAGAGTACGCCGCCGCTACCGCCGAAGTCACCGCCGTGACGGTCTGGGCCGGCGAAGGCGACGAGTCCGGCACCGTCTCGGTGGACCTCGAACAGGTCCACCTCGCCGGGCGCGACCAACCGAACGACGCCGGTGGCAGCCGCTCCGAACTAGACCGGGGTGACGATGACGAGGCCGTTTGCGCCGTAGCCGCCCAAGCCGGTAGGCGCGCCGCCGCCGCCGCCGCCGGCGCCGACGAACGGACCATTACCGCCATTGGTGGCGTTGGTAGCGCCAAAAGCGACAGTGCCGCCGCTGCCCCCGGACGGGTCGTAGTAGTAGCCGCCGCCGCTGCCCCCGGAGCCGCTGGTGCTGCCGGCACCGCTGCCGCCGGTCGTGGCCGCCAGGACGGTGACGCCGGCAGTGCCGCCAACGCTGCCGCCGCTGCCGCCGACGCTGCCGCCGGTGGAGGTGCCAACGCTACCGCCGCTGCCGCCGCCAGCGGTTGGGCCGGCGCTCGTCCCGCAAGTGATGGAGCTGTCGACGCCGCTGCTGCCGTTACCCGCGAAGCCGCCGGCGCCGCCGCCGCCGACAGCTACTGTGCAGGAGCTCACCCCACTCACGGGGATGAGGACTTTGAGGATCCCGCCTGCGCCACCACCACCTCCACCACCGGACATGCCCTCGCCATCCCCCCCGCCGCCGCCACCCCAGAGCTCTACCTTGATCTCGCTCACCCCGCTTGGGACTGGGTACTTATAGGTCCCCGGGGTGCTGAACACCTGCTCCCCTGGTCCGGCTGGCCCTTGCGGTCCCGTCGCCCCGGCTGGCCCCTGTGGACCAACTGCGTTCCAACTAATCATTTGCTCGCCCGAGGGACATCCCGTTGTTCCGGATGGGATCACGCGCAGCGCTCCACCACTTTGGTAAATGCCGCCAGACACGTCGAAGACCAACTGCCCGCCGGATTGGCTGTAGATCTCAAAGGTCCCCTGTGGTGTCAATGGCACCACGACGACATCGGCAACAGTCTGCCCAGCACTACTTACATCAAGGTTGCTCGCAAGCGGCCTCGTCCCCTGTGCCCAGAGCGTGAAGAAGCCGGGTCCAGAAGAGTGGGTGACCGTGAATGTGCCGATCACCGAGGTCGCGCCGGACAGCACATTGGCCACCGACACCGTAGTAGTCGAATTTGCTGCCACCGCCCCTTTGGCACTGACTCCAGTGGGAACACGAGTGTCAAGCACTCTCACGGGCGTGGTTAGTGTCTTGACCTTGGTGTGAGTACCCACGCACGCGTAGAAGACTCCCGATGAGGTTGGGGTGATTTTCGCCAAGGTGCTAGCGGACAGTTGTGCCGTAATGGGAGTGGGCGAAGCAGCGCGTTGACCCAGCGTGTAGCCAACCGTCGCAATGGAAAGCGTGATCAACGCCGCAACAAGCAACCTCCATCTCAGCCGCATCGTGCCAGTAGGACGTGTCATATTCACAGTGTCGATAGACGCCGGGTCGCTTCTGGCCGTGCTGCTCTCATCAGAGCTCTTCATTTTCATGGCGGCCATAACATAGGTGTTGTCACTTGTTGTCAATTCTTTGCGGCCACTATTGCGCTGTCGCTGATGACCCGGGTTCCGTAGCCATGGTGACGGCGCGTGCAGAAGAACCCATCCCCGACCTGGGCTCACGGCGCGGGACTATTCCGGGGCGTTGCGTAGGGCGCAGCACCAACGTAGCCAGCACAATAGCCAGATAGTCAGGGTACTGCCTAATGCACCACTCCGCTGCGCTGACTAAGTCCCAGTCTCACTTCACCGTTCAGGCAGCCTGAGATCAGAAAGTGTAATAATCACTGACTAGACAACAAAACTCAGCGGCTGAGCCAGGACGTACACATTGCCACTGACCCAAGCGTCCAGGCCGGCGTGGGGCTCGCCAAAGTGTCGCATTACACCAGCCAATTCGACAGGAGCAGCTGCCCGAGCAGCAGCCAGCGACCCCGGAATCTGCAGACGCGAGGTTGGGTTTAAGTCATACGGGACCATTCTCCTGGCACCAAATACGACAATATTGGTCGTCCCGGGCAGGGCGGCGCTTGGATAGCGCCATACCTTCGGAAACGATGAAGCTAGGCGGCCATAGTGCTCGCCAGCCTGCTGTGTGTGGCCAAAATCGTCTTCCACGAGTTGGTTTGCGGTGAGGCCGACAAGACGAGCTGTCGAAAACGTTAGGTCGAACGTTTCCGATACATCGACCTTCAGCACCCATAGATGTGAGGTCAACGTGGAATACAGAGGGTCATCTGCCTGCAGTGGCCGTCCAAAATGGCGCTCTACAGACCTGATGCGCTCAGCCAGTGCACCCAAGGGGTGCTCCGCAAAGTACTGGGTCGGTCCAGTCCCAGCTGGGTTGAACCTGCCGGCAGGTGACGGCACGCTCCACATTGCATCTGGGTGAGCATTGGCACGATACACGACAAGGTCCGTAGGCTCTGGTGGAGCACCGAGAGAAACTGCCGACACGCTACCCGCGGATGCTCGCGATGAGCCTCTCGGCCTCTGCGATCCTCTCCTCGTCATCAAGAATATCCACGGTTCGTTGCTTGCCCCAAGCCTCCACAGGGCGTTCTAGAAACTGGACGATGCCCCGAGGCGGGTACAGAAACCGTAGTCGCGCTGAAAGTCGGACTAGCGCTTGCAGCCGCGCCAGCCTATCAGGATCAGAAGGAGTTCCCCCTTCCTGCCAACGCTGGATCGTGCGCTCGCCGACACGCAGCCAGGCAGCAAGGCGCTCCACTTTGATCTGTAGGTGCTCCAGCACCCAGGTCGCCAGTTCGCCGGCATCGTCTTGCCGCCAGAGCTCTGCGCCCTCAACGTCGGCCTCCAAGGTTTGGACAACTGTCAAGAACCCTAAAGCCGCACTGTCTCGCCTTTCAGGGCTATCAAGGTCTTCAGTATCCAATATGGCCTTCGACAGTTCGCGCACGGGTCCGGCGGCGGCACGCAGAAAGTCGGGGTAGGCGCCGCTCGCGGCAAGCTCCGCGAAGTTATCTTGCAGTTCGCGTGTCATCACACGCATGCGTATCTTTGTTGTCTCGTCCAGCGGTTCAGGGTTGGCTAAGCGAGTGATCACCTCTCGGGCATTCTCTACGAAGCCCTTGTCAAGAACATCCAGGTGGGACCTTGCGAACGGACTGGCCGACAGTGACGCTTTCATGGCGAGATCCTACGCCATGATGGTGCCACCTGTCAAGAGAGAAGTCCTTCGGTGTAGTGAGGGTATAGGTGCCGAGAGCCACATCGTTAGGCCGGGCGACAGCCCTCACCCCAACTTTGACGCGGTTCGAACCAAGTGGACCAAGTTGCGCGGATCATCTCAAGGCAGCGGGTGCGAAGGTGGCGGAGCCAGGTCGGGTTGCGTCGGGCTTAAGCCAGGGCTGAGTTCATGACATCGCACGGACGTCAGCTTGGCAGCCCCATCCACGCCCCGGGCCTGGATTAAGCCTGACTTCACCGTTCAATCCCCCTGAGATCAGAAAGTGTAGGAGTGGGGAAAGTGGCGTGTAAAGACCGGCCTCGGCCTCTCGGGAATCGCCCATCTCAAGGGGACTTCCAAGAGTCGTAAGACCCTCAACTGGAGGGTCTTGCGAATAACTCGCAAAACGCTTCCGACTTTCGCGAAGCAGGCGCCCGGAGAGCAATCTCCGGGCGTTTTGCTGTCTTCTGGACTCCTGGAAGTGAAAATCAGGGCCTGAGAAGACGAGAAGCGCGCCGTGGGGCGGCGGTTGGGCCGGCCTCAGGGCGCGCTTGATCCAGGAAGCTGGGATCCTGGTCGGTGGAAAGGGTGCCGGCGACGCCTACGGCGCCGGGGAGTCCTCGGCCAGCGCCGGCTCCTCGAGGATGGTGGAGCCCGGGTCCAGCACCACGGCCACCTGGGAGCTGCGCCGCGGCAGGAGCCGGTGGTTCCTCAAGGCCGCAGCAGCCGCCTTCGCGGCGTCCTCCTCCCGCTTCATCCAGAGATGGAGGTTGTGGGCGCCCCGCATGAACGTGACCAACAGGGCCACATTGGGGATGTGCCGGTAGTGGAACTGGCCCTTGGTGAGACCGATCACGTCGGGGTTCTTGAACATCGAGAAGCCCCGCTCCACGTTGGTGCGCTTGGCGTACTTCTCCTCCCATGCGGGAGTGCCCCAGAAGGGGAACTGGAAGATGCTCGGGATCTCCTCGGCTTTCAAGGTGGCCGTCTGAATGCAGCATGCCTCGTCGTCGCCGTGGTTGCCATCACAGACGGGCAGCCCCGGGTCCCGTCGCCGCATCGACACGGGCACCTTTGGGCAGCCCAGGGCGTTCGTGGCCTTGCGCCGCAGGACCGGGGAGCTGAGCCGCACCTGGCCCGGAGTCGGCTTTCCGTGCGCCACCAGGGCGTACATGGAGCGTTCCTCGATCGCCTTCCGGTAGGCCCCCTTCTTGTCAGCCGGAGCCTGCGTGCCTGGTCGCTCGATCAGCCACAGCCGCTCGGGAAGCATCGGCAGGTACACCCCGCTCGGCAGCATGAGGCAGCCCCTCCAGGTCGGGAAGGTGTGCATCTGAGTCGACTTCAGGTCGAAGACCCCCATCACGCCGAGTTCCCGCAGCTGAGCCACCCATCCCCGGGGCCATGGCGGCGTCGCAGCAGGGGAAAGTAGCGTAAACGGGGGTTTACGCTACTATTCCGAGATGCCAGCCAGTTCACAGCTGTCGGTGATCGGGGTACGCCCGGGTTTCGACCTTGGAGCAGGGCGACTCCAAGACTCTGGAGTCAGCCTACGCGGGTGTACAGATTGACCATGTTGCCTTCGGGGTCCCTAAGGTATACCGAGCGATTGCCCCACCACTGAGTGGTCGGACCCTTGACCCAGTCGTGCCCAAGGGGGAGTAACCGCTGGTACTCGGCATCCACATCCTGCACCCTGAACTCCACAATCGAATTGCGGTTGGGGCCAGGGGCCGCAGACCCGGGCGCGAGTTCGTTTTGCTGCCTGCGTTCAAAGATCGCCAGCGTGGCCTGCCCTGCGGAGAGTTCGGCATACTCCGACCCGTAGAAGACCGGCTCGATCCCGAGTACATGACCGTACCATGCCGCCAGTTCAGGAACGTCATCGCAAAATAGGCACACGTGGGTCAGCACCGCGGACATGGCTTCCTCCTATCGAGTGGCTGAGACGGTGGCGCGAAGGGTGGAGGGTTCCCAGGATAGTGGGCCCATGCGAGCAACGCTGTCTTGAACCATTTCCCAGTACGAGGGGTGCCGGCTAGGCCCAGTCCTCCCGAAGCTGTCCCCAGGGGCAAAGTAGGGGTGCCGGTAAGGGGTCTGATGATGACGCGTCGCTACCTTTCGCGAGAGCGTGAGGGGTCTCGCAAGCGCACGGCGAGTCAGGGCAGATGGACCGGCTGCGGAGAATAGTCATTCTCCGCAGTGGAGTGGGTGCTATTCTGCGGAGGAGACGCGCCGGGGCCCGCGGTAGGGAGCGATCGGTGCTGCGGATGACAGGGAGTAGCTGTGGCCAAGGCCCTACTTTGCCCCTGGGGACAGCTTCGGGAGGACTGGGCCTATTTGGTCTGTGATGAGGATTGGCACACGATCCTGATCTGAGCGGTGCCTTAACGTCCAAGCCGTGATGACCACCTCGCCCCGGCTGCGCCAACGTCAGTCCAGTCCGCCCCCGGTGCGGCTTTGAGATTGCCTTCCCGTCGTTGTCGGCAAGTCAGGATGTTCGGCCGCGTGGCGAATGGAGCCCATGCCCGGCTACCCGACGCTGGGCAGCACCTGGCCCGGCTGTGGAGCTGTGAAGCTCTGGCGACAGTGGGGCAGAAGTTCTCGCAGTGCGGGGCTCTTCGTCGCTGTCCAGATCAAGGCGAGCCCTGTGGGTGTTTCGACGTCGTCGATAACGAGAGCCTCCAACCGGCCGGCCTGGCTGGCACCCATCGACTCGGAGAGGATGGCGATTCCCAGCCCCCGAATGGCTAGATCAGCGATGGCGCTCGGCGCGCTAGCCTGCAGCGCGATGTCCGGGTGGATGCCTTTAGCTGCACAGGCTCGGTCGAACACCGTCCGGATCCCTGTCCCTTCGGGCATGCACACGATCGGGTACATGCTGATGTCGGCCAGCGTTACCAGCGGTCGCTCGGCCAAGGGGTGGCCCAGCGGTACGGCCGCCACGAGTCGTTCGCTGACGATCGGCAGCGTGTCGAGCCCCTGTGGCGTCGTGCCGGATACTCCGATGAGGGCCAGATCTGTGGCCCCAGCCCGCACCCGTTCGATGAGCCTGTCGGAGTGGTCCTCGGTCAGGGTGATCTCAACCCCGGGGTGGGCAAGGTGGAACCGAGTGAGGGCATCGAACAGCGGGCTGACGGTGCAGGCGGTGACCATTCCAACCACGATCCGGCCACGGATCATACCGTTCACTTCGTCCACGGCCCGTCGCACAGCCTGGGCGGAAGCGAGCACCGCGCGAGCGTGCTCAAGTGCCGCCGTTCCGGCAGTGGTCAAGCTCGCCTTACGGCCTGACCGGTCGATGAGCGCCGCACCGAGATCGCGCTCGAGTTGCCGGACCTGGGCGCTGATGCCCGACTGGCTGATGTGCACGCGCTCGGCGGCGCGAGTGAAGTTCTCTTCCTCGGCCACCGCGATGAAGTACTCCAGCTGCCTCAGTTCCATAATCACGGATTCTAGCTCCCAGTAGAATGATCTGTTGGACTTCTGGCACGCTACCGTTCAGGATTGACAGTGTCGGAAATCAACCATGAACGGAGAACCCCTCATGTCGAACGACGAGAGAGCCCAAGAGCCGGATGACCTGACCCGCTTGTTCGTCGAGCGCGCCAACGCCGGCGACCAAGCCGGCATCGCAGCGCTCTATGAGGAGCAGGCCGTCATGGCCTACCCGCCAGGCAGCCAGACAGTGGGTCGCGACGCCATCCGTGCGTTGTGGGAGAAGGTGTTGGCGAACGCGCCGCACTTCGAGCAGGAACCACCGCTGCCGACCCTGATAAGCGGGGACATTGCGCTCACCACCACGCTGGCGAAAGATGGTGCAGGCGCCCGGGCGCAGGTCGCGCGCCGTCAACCCGACGGCACCTGGCTGCGTCTGCTCGACCAACCCGAGTTCATCCCACCTGCCCCGTGATGGGCACCTGACAGATGACCGGGGCCGACGCCGCCGACTCCCCTACGAGAACGGGGACACTGCACGTGCCGAGCGTTCCCAGCCACTCTGGCCCACACGGTCGGCAATCCGCAGGGACGTTGGATCGGGAGCACGCACTGGCTGCGTGCTCCCGGCAGGACGCTGCTCAGCTCACCTACCCATTCGGCGAGACCACTGCGGTCTTTAAGATCGGAGGCAAGATGTTCGCCGCGGTCAGCCTCGGCGACCTACCAGGCCGAATCACCCTCAAGTGCGACCCCGGATATGCGGCTGCGCTGGTCGACCAGTACGACGGGATCGTCCCCGGGTACCACATGAACAAGCGGCACTGGATCACCGTCGCTCTCCATCCATCGCTGCCCGCGACCATGCTCGAAGACCTTATCGCAGACTCCTACGACTTGGTCCGCTCCACGCTACCAGCCAGGTTACGCACCTTCTCGGAGGAACTGCCCGGGCCGTGAACCGCGGACCGCGAGGCCCCGCCCGATAACCGGGTGGGCGGCACGGGAGGCTACAAGGTGCATGGCGGCAGCTAGGTGCTGGCTTGGTGCTGTCCTGCCATGGTCGACTTAGATCCGTTCTCAAGCGACCGCGAGTGCGGCAAAGGCGGGTGTGGACCTGGGCTTCGGGGGAGGCCCCGGCAGAGTCGGCCCTCCGGGCACAATGGAACGAAAGGTCACGCTAAGGCCGGAAGCGACGGAGTGTAGCCTCGAGTGCCGTCATCGTCAACGGTACGCATTGACTCAGCGAGAATCGCACCCTGGGGCGATCGTTCTCTCACCAAGGAATGACACCGAGGGGCGACCGCTGGAGCGGGGCAGTGAGGGGGCAAGGCCATGCGCATCCGGGGGCGATACGCGGTGGCAGAGGAGTTGATGTCCAGGTACCTGGGAGCGGGCCGGATAGAGCGGGGAGAACTGCTGGGATGCGTTCTGCCTGGCCACTGGGCCGTTGAGACCCCCCCCAACCCCCGGGGAGCCGTTCACGGGGGACCGGTCAGTAGCGTGAGCGCTTCAGCCTTGGAGCGCAGCTGCCGGATCCGATCCTCGGGATGTCCAAGTGCCCGTAGCATCTGAATAAGCCCGTAGGGGATGGCATCCTCAGAGGAAGGCTCTTCCGGCTGGGGGCGAGGAACTGGAATCCCGCGATCCACCACCGCCCAGAACTGGGTGGGAGTGCAGCGGAGTTCCTCCCGGCAGATGTAGGCGAAGAGGTCGGGATTGCGGATCTGTTTGTCGCCATGGGCCACCTCCGTGGTGAGCACGTCCCCGGTGGCCAAGACCTTGCGGTAGACCGTGTGTCCCGACTCTAGTTCAGGGATCCAGCCGTCCTTCTGGCAGAAGGCGTGCTGAGCCTTGCTGCGCGGTAGCCTCACGCAAAGACTGGAGCCTGGGCGCTCTCAGCGCTGTACTCCTCCGCCTCCTTGGTCGCGTCGCGCGCCAACATCTGGCGCACTGCCGAGGTGGAGCCAGCGAACTGCACCCGACGGACATACCCGATGTTCTCTTCGTGATTGGGGGCGTGCCGGAGGTGCTTCTCCCAGGTTGATGCGTAGTCCACCAAGGCCAAGGCAAGTTCGTCGAGTGCCTCTTCCACGGTCTCGCCCTCGGCGTGTACCGGGAGACCCTTGATCCAGGCAGCGACACTTCTTGCGCCGAAGCGGACTTCAATCCGGAAGGGGGCCTGCCGCTCCAGGAGCTGGCGGTATTCGGAGGCGTTGGCGATGACCACGTCACGTTCCTGGTTGCGCTCGATGACCTCGACCCCGCCCCCACTAATCCGCGAGTAGAGCTGGCTGAGCTGGCTCCGCGCCTCCGTAAACTTCATCTCCTTGTCTCCTCGTCGAGCCTTATCTGTACAGACTGTACACTCTGTACAGATATTTGTCAAGTGGCTGGGTCGACGGTGGACGCCTCCCAGGTTTCGACGCTGGAACTGGAGGGCGGGTAGTAGAGGGGCCCGGCTGCGCCGGAACTCCCAGTACCGAGCCCAGTCGCCGTGCTGTTTGAGGGTCCTCAGGACCACTGGACTCCACCGCCGGCCCCTACGGCCCTCACGGCGGCTCGCTCTCGAGCCATTGGCACCTCCCCATCCGCTCCAGTCCCCGATTCCCGTCCGACCAGCCAGGGAGGCGCTCCTATGACCTTGCGTTAGACTCCGACCGATCCCCCGGCTAGCTCAGGAGCCTCGGGAATTGCGTTGATCGCCAGCAGCGCTCGCGGACTAGTTCTCTCCCAGTTTCAGAGCTTGAAACTCCAAGCCCTACATTGAGCTAATTGGCCGGCTATGGGTGCGGTCCCAATGTGAGGATATTGACTTCCTCCCCACGGATAAATCCGGGGGATTCCAGTCTCGCCCCGACTGTCTCGTGGACGGCTTTCACCGTCCCCGCCGTAGGCCGGGGTTGTACTGGCTTTAGCCGACCCACTCTGTCCGGAAGCCCCGCTTCCGGTACCGCCGCATAGCAGCTGACTCGTGGGTTCTCTGGCAGCCTCGACACCGGCAACCCCCGAAGCCCTGGAGGTGGAGCCGCGCTCCGTGTCGAGGCTTTCATTGTACCACTTCGTGGCTCGCTCGACCCCATGTCTGAAGCCAGGGGCTTGCGCTCGCATTTGGTCAGGATGCAGGTAGATGCCGACCTCTACGGTGCTGGCGAACGCGGGGTGGTCACGGTATGGCCCGCTCGATGCGCAACCGAGGACTCGATCTCCCTCAGAGGCCACCAGCAGTCGGTGGGGGCCGATCTCGGAGAACCTCTCGAGCCAGCCAGTACGACTCTCGATCGTGACCGGCTCAGTGTCGAAGGCGGCGTAGGAGTTCTCCACATAGTGGTTGTAGATGCGCACGAGCTCCGGGAGATCATCTCGACTCACCAAGCGTACGATCATCCCAGAAGTCGCGTCGGGGGCCTTGCAGGTGTAATTCTCGAAGAACAAGACATGGTGCTCCCTTTCCGCGGGTCGACCGACGGATATCTCCCTAATTACCGGGGGGTGGTCTGAGCCGCCTGATAGGCAGTCGCGGGCACCTCGAGGAGGTCGAGGATCTGGCGGTGGAGCTTTGAGAGCGTGGGGTCGTAGCGCCTGAGCACCCGGTCGTTCTCCACCAGCTCATGGGCGCAGAGCGGTTCGAAGATCTCGATGACCCGGGCTGCGGTTGGTCCCTTGCATGCCCGGCCCTCCGGGTAGAGCGGCAGGTCGGCGATGCCGGCGTCACGCATCGCGGTGCGAAGCTCGCGCTCCATCAGGGCATGCACGAGGACGGCGATGTAGCCGAGGAACGCGAACGCGTCGATGCGCTCGTTGCTCTTCAAGTAGACGGGAACGAAGTCGACGACTCCCTTCAGCACATGGTGACGGTTCTCGACGCCAGGCTGACGCTTCATAGCCAGCAGCAGTTCGGCTTGGGTCATCGCGACGTCATTAGTCATGAGGGGCCAGCAGCCGTCGAAGTAGGCGTCGTCGCGGACGACGTCCTCCGCGATCACTGCGCTCACGGAGTAGCGCTGCTCCTCGATGCGCACGTAGGTGGTGTTGGTGCCGGGGCGTCCACGCTTCTGCTGCTTGTGGCGGACGATGGTCTCGGTCGAGACGTGCGCCTGCACCCAGCGCGAGGCTCTCG
>JAJYPP010000069.1 GCA_021795235.1 bacterium
ACTCCAATCCTGCCGGCGTCAGCCCATCTGCGCAGCGTCGGGGGATACCGAGACGCCGCGCGGCAGCACCGAGGCGGAGCATCTCGGGTCAACTTGGCGCCATGGCTATAGCAGAGCATTGTTACGGCTTCTAAGCCACCGTTCGCTACCCTCGTAGCAAGGTTGCGAACCGGCTCCAGCCGCCGCTCCAGCCTTCTCGGCGCTGACTTTCGCTGGGGCCGACGAGCCCTGGGGTGCGGGCGAATTTCGTCGGTAGTCAGAGATCCGGCAACCTTGTGGGACGCCGTGGGACGCCACTGCTGGACGTCCTCCCCACGAATGCCGGCGTCCAGACAGCGGGGCCCGATGATGGCCAGGCGCGTCGGGCCTGCCAGCACATGGCGGATAGCGTGAGCCGCTGGGCGACCGCGCTATTCCACCCGGCTTCCCCAGAACACCGGCCCTCTGCCGAATCACTTCAGCTCGGCCGAATCACTTCAGCTCGGCCGACTTCGATTGGGCCTTGGAAGCGATTCCCGGAGGCACTGACACGAGCTCTCCGCATGTGCGGAGTTGATACGATGGTGTGGGCGTCTGATCTCAAGACGCGTGCCATCACGATACGGTTGCGCACCTATGCCTGGTGTCTCCTGGCCTCGCATTATCAAGATCACCCCACGACTCAAGGTAGGGTTGGCCTCCAGGCCGACGCGGCGCGCGGCCCGGTCGACTGCGGGCCTCATGGCTGTTGCCGTCGTCGTTGCCCTGGCCGGATGCGGTCCTGCGGCCACCCCCGGCGCTGGTTCCCGACCCGGTGGTGGCTCGCGCTCACGGGCACCCGTCGCGGTCTCCGAACTGGGCAGAGGCGCTCAGGGTGGCCGCGCCTCTATCCCCTGGGGCAAGGTCGGGCCCGGGTGGATCCTGGCCGAGTGGACCACCACACCCCCGAGCCCCCCTGGGGGGGCGGCCCCATCTTCGTCGCCGGTCGACTTGTTCCTGGTGGACCCAGCGGGAGGACGCTATTTGGTGACCACGCTGCCGCCCGACTCGCCTGGCCTGCTGGCCTGGTCCGGAGACGGGCACCGCGCCCTGCTCCACGGCGGCGCCAGCGGCACCCCGGGGCGGATGGCTGTGACCGAGCTGAACCTGGAGCGGGGATCATCACGCCAGGTGACGCTTCCGGCGGGCACGGGAGCTTTCACCCGGCCCCACGGCACGGCGCTTGTGTGGTGGTCCAGAGCGTTCCCGCCTATGATCCAGCGCTTCGACCTTCAGGGCCAGCTGCAGCTGACATTCCCCGATCGGTTCTCGAACTTGGGCACGGCCACGGGGCCCGTCGCCTACTCCCCCGACGGCACGGAGCTGGCGATCGGCGCCCAGAAGGGCGTCGCGATTGTCTACAACACCGGTCAGGTCCTCAAGCAAGTAGCCGTCCCAGGTGCCGGCGATTGTTCCGTTCTGCGCTGGGGCAACGGCAGGGTGCTCGCCAGCTGTGGCAGCTCTTCCTCCACCAATCGCCTGTGGTGGATCTCAACGACTGACGCGACCGCCACCGTTCTCACGGCCCCTCCGGTGCCCCCCGACTTGGGGGATCTGAACGCGTGGTCGGTGGGCGCGACGACCTTCGTTCAGGACGCGGGGGCCTGCGGCTACCTCTACCTGGCCGCCCTCCAGCCCGGCGGCACCACCAAGCCGGTCGTTGTCCCGGGCGTTCCCGCGGCCAACACCGTCGTGGTCCTCGGAGCCGCCGGGGGGAGACTCGCTCTGCACACAACGATGGCATGCGCCGCGGGGATTTCGGCGGTCTGGTTCACCCCCGCCACGAACACAACTGACGTCGTCCTCGGCCCTGGCCTCAACGGCGGGAGTGTCCTGAGCGCGATCCTCTTCGGCAAGTAGACGCCCTCGCGGGATCTTCCTGGCTAGCGCCTTCGGGGCTGGGCCGACCGACCATACCCGGGCTTGCGCTTTCGAGCGAGGCCCGCTATGCTGGCGTCCAGCTCGCGTGTTAAACCACGCAACGTCATGAACAGCGTCCTAGAACGACCTCAAACCGCCGCGAGCACGCTGGAGGAGCTCGTCCGCCAGCACCTCGATTCCCTCGTCACCTACGCGCTTCACCTGACCGGGACTCCGGAGGAGGCGGTGGAGTATGTGACGGCGGGGCTCTACTACGCGCGGCACTTTCCGCCCGCCAGCCTGCAGCGCGACGGGCGGGCCATCCTCTACCGGGCCGTGACCCGGGCGGCCCGCCAGCATCAGCACTACCCGCCCCAGCGCCGGGGCGTCGGCCGCCTCTTCGGCAAGCGACCGCCGCTGATCAGCCTGGGCTCGGCGGCGGTCGACGCCACCCGCATCAACACCGCCAAGCGCGCCCTGCTGGCCTGCGAGTTCGGTCGTCGCTCGGCACTCCTGCTGCGGGATCTGGCCAAGCTCACCTATCGCGAGATCGGGGTGGCCATGGAGTGCTCCCCCGAGGCCGCGTCGCGGCTGGTGGCCACAGCCCGCCGGGAGTTCGGCAGCATCTACCGGGACATCTCGATCTAACCATGAAGTGCAGCCTCCTGACCCTCAGCTGCGCTCTGGACGGAGAGCTCTCCAGGGAGCGGCAGTCGGAACTAGAAGCTCATCTCGTCACCTGCGAGCGCTGCCGCACCGGCATGCGCTACCTCCGCGAGGAGACTGACCGGATCTCCCAGCTGGCCAGAGTCGCCGTCTCGGGAAGCACCGCGACCGCACTCTTGGAGCGCGCACGGGTCTTGGCAGCTCCTGAGCCGGCTGCGGAAGCTGCACCAGGTGACATCCCGCCCGCAGAAGAAGCCCCAGGAGCGGCGGATCCATTCAGCCTCATGGGGATCGGAACCCAGCTCATCCCCACCGATGCCCCCGGCGCCGACGCCGCTGAGGATCTGGGGGAGGGCTCGGTCACCGAGGTACCTGACCAGCCCGCGGACACCGCCACTGGAACCTTCCCGTCCGACTTGGAAGTCAGCTCACAGCTCCCGGCCCCGTCTGACCAACCCGCCCCGACGGCCATGGCGCCCGCAGGACAGAGCGAGCCAGCGTCCGAGGCGGACTCGGGTGGGAGCAGCCCAGACGAGGATGCGGCCGATGTCGCAGACGGCTTGGGCCGGGCAGAACCTCCCGATGCCGCGGCTGAGGACATGGCTGAGCCCGAGAACCCGTCTCAAGGCGAGGAACAGCCGCCGCTCGAGGACGCCGACTCCGGGGGAGGAAGCCTGGCCGAGGAGAACCCGGTGGCGGGGGTCTGGCAAGTTGACCGGGAGGCACTTGGGGCAGCAGCCGACACCTCCGTCTTTGCCCCCGGCGAGCCGCGCTCCGAGCCGATCTCCAACCAGGATGCACCCCTCGTCCAGGAGCCAGCCGACAAGCTGGACGAACCACCTGTCCGAGAGTGGGGGCAGGGAGACCCATGGCTGGGGTCAGGATCCGCCGCCACGCCGCCCGGGTCCCTGGAGGGGGAAGGACCACCGCCACTCTTCATGCCCTTCCGCCAAGAGAGCTTCGAAGCCACCCGGCCCGACCCGGGAGAGGCCAGCTGGCCGAGCGTCCAGGGTCCGAGCTCACAACCAGACCCACAGCTAGAGAGCGAGCCCGCGTCGGACTCGGGCCCCTCCTCCGAACCGGCACCCACCACTCGCCAGAGTGACGAGGTGATGCAGGTGGCCCTGGAGGAGTCCGCCTTGCTGGGTGAGTTGAGCGCCCTGGACCACCTGCCTCCGGGCGACCTACCCTCCATGCCGCGGGAGATCGACGCTCCCTCGATCCCACCACCTCCATCGGTTGGCGGTGGCACCGGCTCTGCAGATCGAGGCTGGGAGCCCAGCACCAGCCTGAATCTCGGGCTCGGCGACGTTGCGGCAGCCGAGCCGACCATTGACCTGACCGGCATCGGGCGCCAGCCGCCGTCGGAGATGCCGCCTCCTGCCGGCAGCGATACCAATGGCCCCGCCGGAGGCTTCCGCCCCATCAACCGCCCCTCCGAGTCGGTGGCGGCGGTGACTGGGTCCTCGGCCTCCTTCCGCTCCGAGTCGGTCCGCCGTTCGGTGGCGGCGCCGAAGTCCAGGAGGCAACCTCCGCCAGGACCCCGGCAGAGCGCTCCACCACGGAGCTGGACCAAGGCCGCGACCATCGCCATCGCCGCCCTAGCGGTCTTCCTGATCGGGTGGAGCCTCCTGCATCACACCTCCAAACCGGCATCCACGACCCCGACCCATCACCACGCGACCACTCAGCAGAAGCCCAAGCCGACACCCACCGTGCAGGCGACCGCGCCGGCCCAGGCCGCCGTCACCCTCACCGGTACCCGGACCTTTGGCGGCGCGGGCAGTGGCTACCAGGTCCAGAACCTGCGCTACGGCCTGCACCAGAACAACACCCAGCTATGGGTCGTGTTCCAGCTGATGCAGGGTACCGGGCCGCCGAAGGTCACCGTCGGCTTCGACGGCCAGACCTCCCTCTACGTGGAGATGGCAGGGGTCGCCGCAGGGACGACAGTTGCCCAGCCGACCCCTGGGGGACTCATCACCAGCGTCACACCGACCCAGATCAGCGGCTTCTCGGGAGCCGTCTACCTCCTCAAGCTGAGCCGCGCCACCACGGTGCAGACCGCCTACCTGCTGGCGGGTAGCCCGACTGGGTCGGCTGGAGAGAGGGTCGTCCTGCAATTGCAGAACTGACCGACTTCGCAACCATGCGAGCGGTCAGTTGAGGCTGTAGACGGAAGCCACCACCAGGCGGTTGGCCAGGTCTCTCTCGAGGAGCACCGACTCACGGCCCAGCAGAGACAGCTCGAGGTGAATGCGCTCGATTGGGTCCGACTCCTCCAGCAGCCGTTGCTTGGCCCGCAACTCGACCGCCAGATGGCCAGCCACCGCCCAAGAAAGCTCGGCCAGCTCCTGGGGAAGCCCAGCGAAGGGGGGAATCGTCACGCCCATTCCGACCAGGATGAGTCGGTAGCGTTCGTAGCCCGCGCGCAACTGACTCGCCAGAAAGAGCGAGGATGGCTTGGACCTGGTCGACTCGACAAGTTCGACCTCGGCTCTGAGGTAGGGCCGGCCCTCAAGGTGGCGGAGCGCCTGAAATCTGGTGGCGCCGGCCACCACCAGGTTGAGCCTGCCGCCAGGGAGACGGACGAGTCGTTCGATCCGCGCCAGTGTCCCGATGTCGTACCAGTCGGCCAGGGGATCGGTGTCGGAGCCACGCTTGATGGCGACGACTCCGAAGTGGGAATCGCCAGCCAGACAGTCACGCACCAGGGCCCGGTATCTGGGTTCGAAGATCTGGAGAGGAATCCTGGCTCCGGGGAAGAGCACAGTGCCCAGCGGAAAGATCGGAACAACCTGCACGACTGATCAGTATGGCAAGGCCGCGGCAATCGCCGGAGCGGTCAAATCCTCGCCAGGGGTCGCATGCCGAGCAGGCTGAGGGCCTCGGCCAGGGTTGCCCGGGTGGCGTCGACCAGCGCCCGGCGCATGCCCTTGACGGCCGGGTCCTCCACCCGGTACAGGCGCTCGGTGTGCTCGTACAGATTGCTGAACGCGGTCGCCAGGCGGTAGGTGTAGCCAGCCAGGACGGACGGGCTGAGCGCGTCCGCAGCTTCGGCGACAGCCCGCGGGAAGCTCGCGATGAGCTTCACCAGATCCTGCTCCTCGCCACTCAGCCTGGGCGCCAGGCCGGGCACCGGCAGGGGTTCCACGCGCTGGAGCACTCCGCAGGCGCGAGCATGCGCGTACTGCAGGTACACCCCGCTGTCGCCGGTGGTACGGAGCGCCTCGCCGAAGTCGAAGGTGATGATGGAGTTGAGCCCGAAGCGCAGCAGGTAGTATCGGACCGCGCTCGCCGCCAACTCCGCCGCCGTCGCCTCGTCCTTGGCCTTGGCCCGCACTTGGCGCTGGGCCTCATCCAGGAGGGCGTCCGCTCCTATCTCGACCCCCTGCCTGCCGCTGAGCGCGTACATCGCCTTGCCCTCACTGACATCCACCCCCAGGGCGGCGGCTGCGGAGGGCGACAGGGCGACCACCTCGTAGGCCAGGTGGAGCAGGTTCTGTGCCTGGGCCTCGAACCCGAGCCGTCGCAGCGCCTCCTTCACGACCCGCTGGGGCGCGCTCTGGCGCTGATCGATGACGTTGACCACCTCACCGGCCCGCCCGAACTGGGCGGGATCAAGCGTCTCCAGTCGCGGATCAGCGGTTGAGGTGGCCGGTCCCCCCGCGGCCCAGGAACGGTAATGGAAGTCCAAGCCCAGCACTCCGAACTTCCAAAGGTGGTAGGCGATGTCCTTGGCTGTGTAGGTCGCTATCCCATCGCTCTTGATCAGGACCTTGGCATCAACCTGGTCGGGGTCAGCTTCGTCGGAGTCCTCATCCAAAGGCAGCACCCAGCAGCCGGCCAAGCGCCCCTGGTCCACCTTGCGCATGACGCCCTGCTCCGTCAGCAGGGCGAGGGCCTGGCGCAGGAAGCCCAGCTCGATGATGTCCGACTCCCAGGTGAGGAGGTCATAGCTCACCCCGGCTCTCGCCATGGTCTTTAGGTGGCAGTCGACGATCCGGCTGGTGAGCTCCTTGGCCATGGTCGCCGTCTCCCCTTCGCGGGCCTCGATCGCTCGCAGGGTTTGGCGGCGCAGCTCCACGAGCTCGGGCTCCGCCTGGTAGCGGCGACTGACCTCCACGTAGGCTCGCGAGCAGAAGCGATCGTAGGGCTCCAGCGGCTCGGGGACTAGTCCCAGGTGACGGATGCCGACCAGCACGTCCGCCACCTGGACTCCGGTGTCGTCTATGTAGTTCTGGACCTCCACCCGGTGCCCGCGAGCCCTTAGGACCCGGCTCACCGTGTCACCGATACAGGCGTTGCGGAGATGGCCCAGGTGCGCGGCCTTGTTGGGATTGGTGGCGGTGTGCTCCACCACCACCTTCACCCCGGCCTGGGGCTCCGGTTCCAGGGCCCAAGCTCCGGCCAGTGCCCCCGCGATCACCTGGGGAGCGTAGCCGGAGAAGTCCACCCGGAGGTTGAGGTACCCGCCTCCGGAGACGCTGATCTCCAGGGTGTGTGGCGGCGGGCGCCGGGAGATCAGTTCCGCCAGCTGCTGGGCGATCTCGCGGGGTGAGCGCCGCAACTCGCGCGCCAGACGGTAGGCGATCGGAGACGAGTAGTCCCCCGCCTCGGGAACGGCCGACGGCTCAACCGCCACCTCCGGGGACTCGGACACCCCGAGCTCCTGGATCGCCTGCTGGATGGCGCGAGCGAACAGGGTTTGGAGATCTGGCATGGGCACCTGATCGTAACCGGTCAGGCGCCAAGCCAGCGGTCAGACCATCGCGTCCAGCTTCGCCTTCAGCGCCGACTTCGGTTGGTAGCCCACCAAGCGTTGCACCGCCTCACCCTGCTTGAAGAGGATCAGGGTGGGGATGCTCATGACCCCAAACTTTCCAGCGACGTTGGGATTGGCGTCGACATCCAGCTTGGCGACCTTCACCCTGGCCCCGTATTCCTTCGCGAGATCCGCGACCACCGGGGCGAGCATCTTGCAGGGTCCGCACCAGTCCGCCCAGAAGTCCACCAAGACCGGCACCTCGGCCTTGATCACCTCGCTGTCGAAGGTCGCGTCGCTGACGTGCACCGGCTCAGCCATCCTTGCCTCCAGCGCCGACGGCACCCCCGGTCGCGGCGGGGACGCTCGGCGCAGATTTCTCGCTTGTTGACTTCACATCGGTTGTGGTTGCCGGCTCGGTCTTGGTGGCCGGAGACGCGTTGGCAGAATGCGTCTCGGAGGAGCCCGCCGACGTGGCTGGCCCGATCGACCCGGTCGAAGACGACCTGGAATCGGTCTTGTAGAAGCCCTGCCCCTTGAACACGATCCCCACCGGGAAGACCACTCGGCGGACGGGGGCGGCACACGCGCTGCAGGCCGAGAGCGGATCTGAAGTTATCGGCTGGACGACCTCGAACTCGTGGCCGGAGTCGCAGCGGTAGGCGTAAGTGGGCACTTCATCATCAGAGTACCCGAAAGCCCGCTCTGGTCAAACTTGCCAACCACAGCACCTCCCGCCGACCGAGCACGTTGCTCACTGATTTGGAAGCAGCACCAGCCCGGCCGGGACCTTGGGAAAGAAATAGGTTGACTTCTGAGGCATCGCGGCTCCGGCCAGCGACACCTCCGCCATCTCCGCCACCGTCGGGGGGTTGAGCAAGAAGCCGACCGACCCCCGATCCTCCACCATGCGCCCGGCCTCAGCGGCGTCCCGCGTGTAGCGCAGCCTGCCGCCCTCGAAGTCCGCCATGCCCAGGCCGAGATGGGCCTCCAGGATCTCGCGGTTCAGTACCTCGACGTCCAGATGGGTGGCGGAACCCGCTCCGGATGACGCCTGTCGACGCCGGGACACGAGCCAGCTGGTGGCGGAATCGAAGATGAGGAAGGCGTGCCAGGCGTCCCGCAGCTCGGCCATGGCCTGGAGGCCAAGCTCGACTCCCTCGGCCGGCTGGGCGGCCCACCCCGAACCCACCAGCGCGGTCATGAGTTCGTCGGGGTCGAGACGACTCTGGGGCAGCACCCGGTGGGTGGGCAGGATGACCGTGGATGGGTCCTGCAGGGGGGCCAGGAGAGCCAGGACCCCGGGAAGATGGAGCCCGAGCGCGGTCTCGTAGCGGTGGTGACCGTCGGCGATGAAGAGCCGAGAGGAACTCAGGGCTTCTGTGATCTCGGCGATCGCAGCGGGGTCAAAGACCCGCCAGAGCCGGTGCGACTCAGGCCCTCGCTCGCCCTCGAGGAGGGCGTCGCCGACCACCGGTGCGATCGCCGTCTGCGCGCGCATGACCTCCATGGCCGGCCCGCCACCGTCGAACAGCAGCAGGATCGGAGAGGTCTGCACCCCGGTTGCCAGGAGCAGACGCAGACGGTCCTGGCGCGGCTCCTTGAGGGTGAGCTCATGACGCAGGACATCTCCCCGATCGTAGGGGACCGGCTCGACGGCGGCAAAACAACCCAGGCGGGTCAACGTCGCGCTGCCGTCCGGAGCGGGGAAGGTGTGGCGGTGGATGTAGAGGGAGGGCTCCTGGTCGCGGGTCAGGAAGCCCTGCTCCAGCCATACTCGGATATGGTCGCGGGCCCGGACGTACTGGTCCTCACCCTCGTGATCGCTGGCGTAGCGCCGACCCAGCTCGATTCGCACCACGTTCTGCATCGCCCGCGAGTACAACTCCGCCTGCATCTGCGGCGTGATCACGTCGTAGGGTGGCGCGATGGCGTCGGCCAGCGGGATGCGGTCCGGGTCGTAGCGGATGGCGGCGAACGCCCGCACCCTAGCCAACTGGGCCGATCTCCACCTTGTGCACCGTCTCCACACCCGGGATGTGGACAAGTCCCTCGACGACCGAGTCTGGAACGGGCTCGTCCACTCTGACCGCGGTGACCGCCATCCCCCGCGGCTGGTCCCTGCCGACCTGCATCTCCGCGATATTGATGTCGGCGGCCCCCAGCAGCTGACCCATCTCTCCGATCAGGCCGGGCCGGTCCCGGTGAGCCAACATGAGGAACGCGCCATCCAGCACGAGATTTATGTGGAGCTCGGACAGCCGCATGAGCCGCGGCTCTCCGAGTACCAACGCCCCCTCGATCAAGCTCGGACCCCGTCCCTCCACCCGGAGCAGGATCGAACCCGGGTAGCCGCCGGTGCGCGAACTGCGCTGCTCTCGGATCTCCACCCCGTGCCGGGCCGCCATGTCCATGGCGTTGACCGTGGTCACCCGATCCTGGGAGAAGGAGCTCAGCATCCCACTCATGAGAGCGGCACTGATGGCCGCGGTGTGCACCTCCGCGACGTCTCCGTGGTAGGTGATCTCGACGGCACGCAAGCCGCCCCCGCCCATTTGGGCCCAGAGACTGCCCATCCTGCGCGCCAGCTCCTGGTAGGGGACCACCACCTGGATCTCATCCTCGGCCACCGGGGGAGTGTTGACCGCCCAGCGCGCGGGCCGACCGGCCAGCACGTCGACAATCTGCTCGGCGACATCGGTGGCCACCGAGACCTGCGCCTCCCGGGTCGAAGCCCCCAGGTGGGGAGTGACCAGGATGCGAGGATCCCGCAGCAGCGGATGGTCGGGCGGCGGCGGCTCTTTGGTGAAGACATCCACGGCCGCTCCGGCCAGATGCTGGGACGCCACGGCCTCCGCCAGGGCCAGCTCATCGACGATTCCGCCTCGGCCGACGTTGAGAACCCGGCTGCCAGCCGGCATCAGGGCCAGCTCCCGAGCCCCGATGAGTCCTCTGGTGGCGTCGTTCAGCGGGGTGTGAACGGTGAGGATGTCGGCCTGGCCGAGCACCTCGTCGAGCGACCCCAACTCGATGCCGAGCTGGGCCGCCCTGTCTTCGGCCACCAGGGGGTCGAAGGCCAGAACGCGCATCTGCAGGCCCCGGGCGATCCGCGAGACCTCGACCCCGATCTTGCCCAGGCCGATCACGACCAGCGTCTTGCCCCGCAATTCGGTGCCGACCAGCTTCGACCGCTCCCAAAGACCCTGGCGCAGCGAGGCATCGGCCCGGGCGACGTTGCGGCAGAGGGCAAGCATCACGGCGACGGTGTGCTCGGCGGCCGCCACGGTGTTGCCGGTCGGGGCGTTGACGACCAGGATCCCCCGTTCGGTCGCTGCTCCAACATCGATGTTGTCGACTCCGACGCCGGCCCGCCCGATGATCCGCAAGGTGTCGGCGGACTCGATCACGCGGCGGGTGACCTTGGTCTCGCTGCGCACCACCAGAGCGCTGACGCCTTGTATCCTCTGGGCCAGCTCCGTCTCGGACAGGCCCGTGACCACCTCGACGGCTCCTCCCCGGCGCAGCATGGCCAAGCCGTCCTCGGCCACGGGATCGGCTACCAGAATGCGGGGTGCGCTGTCACCAGGATGGTTCATTTGCTCTCCCAGGGCTATTGGCCGCCCGGGCCCTGGAGCTGCCCCTTGAGACGCCCCGGCCAGGTCAGGACTCAGTCTACCTAAGCATTGTGAGTGGGCAGGGAGGGCTGCTCCCAAAGCCGGATCCCACCCAGGATCCCAGCTTCGTTATCGACCAGGCTCACATCCTTGCCCAGGTCCATCGTGACCCTGGCCGAATTGCCACCACCGATGTACAGGTGATCAAAGAACAGGAGGCGCCTGACCACCTCTACCATCCGCCCCACGCGACGGTTCCAGCGCTCCTCTCCGATGCGCTTGCGCACCGAGTCGCCCAGGTACTCGTTGTAGGTCTTCTGCTTGTGGAGAGGGTGGTGGGCCAGTTCCAGATGGGGGCCCAGGCGACCGTCCTCGAAGACCGCGCTGCCCACGCCGGTGCCCAAGGTGAGGACAACCTCCAGCCCCTTGCCCTTGATGACCGCCAGGCCCTGGACATCCGCGTCGTTGCCGACCCTGGTCGGCTTGCCCAGTGCCTTGGCCGTCGCCGCGGCTAGGTTGAAACGGTCCCACGCCCGCACCAGCTCGGGAACCTCAGCCGTCCCATCTCCACCCTCCAACACGAAATGGGGCGCGCTGAGGATCAGTCCGCCCCGCACGACGCCGGGGAATCCGATCGACACCCGGTCGAAGCTGGGCAGCGACTCGCCGATGGCCGCAAACACCCCCAGCAGATCCTTCGGCGCCAGGGGATAGGCGGTGGGTACGCGGACCCGGTCGGCGGTCGGCTTCCCGCTCGCATCCAGGGTGTCGCCCTTGATCCCTGTCCCTCCCACGTCCAAGGACAGGGTCACGAGTCGCCGCCCGCTAGCGGCCGGCAACCCAGCTCCTGTACGCCGCCGAGATATCCATCAGCGCCTCACTGTAGCGCCTGCCCCGCCCCGGCTGATGCGCGGGCGGAAACACTCAGCGTTGGTCGGTGGAGAAGGGGAGGAGCGCCATGTGGCGGGCCCGCTTGAGGGCAACCGTGAGGCGCCGCTGGTGCAGGGCACAGGTCCCAGTCACCCGGCGAGGGAGGATCTTGCCGCGCTCACTGATGTAGCGGCGCAGGCGGGCGACCTCCTTGTGGTCCACATCGACGATCCGCTCCAGGCAGAAGTTGCACACCTTGCGCGGGCGACGCCGCGCGTACTCCGACATCTACTCTTCTAAGCCTCCGCTCTGCTCTTCACTGGTCCCTAAAAGGGAATGTCATCCGGATCGATGTCGCCATCCCCCGGATCTGGCGCGGCGTCCTCCCTGGGGGTCGCAGGGAAGGGCTGGACGCGAGCGCCCTGGTCACCCGCTTCGGCGCCTTTGGACTCCAGGAACTGGATGTCGTTGGCGTTGACCTCGGTGCGGTACCGCTTCTGGCCATCCTGGCCGTCCCAGGACCTGGTCTGCAGACGGCCCTCGATGTAGACCAGGCTCCCCTTCTTGAGGTACTGCCCGGCGAGCTCCGCCAGCTTGCGCCCCCCCATGTTCCAGACCACCACGTCGTGGTAGTCGGTGAACTCCTTGCGCTCGCCGTCCTGCGAGGTGCTGTAGCGGTTGGTGGCCATCCGCAGTTGGGTGACTGGCTGGCCGCTGGGTAGATATCGCATCTCCGGATCGGCCGTGCACCGGCCGATGAGCATGACCCGGTTGAGTGAACCTGCCATGACTACTCCTCCTCCCCACTCTCCGCAGCGACGATCACGGCCTCGGCTGGTACCTCGGCCTCACTGCCGACATCGTCCGTTGAGACGTCCTCATCTGGGGTCCCAGCCTCCTCGGGCACGTCCTCGACAGCCTCCTCGGGCACGTCCTCGACGGCCTCCTCGGCCCGGCCGCGACTCTTATTGCGGACCCTGCCTCGGCGATCCTCGCCCTCGGGCAGCAGGTAAACCTGACGCAGCGTGATCAGCTGCCGGATCACCCGCTCGTCGAGCTTCAGCTGCCGTTCCAGGTCTCGCAGCTTCTCGCCGGGGAGCGCCATCTCCTTGTGGACGTAGTAGCCGTCGGTGAACCCGGCGATAGTGTAGGCAAGCCGACGACGGCCCCACAGAGAGGACTTGGTGACCTCGCCACCTTGCCCGGCCACCAAATTGGTGATCTCGTCCATGGCCACTCGGACCTGCTCCTCGTCGAGGTCGGGGCGGACGATGTAGAAGAGTTCGTATTCGCGCAGCAAGAGAGCGCCTCCCAGATCCTGTGGGTATGCAGCCGGCTGGGTACCGGGTGCAGGTTCCGTCCGAGTGTAGCAGGAGCCGCGTACGACCGCGGTCGCACCCCGCTCAGATACCCAGCTGCGCCACCAGCCTGTGGCTGTACCAGCGGGTACCGAGCGCGATCCCACCGGCGACCGCCGCGGCCAGGGCGAGCGCCACCAGGGGGTGATCGAATCCATTGCCGAGGGGCAGCAGCACGCCGATCGCGCAGCCCAGCGCCATGCCCCCGATCAGGGACGCGATCGACGCCAGCGGGAGCCACACCGACATCCGCATGGCGCGGCTGATCGGAGGCTCATTCATGACCGCCTGCCGGTCCCGCCGGATCACGGTGAGGGTCTGGACGTGGTTGAGGCCCGGGGTGACGGTGATCCCCACCACCGTCGCCCCGCCCTTGACTCGCTCAAAGAGTTCGCGCCGGACGCGGAACTGCTCGACGCTCTTGCCGACGCTGATCGCGACGGTGGCCAGCCCGGGGGTCGCCGAGATGCTGCTGGCGCCGACCAACTGCCCCTGGATGGTGCGCGACGGCTGCTTGCGGTCTCCCCTGGCGGTCAAATAGGCGGGTGCGGTGATGGAGAGGGCGGTGCCGGTCATGATGACCGCCACCGCGACCACGACCACCCCCAGGAAGAGATCGCGCTGCCCCAGCTCCACCAGCAGCCCCAACACCCCCAGGGCGATCACTGCGATCCCGACGACCAGGGAGATGCCGGCGAAACGGGTGACCTGGCCCGGTGAGAGGCCCTCCAGCAGGCCGCCGCGACGCATCATCTCCTCCCGCTTGGGGGCCAGCGTGCGCTCGCGCACGCTGGTCCGCTGCTGGGCTTCCAGCCGCGCCTGCCGGCGTCGCAGCTCCCGGCTGCCTGGGTTTCGCATGGGGGATTAAGGATCGCATTTGCGTGCCGGTCGATGCTTGGCACCATCCCATCCGCCCCCGCGGGAGGGCGCTCCGGGGCCGAACGTCGTCGGCCCGGGACGCTGCTACAGTCCCTGTGGTGACTTCCGCGCTGAGCCCGCAGGACAACGCCTCTGCCGCACCGAGTCCGCTCGACGAGCAGTTGCGCAAGGTGCTGGTCAACGGCCCTCGGCTGGTCTTCGTTGAGCTGGTCGGCTACGACGAGATCTGGCCACTGGTCTACCAGAGGGTCGCCACCCGCCTCCAGCAGCGGCTCGGCGAGCGGGCGGTCCTGGTCGAGCACATCGGTTCGACCTCGGTGCCGGGCTTGGCCGCCAAGCCGATCGTGGATGTCGTCCTCGGAGTCGGCGACCCCGACGATGAGGCGGCGTACCTCCGGGATCTGGAGGCCATGGGTTTCGAGCTGAGCGTCCGCGAGGACGGACATCGCTGCCTGCGCGGCCATGAGTCGGGAACGCCGGTGAACCTGCACTGCTACCGGCCCGACGCCGAAGCGGTCCGTAAGTACCTGGTCTTCCGCGATCACCTTCGGGCCCACCCCGCGGACCGAGATCGGTACGCCGACGCCAAGCGCGCCCTCGCCGGTCGCGAGTGGCCGGACATGAACTACTATGCCGAGGCGAAGTCCCCGATCATCAGCGAGATTCTGAGCCGAGCCGCGGGCAGCGACTGAGCGGCCGGGAGCAGGGCAGGGCCAGACCGACCCGGAAGTAGGCAGTGACACCGGCCCGGCAGTCGCGAGGTCGGGGCGCGGCGTCCAGGGGAGATGCGGAGTGAAGCGCTCAGACTGGGAGAGCGCCTCACTCACTGACCAACGGAACGCCGTCGGCCGGGGCACACTCGATGACGAGCGCCAAGCGCGACAAGGCTGGCCAGGCGGAGGTGAGCGACCAGCCATGTTGCTGGTCGTCATCCTCCCTGTGGATTCGACCGCCACCGCGCGGTGTACCACTTCCTTGGCAGTGGTACAGTCTCGAACAACGTAGGTGTTCATCCACTTGCATGAATGGCGCCTGCGCGTCTCCGTTTGCCGCGTCCCCGGTTGCCCGGATGGCGGACCAGCCCGTCTGTAGTTGGGCGTGGCGTGGTTGGT
>JAJYPP010000165.1 GCA_021795235.1 bacterium
CTCAGCAGGAGCCGACTCGCTGACCACCATGCTCTCTCCGCCTCCCTGTGGTTCCGAAGC
The DNA here is from genome assembly GCA_021795235.1 of bacterium. Taxonomy (GTDB): domain Bacteria; phylum Chloroflexota; class Dormibacteria; order Aeolococcales; family Bog-877; genus AG-12. The sequence goes on from JAJYPP010000165.1 coordinate 61, forward strand.
CCTGCGCCATCCTAACGCCGCAGGCAACCGGCCCGGTATGTCCCCCTCCCTATGCCACTCTCAGCGAGGCTCAGGTGGCGAGGGAGCGTCGGATCCCGACCAGGCTGCCAAAGGATCCCAGGACCGCGCCGCCCACAATCAGGCCCACGATCACCAGCACGGCAAAGCGGATGCCGACACCCAGGGCAAGGGACCCTCCCGAACCGAAGGCGATTCCTATTCCCAGCAGCACCGCCGACGCCACGATCGCGGACACGACTCCGACCAGCATCCCCTCCACCACGAACGGCCAGCGCACAAACCAGTCTGTCGCCCCCACCAACTTCATGATCTCGATCTCCTGACGGCGCACGAAGGCGGCGGTTCTGACAGAGATGGTGATGATGACCAGAGCGACAGCACCCACCACCGCCACCAGGATGGCGCCGCCGATCTGGGCGGCGAATATGTACCGCTCCAACCTCGGGATCACATCCTTGTTGTAGTCGGTGGGATGCGGCCCCGGGTAGAGCAGGGCGGAGGTCGAGACCTGGTTGTTGATAGACGAGACGGCCGCGATGTTGCGCAGGTGGAGGTTGATGCTGGCGGGCAGTGGGTTGCCCGCACCGGTCTGCTGCAGGATCTTGAGAGCGTTGGAGAGACCCAGGCTCGAGGCGGCCTGCTTGGCTGCCTGGTTCTTGTTCTCGAAGCTAGCTTTGAGCACAGAGGTTTCGGATCCGAGGTTGTGCTCCAGGTTGAGAGCGCTGGCGAACGAGACGTGGTCGGCGATGAAGACCTTCAGCACGCTGGCCTGGGTCTCCTCCTGATGGAGAACCCCGTCAAGGGCGGAGACGACCGCCACGGCAGCCCCCGCGCCCAGCAGGGTGAGGGTCACCGTCAAGACGCTGGCAAAGGCGATCCCGCGGTTGCGGACGATGTTCTGCAGCGCCACTCGCAGCACGTAGAGGATGGCGGGAACTGGGTTCACAGGTTCGCCTCCCCGTCTTTGAGGTAGTGGCCCTCTTGCTCATCCCTGATGAGCCGTCCACCCTCCATGGCCAGCACCCGGCGACGGCTGAGATCCACCACCTCGCGGTTGTGGGTGGCCATGACCACCGTCGCCCCCCGGTGGTTGATCTGCAGGAGCAGCTGGACTATCCCCCAGCCGGCGTCGGGATCGAGGTTCCCGGTCGGCTCGTCGGCCAGGAAGATTCGAGGCCGGTGGATGAGGGCACGGGCGATGGCCACCCGCTGCTGCTCTCCGCCCGACAGCTCGGTGGGGTAGCTGTTGAGCTTGTCCTCCAGGCCCACGATGTACAGAGCCTCGCCCACCTTCTCCTTCAGATAGCTGCGCCCTGGGTCGGTCACCTGGATGGCAAAGGCGACGTTCTGAGCCACCGTCAGCTTTGGCAGAAGCTTGAAGTCCTGGAAGACGATCCCCATCTTGCGGCGGAGCCGGGGCAGGTGCCGGTGGCGGATGCGGGCCAGATCCTGGCCCTCCACCAGCACATGTCCCTTGGTGGCCGTCTCCTCCCTGATCAGGAGCCGGATAATCGTGGACTTGCCCGCCCCACTGGCCCCTACCACGAAGACGAAGTCGCGTGGCCTGACCGTGAACGAGACGTCCTGGACCGCCGACACCCCGTTTGGGTAGGACTTGCTGACCCTCTCGAAGACGATGATCGGAGGATCGTGACGAGCCGGAGGACCGCTTCCGGTCGCCGAGGCTTCCGTCTTAGGCGGGGCGGGGCTGATGGAGATCGACATCTGGGGTGCTGTGGTCCTCGTGCCAGTTGGACTGGCTGCCGATGGGCGGACCCCCATTGCGGGAGAGTGGCTTAGCCCTTGGCCGTGCTTAGTTGGGGCGAGTATACCTGCCCCGCGTCGGAGGGACCGTATCTGATCCTTGTCAGTTACGCCTGAAACGGGCGACCCGCGACTGGGTCATAAGTCCCGCTAGTCGATACGCTCTCGACCGGTTGCCTCCTGGCGCAGGAAGGCTTCGATGAAGGGATCGAGGTCGCCCTCGTTGAGAACCGCGTCGACGTTGCCCGTCTCGTAGCCGGTGCGGGCGTCCTTGACCATGGTGTAGGGCTGGAGCACGTAGGAGCGGATCTGGTTCCCCCACTCTGGCGAGATCTGGTCCCCCTTCAGGTCAGCCAGGTGCTCCGCCCGCTGCGCCCGCTGGTAATCCAGGAGACGGGATCTCAGCACCCTCCAGGCTGTCTCACGGTTCTGCTGCTGTGAACGCTCGTTCTGGCAGGTGACCACGATCCCGGTCGGGAGATGGGTGATCCGGACGGCCGACGATGTCTTGTTGACATGCTGACCGCCCGCTCCGGAGCTCCGGTAGACATCCACTCGCACATCCTTCTCATCGATCTCGACCTCCACCTCGTCGGGGATCTCAGGGTAGACCTCCACCAGGGCGAAGGCGGTGTGGCGGCGGTGCTGGGAGTCGAAGGGGCTGATCCTCACCAGACGGTGGACTCCCTTCTCCGCCCGCAACCGCCCATAGGCGTGAGCGCCTTCCAAGCGAACGGTGGCGCTCTTCAGGCCGGCCTCCTCGCCCTCGGACTGGTCGATGAGTGACGTCTGAAGGCCGCGGCGATCAGCCCAGCGCAGATACATCCTCAGCAGCATGTCGGCCCAGTCTTGGGCGTCTGTCCCGCCGGCCCCCGCGTGGACGCTGAGCAGGGCTGGGTAGTCCGAGTAGGGGTCCTGAAACAGCAGGTCGAGCTCGCGCTTCGCCATCTCATCGGCAAGCGATGACAGCTCCCTTCCGACCTGATCCCCCATGGCCGGATCGTCGTCAGCCAGCTCTGCGAGCTCCAGCAGATCTCGGGAGCGAGCTTCCAGGCTGGCCAGGTCCCGCATCTCTACCTGGAGCCGGTTCAGCTCCTGGGCAGCCCGCTGGGCCGAATCGGGGTCGTCCCAGGCGCCCTGCACGCCCAGCTCGCGCTCTAGCTGCCCGGAGCGAGCCTCCTTGCCAGCGAAGTCAAAGATGCTCCTTGAGTTGAAGGGCGCGTCGATGTAGAAGCTCAGCGTCGACCAACAACTCACTCATGGCCTTGTAGTCTACCCGTGAGATTGCAAGCAAGTCGGGCGGGCCACCGCGTATGAACCACCAAGCCACATCAGCCCACCGGACCGTGGCGCGACTGGGAGGTCTTGCGCCGACCCCCCATCCCATCGAGAGAGGGGTGGTGAGGCTGAATGCCACGCCGTGGCCGCCACAGCCACCGGAGCCAGGATCTCTCGTCCTCTCGCGCTGCCCCGCGCGCCCCCTACCAGCAGGGCGTCCAAGGTCGCGGTGGGCGCGGTCGACCGCATCCCCCGAGGGTGCCACTGACGCCGTGGCCCTGACACCAGCACTCTCTGCGGGCGCCGTACTCGCCGCGACGGCGCTGCAGCCAAGTCGTTGAGCAAACCTGCTGCCGGGAACTGGCGGTGGGCGGT
>JAJYPP010000018.1 GCA_021795235.1 bacterium
GCCGTCGATGACTGAGACGGTAAGGATCCGCTCGACCAGAAACGCTATCGGCACCCCGCCGTGGGCATCGAGGCGACTCATCGGCTCTTCTTCTATCCGTACGCTCACTGCGCCTCCGTGCTTGCTCGTCTAGCTCATTTCCGTGCTGCCGGGTCGTAGTGACGAAGTCTGGACGCGGCGAGGAGAGTTGCGCCAGGGATTACCTCTGATGGCTGGCGATCAACCGCCCTGGCCATTGATACCCGGCTACCCACGGATGGGGCCGTCGCCAGGCCGCCCGCGGCCACTGTCGGCCACCTGGGCGTCCCCCTGACGGGGGGGCGAAGTGTCGGTAGTTGCACGCGGGCCGGGCACAAAGAAAGATCGTGTACGTCATGACCGTTTGGATTGTTGAACCCACCTCGCTGGGCTGGAAGCTGATCGCACTCTCGCAGGCGGGAGTCATGTCGGTCGAGTAGCAGGTAATGTAGTAATTACCGGGCTGCCCTGCCACTGGCACAGGAGCTGAAGACGGCAGAGGAAGCGGTTGGATCATGTGAGCGCTCAAGGTGCGAATCGGCGTCGTTTGATGGGTCACGGCCGGGTGGGGTCGCGAGAAGCCGATGTTGAGCACGAGCACAGCGGAAGCCGCCAGAATGCCGACCATGGCCGCCAGACGCCCGTGTACCCGAGGGACTGAGTTCACACTGTTTGCCCTAGATCAACACATGAGGGGCCGCTCTGGGTAATCGTGCAGCGACTAGTCACACCGACGGTCATTGTAGTGCTGCTGGCTGCAGAGATGATCTGACTCCAGACCTGTTGACATAGGTAGGCCGGGCACTGACACGTGAGTTCAGGCAGAGGCCGGTAGTGGGTCAGTTTCAATTGGTTAGATCTCCGATATGCGCTAGACTGTTCGTTGCCTAGGCGCTCAAGGAAGCCTGCCGACCTGACCCGGTTGGCCGCCGCCATCTTGGACGAGGCCACGGACGAAGACCACGACCCCTACGAGGGGAAGAACCCCGCCGCCGTGGAGCTAGGCAGGCTGGGAGGGCAGAAGGGCGGGAAGGCCAGAGCGGCTAAGCTCACGCCGGAGCAGCGGTCGGAGATCGCCAAGAAGGCGGCTGCGGCGAGGTGGGCAGCGGTAAGCGAGGAGCCCGAGTTGTCCCCTTCCCCACCAGCCTCAGGCAGCTCTGGCATTCCCCCCTGTTACAGCCTCAACAGTGGTGCCCCTAACACTAGCAGCAGTAGCAAAAGGGGGAGGGGTTCGGGGAGGGGGTTGCGCGCCTGGGGAAGCGGGGGACAACCATCTGCGGGCATCATCAGCTCGTCATATAAGCGGACCCCCCCGGCGACGACGGTGAAGACGTTCCCGAGAGGGTCCTTAGGTGGAGTCACCCACCATGGCCATCGTATGGCCCTGCGGGCTGTCTGTCGAGAAGTACGCCGCCGCGGGCAGGGAGATCTGGGTTCCCCGAAGTCGCTGCCCCGACTGCCGTCAGGAGATGGTCTTCTGGTCAGGGTACTGGCGGTACGTCCGGGAGAAGGATGAACGCCGACTGTTCATCCGGCGGGCCTGCTGCCAGCCGTGCGACAGGACTCATGCACTGCTGCCATCGTTCCTGCTGCACAGGCGGCTGGACCCGGTCCGGGTAATCGGGTGGGTCCTGGCGCTGGGAATCGGTGGGCTGGGGATGGGGAAGGTGGCGGCTCGGCTGGGAGTGCCCCACAGCACCGCCCGGGACTGGCGGCGACGCCACCGGGCGAGAGCGCCGGCGCTGGTTGCGGGTCTTGCCGCTCTGCGAGTGGAACTCGGTGACGAGGTGATCAGCTTGCCCGGGGACCCAGAGCAGGCTGCCCTGGCTGCGCTGGGAGCCCTCTGGGCACCCCGGCAGGCTGTGGTGGAGCTCTGGGCACTGGCCAGCCTGGTCAGCGGCGGGGCCTGGCTGAGCACCAACACGACCCCGCTCTGGGCAGCGCTGGGAGATCGGCGTTTCATGGCTCCCAAGCCGTCCAAGCCGACCCAGGAGGTTGTGTGATGCCCGCTGACCCGACCGAGACCAGTGCTCTTTTCCGATATGCGGTGATTGCGGAGGCCCTGAACCCCCGCCTGGGGGCCAAAGAACGAGGCCGGCTGGCGCGGGAGATCGCCGCGCGGGTGCACACCATGCCCGACGGCAACCAGGTGATGGTGAGCCGCCCCACCGTGGACCGCTGGCTGCGGGCCTACCGGCAAGATGGTCTGCCGGGCCTGCAGCCGCAGCGGCGGTCGGACCAGGGGGCGATCCGGAGGCATCCGGAGCTGTTTGCGGAGGCGGCTGACCTGCGCCGCGAGCTGCCCGCTCGCAGCGCGGCCCACATCGCCGACATCCTCAAGGCCAAGCACGGGATCGAGGTGGCGCCGCGGACCATCCGCGACCAGCTGCGACGGCAGGGGCTGCAGCGGGGCGCCCTGGGGGTGGATCCGGTGGTGTACGGGCGGTACGAGGCCGCATACCCCAACGAGCGTTGGATCGGTGACGTGCTGAGCGGGCCCTATGTGCCCTACCCACAGGTGGCCGACAGCCGCAAGGCCAAGCTATTCCTGCTCGTTGATGACCACAGCCGGCTGCTGGTGCACGGCCGTTGGATGAGTCACGAGAACACCAGGGCCGGCCAGGTGGTGCTGCGCCAGGCGTTCGTCAAGCGGGGGTTGCCCAGCGCCCTCTATTTTGATAACGGCAGCCCGTACATCACCGCTCCCCTGGAGCGCACCTGCGCGGTCCTGGGGATCCGCCTGATCCACAGCAAGCCGTACTCGCCCCAAGGCCGGGGAAAGCAGGAAAGGCTCAACCGGCTGATTCGAGAGCGGTTCCTGCTGGAGGCGGAGGCAGCTGGGATTGCGGATCTTGACGAGCTGAACGACCGCTTCATGGCCTGGGTGGAGACGATGTGCAACACCCGGGTGCATGCGGAAACCGGGGAGACCCCCATCGCTCGCTTCATGGCGGGCGGGCCGCCCCGGGCGGCCGACCCGGCGCTGCTCCAGGAGGCCTTCCGTTGGTCGTCCAAGCGGACGGTGACCAAGACCGCCATCGTGAGCCTGGCCGGGAGCCGGTACAAGGTGGATCCCGGGCTGGTGGGGAAGCGGGTGGAGCTCCGCTATGACCCCGAGGACATGACCAGCCTCAGCGTCTACTTGGAGGGCCGGCTGGTTGGGGTGGCGACGCCATTCGTGCTCGGCCACCACGTCCACCCCGCTGTCCCCCAGGCAGTTCGAGCCCAGCCCCAGCCAACCGGGATCGACTACCTCGGCCTGGTGCTCAAGGCTCATGACGCCGCCTTCACCGAGCAGATTGCCTACCGGAAGTTGGGTGGGCCCGACTTGGAGCCATTGGCATGAGCACCAGTCCTTCCTGGATCACCCACTTTGGGTTCGCCCACACCCCATTCACCAAGTCCATCGCCGCCTCCGACCTTTTCGCCCGGGCTGCCCATGCTGAGGCGGTCGCCCGGCTCGGCTACTGCATCGCCGAGGGCACCCTGGGGGTGCTGGTCGGCGATGTCGGGGCTGGCAAGACGGTGGCGGTGCGGGCGGCTGTGGCCGGTCTCGACAGAACCCGCCATCACGTGGTCTACGTCCCCAACCCGGCCTTCGGTACCCGCGGACTGTATGTCGCCATCGTCGGCGCTCTGGGAGCGGTGCCGCGCTACCGCAAGCCGGAACTGATCGCCCAGACCCAGAACCTGCTCGCCGTGGAGTCGGCCGAGCGCCATCGCAAAGTGGTGGTCATCCTCGATGAAGCTCATCTTCTAACCTCGGAACAGCTGGAGGAGCTCCGCCTCCTCACCAGTGCTGACATGGACACCACCAACCCCTTCGCCGGCATCCTGGTGGGTCAGCCGACCCTTGCCCAACAACTGCGCATGGGGGTGTTCAGCGCGCTGGATCAACGGATTGCCATCCGCTACACCCTGACCCCCATGGACCTGGGCGAGTCGGCCCAGTACCTGCGCCACCACCTGACCTTGGCGGGCCGCTCCGATCCGCTCTTCGCCGACGATGCCATTGCACGTCTCCACCGGGTCGCCAGCGGTCTCCCCCGCCTCCTCAACAACGCCGCCACCGCCGCCCTCATCGCCGCCGCCGCCGAGGGCAAGGATCTGGTCGACGACCATTCCGCCAAGTGCGCCGCCGCCGAGCTCACCCGTGACTGAGCTCGGCGGCCCCTCGCGCCAACTCCCGTGGAGTGACGATGGCATGCCGATGGTCTGCCCGGTCTGCCAAGGCCCTTTTGCCCCCTCCGGCAGAAGGGTCTACTGCTCCACCGCCTGCAAGGCCTCGGCGTACCGGAGAAGGCAGGGCGCCCGCGCCCCCCAACCTCTGCCGCCCATCCGTCTGCGCCGCCCACTGACCGTCTACGAGTGCGACTCCTGCGGCGAAAGGGCTGTTGGGGAGCAGTACTGCGAGGATTGCGGGACCTTCCGGTCTCGCGTGGGGATGGGCGGTCTCTGCCCCAATTGCGATGAGCCGGTCGCCATCTCCGACTTGCTCCCCAAGGAAGTGCTGCCCAGCGACATGGGCTAGGCCAGCTCCATTCCCTCCCGCAGCTCCTGCCCCGCGGTCAGCTCGTTGACTGCCGGCGACTGCTCCACGCTGGCCTTCCCACCTCGCCCACGCGCTGCTATACCCGCACTGCTGCAGGGCTCAGGCAACCGCTCCCATCTTCGATTGGCCGGTTAACCGCCAGAAATGGGAAAGCAGGAACGGCTCAACCTCGACCCAACTCCGAGTGGTCGGTTCGTCCTCACCCAAACCTGCCACTACATGGTCAAACAACGCGAGCGCTAACACCCAGCTGATCGCCCGTTCCGCGAAGGCAGGGGACAGAGAGCGCCTCGGCCAGCTGCCCCGTTTGGCCGAGGCCTCCGCGCAGCTGGCGTTGGCCATGGGTGTGCTCCTCGAAGCCGACGAGAACCTGATACTTCGACAGCTGTGGACCGCCACCTCGACCTCGGGCTCCCAGAAGCGACGAGATGACCCACGCTACTTTGCCCCTGGGGACAGCTTCGGGAGTACTGGGCCTACGAGGAGCGAGCACGTGGCCGCCAAGAACGGATCAGTCGCTGAGGCCACTCCGGGCCCGGCCTAGTCAGCACCCCTCCGAATCTCCTCTTCGCCAACGCCATGGTCGCCGAGGATCCGGGCTGCTACTCCATCGGTCGCCTGCAGCAGTCCAAGCAACAAATGGATGGTGTTGATGCCGCTCGTCCCCGATCTCACAGCTTCACGGTGAGCTGCCTCAAGCGCGATGCTGATTTGAGAGGGGCGTGGAGTGTGAAATTCTGGTTCGTTGGAGCCAGGCGGTGCTAGCGGTACCTCGTCTCGGACCGCGGCTAACTCAACCTGGGCCCTCGCGAGCACCTTTGCACCCGGTTGGCCCTGACTTCTCAATATGCCGATCAGCAGGTCGGTGGTCCAAGTCTCCGAGTGTCCTGCATCGCTGGACTCACGAGCTGCATACACCAAGGCAGTCTTGCCGTCGTCAGTGAACTCATACGGCGGCAGCATCGAGGGCGGCCTCTGCACACAGCATGAGCTTATGGACCCGAGACGGAGACCGAATGGCTGCCACTACCGTATAGATAGATGTTTATATCGTAAGGCAATATGCCGACAACGGTCGGAATCACTGCGAAACCCTCATCTTCCCAGTGCATCGCTGCCGGCATCTTGACCCCATTGTTCCATGTCCCGCAGGTAGTCACGGCGGCAAAGTCGCTGCTGCACTTGGGAGTGGAGCCCCACACGTAGGCGTACGTGCCGTTGTATTGCCAATCGCCGGAGATTGTTGATCTAAAGGCGCTATTGAGACCTTCGCCTTGATCAGTGACCTGTACGTACTGAACTGTATATGCGTCGGGTGTCGGCCCATTGGCTGAGGGAGTGGGGGAGCCAAATATGACTTGCAGTCGAGAGTTGGGGAGTAGCAGCGTGTAGGTGCCGGCACCTGGTGGGAATTGCTGCGAAGCAGCACTACTCCGCGGTGAGTCCGTCGGCCTAGTGGCTGCTTGGACAGCCCCGCCTACGCCGATCGTCACCCCAAGCGCCACGATCGCAGCCACCGCCCGTAGCCTGAGCCAGCGCATACCAGTCATCGTCGTCGACCCTCCTTGCAGAACTGCTTAGCGGGCTCGTCCTGACCGGCTAGATCGCCGCCGAGTCTACCACAGCCAGAGGCTGGCCTTGGGCAGCTGAGGGAAGTTGTTACACGCAGGCTGCGCGGCCCTGGAGCGACCCGGTTATCGTCCTCCCGAGGCCCTCTTCGGCATCCGGCCGGAAGGGCCGTTCCGAACCGCAGGAGGCGCCTCTCATGACTCGTGGTGAGAGATCGGCTACCCCCTCGACGCCGACCACTCGTGGCGTGAAGATGCGGGCGCGGGTCCCGGCGCGAGAGAGGGACTCCTGGGAGAGCCCGGCCAGGTCGGCTCTTGTCACGCAGTTGGCCACGAGCGAGTTGAACTTGACGGTCTTCTCCTGTGAGATCCACTGCTTCTGCCATACCGCTAGTCTGCTCCGCCGCTGGCTCTCTCCCGCCGTCGCTCCCCCAACTGTCCGAGACCCCCCGGCGCGGTCACGCAGATCGACATCAGTGGCGAGCGAAGTAGAAGCCGAGCGCGGTACCGGTCAGCGTCACGACGGGGGAGAGGATCGCAGCCATCTCCACCGCGCTCAGACGGCCGGCGGCGGCGAGGCCGATGACCGAGAGGACAGTGGCCGCCAAGAGCAAGAAGAGCCCCTTGGCCAACAGGCCGCGGGTCTCCTCCTGCGCGCGCAGGAGATCGAATGGCTTCTCCTCAACCCTGGTGCGTTGGAGGGCGACCCGGTTGAGGATGTCGGCGGTGGCCCCCCGCTGGCGATCCTCCTCAGTGAGGTCGACCTCCTCCGGCGGCAGCGACGTCCCAGGTGTCAGAACACCAGGAGTGGCAGAGGGGTCGCCCGGGGCGCCTGAACCAGTGGCCGGCGGCGGGCTCCCGTCGGCAGTCACCGGAGGAGCACGACCTCGCGGACGGTCTTGTCCGGCTTCTGGACAAGAAGGTGGCTCCCGTCCCGCCGCTCGTCGGTGACGTACTTCTCCACAGCAATGGCGTCCTTGATCGCCTGGGTGAGGGTGATCTGTCGTTCGGCGGCGATCGCCCGGAGATCGTCAACCACTGACTGCGGGAGATTGACCGACATCTTGACCAGGTCCATGGGGATCCTCCTCTAGCGCGTCAGCACCTGCTCAGGCCGCTTGACCAGCTAACGTATAGATGGTATCCATACACCATCTTGACGTCAAGGCCCAGTCCTCCCGAAGCGCCTACGGAGCCGGGCGCTCCGTAGCACTTGGGCGCGTGCCCGGCCCGCGCTGGAAGTAATAAGCGGGGACGTTGGGCGTGGTCGATTGATGCTCCAGCCAGGAAGCTCCAGCAGCCTCCCAGCGGGGGCCACTGGTCAGGCTCCGCTCAACCCCCCGCTCATCAGCCAGCCACCCCGTCGCGATCAGTTCCGGGATCAGCTCGGAGAGCGCGGCCTGCCAGGCGATCCACTCAGGAGAGCCGGACTGCGGGCGAGCGTCGCCCGTCGGCGGGATTCCCAGCTTGTCGCTCAACTCCCGCCACGTCGGCCCGACTTCGAAGCGTGAGCGGTAGTCCGCCACGATGGCCCCCGCCAAGGGAGCGGCCCGCGCGATGGCTGCCCCCCGGTCTTGCTCCCATAGCGCGCCCAGAATCCGCCGCCCTGTGACCGCTGAGCCCTGAGACATCACCCCGATTATGCCCGGGGCCACGGCCAGGGCGGGATGATCGACCCGGGTAGCTCCCAGGTGCGGCGACGCGGAGATCAGCTCGGGAGAGAGTACGGATCGCTCCTCCATCTCGGCCACACAGAACTCGCAAAGCCGGGCGGACACAGGCTCGCCAGTCGCCCCGGAGACCAAGCGTCCGGATCTTGGGCGCGGCGCCGCTGGACCTCCCGGCGCCGCGTGCACCAGGGGCGCTCAAGTGCTACGGCCATCGGCTCGCCTCCAGTGTGCCGGCTCCCGGACGGGGCGGCGGGGGCCGTAGCCACGGTGCCTCCGGGTGGCCGGCCCCGAGCCGCCGGCGTCGCGCGAAGCTCATGGCCATCGAGACGTGCCCGGCGCAGTACGGGCGACGCTCTACGTAGGCAGCGGGACGGAGCGCGCATCCCCACACCACGCAGTGCCTACGGGCGAGCGCGCGACGCCTCACGTTCCGGTTCATCCGGGATCGCCACGTCTCATCGCTGCCACGACTTTCTCCACTCCCTCGGCCTCCATCTCTGCCAGGCTCCGCAGTTGGCCCTCCCGCAGACGGGCGCGCTCTGCCGGAGAGGCCGCCGCCCACAACCTGGGCAGACGATTCTCGGTGGAAAGCCAGGGCGGCGCCACATGCGGCAGGCGATCCGCGAAGGTGCGAGCCCAGGGGACATGGCGCGGGCAGTACGGGCGGCCCGCTACCCGGTCGATCACCAGGCGGCCGCATCCGAGCCACGCGCAAACCCGGCCCCCTTCGCCCACAGTTGCTCGATCCTGGCCCTGGCGGGCAATTGCACGGCGCGCTGCTGCCCGATTCATCGCTGCCACCTCAGCAGCAGCAGCCCCGCCAGCTCTTGCCAGCTGAGGTCACGGGGCAGCCTCAGACCGCCAGCACCTCGTCGCGCACCAGATGCAGGCGGAAGACCCGGGGCCGCTCGGCCTCCTCGAAGTGGCAGATGAGCGCATCCCGGACCATCTCCCGCAAGCTTTGCAAGTCGTCCGCCTCGGTCACGATCCACTCGCCGAGCGCGCGCGCTATGTAGCCCCCCTCAGGGGCCTCCTCCACGGCGAAGACGATCTCCGAACTGACCACGACGGGGACGATAGCACCACCAGCCCCCTCTCACCCGCGCGTACCCGCGCGGCGGCGGCCCGGCCGCCAGGCCCGTGTCTGGCCGAAGGTCCAGGCAGGCCCGCTTGCGGAGCGGATGGTCGGCTCCGGTGTCCACCCTCGCCCTACTCCTCCGAGGGGGCGTTGCGTGGCGAGCGCTGCCCAAGGTGGCTGAAGTATTCCTGAGACCGCGCGGGGTTCGGCCAGGGCGTGATCTCCGGTGGAGGCGGCACGGGCGGCGCACCCATGCGGGCGAATGCCTTGGAGGCGAGGTTGCGGCCCTCGATGGTCTCGCGGTAGACGGAGGTGACCTGCTGGATGCACATCTCGACGTCGATGCCCAGGGTTCCGGCGACCTCCCGGAGGTTGGCGCGCAGGTTGTGGAACTTCCGCTGCTTGGAGGGGCTGGCCCATTTGAGGGCGCGGGACTCGACCTCTATCCACACCAACGTCTTGGACTCCTTGGGATCTGACCAGGATCGGTACGAGATTTAGCGGTAGCCGACAGCTGTAGCCAACCGAGCCCGATTGCAGACCGCTTGGATCAGGGATCGGGTGCCCGCAAGCGGATCGCTGACTGGCACAATCCGGCCGGGGGTTATACGGACACCGCCGACGAGGGGGCTGGGGTGCTCGGACGGCGGAGCGGAACGCTGCTCGACGAGGCGGCGCGCAGGTACTGGTAGAGCGTCTCGCGGCTGATGCCGAACTCTCGAGCGAGAGCCGCCTTTGGTACCCCCGACTCGGCCCGCTGGAGTAGCTCGGCCACCTGGTCCTCGCTCAAGGACCTCCTCCGCCCCCGGTAGGCACCACGACGTCGAGCCAGCTCTATGCCCTCGCGCTGGCGCTCCCGGATCAAGGAGCGCTCGAACTCAGCGAAGGCACCCATCACCGACAGGAGCAGCGTCCCCATCGCGCTGTCCTCGCCAGTGAAGCTGAGCTGCTCCTTCACAAAGTGGACCTCGATCCCCTTGGCGGTCAGCTTGCGCACGATGCCGCGCAGATCGTCCAGGTTGCGAGCAAGGCGGTCCATGGAGTGCACGACCACTGTGTCGCCATCTCGAACGAAGCCGACCATGGCCTCGAGTTCCGGCCGGCGCACATCCTTGCCCGAGGCCTTGTCGGTGAAGGTGCGATCGAGCGCGACGCCCTCGAGTTGGCGGGCGGTGCTCTGGTCGACGCTGCTGACCCGGATGTAGCCGACGTGCTGCCCAGCCATCGTCGTCCCCCCTGGCCCGAAGTGTCAGGTTGAAGTCTAAGACCTTGTGGAAGATGTGTCAATCAACGCGGATAAGGACCTCAAACTGACGGCCCTGGAAGCGTGACCCTGACGTCCGGTTGGGGTGTACCCCAAAACCACACTTTGATGTGCCGTCATCGGCTGGTTGAGGGGTTCATCCGTCGTCTTGGTCGGCGGTCATGGGATCGCGCAGCGGCCGGAGCGTGGCGAACGGCAGCGGGAACGGGCACGTCCACCGGTTCGGCGAGGAACGTGCCCAAGAAGCGAACGGTCCCCAGCGGAACGGCGTAGCCCAACGTTGTGGCATCGCGTCGGCGCCGGCCGATCCGGGCGAGGTCAGCGTCGTTCAGCCAGAAGAACCGTTCCAGCTGCTCCCTGGTCGGCTCCCCCAGGAAGCGGCCGTACCCGACGGCCTGCTCATCGGAAAGGAACTCGATCGGCACCAACGGGCACCGTAGCCTCCACATCGCCGGGCTGCCCGAAGGGAAGTCAAGGGCTACCGCTACATCTTGCACCGATCCTGGTCAGATCCCTGATCGGGTACGCACGCCTCTCGACCATTGAGCAGGGCGACTCAGGCCTGGGACTGGCGGCCCAGGAGGTCCCCTCCGGGCAGCCTGCAGGACCCGCAGGCTGCACTGCGACAGCAGGGGTGCGTCAATGCCGCCTCCGCGAGTTCGGAGCTGTTTGGCTGAGTCTGGTTGCCGGGGCTGGCGGATACACCAGTGATCAGCCGATGATTGGTGCTCGCCTTTCTCTCGGACTGCACGTGGAACTGGCTACTGTGGCTTCAGACTCGTGACTCTAGCCCGGGAGTGCTACTCTGCCGGTGACGGTCCACTTAGTGCGTTCGAGGGTGGCAATCATGAGGCATTCGGTTCTGTGGATAATGGGGCTTGTCCTTTTGGGAGTTGCGCTGTCAAGCGGGGCACCAGTCAGTGCGGCTAGTGCGAGCCGTACGGTCAGTGCGGCTGGGATCACCACAGGGTACTGGCAAGCGGTTGTACCATTGGCTGCACAGCCGGATATAATAATCCCGCCCGAAACCTCTTGCCCGCCGAACACAACATATTCTGGTAGCAACGCTGAGTACAGTTGTGTAGCGACAGTAAGCGACGGCTCGGGCCATATCGTATGGGTGCGTCAAGGAAACAGCAGCTTTGGATATCAGCACTTCCTGGGCAAGCACAACCTATACCTAGGGCCGGTTACAGCAACCGTCGCGAACAACCTATTCGGTCTACAACAGTCGAATGGGCGTTATCTCTATGAGGATTACTACCAGACCACTAGCGGCTCCCCCAGCCAGTATGTCTTGGTCTTTGAGTCACGAAATACGGCGCCCGTGTCGGACCGGCAGGAGGTAGGCGTGATCACGGCCTACTGCCAAGGCCCTGGGCACTCATTCGAGGCCAAATGCCCAAATTGGGTTAATCAGACACTCTGACCCATCCGACAGAGGGCGAGGCCGCGCGCGCATCGGATCCGGAAGCGTTCGCGGACGAAGTCCTAGAGGAGCTTCGCTCGTTCTTGGAGACTGTGACCTCCAAGGCAGTCGGCTTCCCTTGGTCTGAGATGACCATGGTTGGCACGTACAGAGTCGACCTCACCTTGCTGGTAGCGTTTCGTTGGTCCGAGAATCCTGACAAGCTCGTCGTCTACGGTTTCAGTACCAGCCACGACCCCGCAGCGAACCTGCCTTCCAGCCTAATGGCTGACATAGCAATCGGTAACCTCATGCCACTTCTCGGCCGCGGATGGGTAGACAAGGTACCTCTTCGCGAATGGGAAGGGCTCTGGTTGGTTACTGACGACGGGGCTAGTAGGGAAGCCCCTGCCCGTGAGGAACATCCGACGATGCTCGGCGGCCACCTTGCCGGGGGACATCGCGAGCGGCCACCCGCCGTCGTAGCGGACTCGGGCCCTCGCCGCCGCCAGGCGGGGCCGGGTGCGCTCCCGGATCAGCTCCCGCTCGAACTCGACCAGGGTCCCGAAGATGTGGAAGACTAGCTTGCCGCCAGAGGTGGTGGTGTCGATGCTCTGGGTCGGACTTCGGAACCCGACCTGGCGCTCAGCCAGCTCGTTCACGGTGTCGATCATGTGAGGCAGCGAACGGCCGAGACGGCCCAGGTGCCAGACCACCACGGTGCCTCCGGGCCGCGCTTGATCAATCAGCTTGGCAAGCTCAGGTCGCTCGTCGAGTGCGCCGGGGGCCCGGTCGGTGAATACCCGGTAGCGCGTACACCCGGCCGCCTTGAGGGCGTCGGTCTGGAGCCTGGCGTTCTGCTCCAGCGTGGACACGGGTGCGTAACCCAGCAGGTCTTCCATGGAGGCCCGACGGTATCAGAATCGGTGGAGCGAGGCTGCCACGAGACGTTGATTGTGGGCACGGGTTGTGAACGCGCCCAGGGCACGTTGTGGCCAGCCATCGCGGTCGTCGCATAAACGGCTGTTTGTGAGACCCGGGGCGACTCGCTGTACTGCCCACCGCCTCGCTTTGAGCGGCTACCCCCGTCTCGCGTTCAGGATCCTGCACCGCCCTCGTCATGGGCCTAGTAGCTCCACCCGGTCGCCCGCAGATGGCCCTTCGTGACACCTTCCTACCCGGCTCTCTCTTGTTGACCTGTGTGACAAGCACCGCCAGATCGATGGGCTGAGGTCGACGGCCCCTCGCAGGCGTTGGTCGTTACGTCAAGCGTACTGGGACCCTTCACCTTCAGCGATCGGCCTACCGGGCGTCTGGTGGTTGGCCTAGAGGACGAGCACGGCCGGCAGCCTCAAGGATGGATGCACAAGGGATGAGTCGTACCTGCTCGGGAATGTCCATCAGTGGCCACTCAATGACAAACTTCAGGTGGCCCGGCGTTGGCAAGGGACTCACCCAGAAGTCAGCCGTGAAGACTTTTGACGATGCAGACCCCGAGGTGAACCACAGCAGCGGCACTAGGGCGTCAGGGCTCGCCTGCTGGACACTCCACGGCAGAGTCGACATCCGGCCTCCGGAAGGATACTCCAAGCCGATTCGCAGCAGCTCATCTGGCGGCCGCTCATCAGGAATATCTGCAGCATCATCCTTGTAGAAATCGAGGTACGCGGCCGCATCGTATCCAGAGCCTGGCGTCACCCGACCCTCTACCATGAATTCCACTCCCGTTGGATAGGCTCTGGTGATGATGATGCTGACAGTGGCCGTCGCGCTCTCTCCGAGCACCTCGCAGATTCCCACCCAGCCGCCGAGTAGATCCCCCGGTGGGTCTGACTCCGCACCCACCGGTGCGGAGTAGTACCGGTGGTGACGGTCTACTACGAAGAATGAACTAGACATACTCGTCACCCCAGGGCCACCTGCCTTCCGGGTGAGCCGTTCGCCCCACTCTAGCCCCGCGCCGGATCAGCCGGCACAATTCCCTGTGCGTCCCGAGCGGCCGCCCAACCCAGCTCAGGCCGCGGTACAGTGACGCCCGCAGCGATGCTAAGCAACTCGGCTGCTCCTAACATTGAACCCCGCTCGCCCTCATGGCCTCGCTTGGGGCAGACCCTCAAGCAGCAGCGCCTCCATCAGTAACACACGAAGGTTGCGTACTTGTGGTAGCTGTACGTCGCGGTTTGCCCGCTATCAGTGAATGTTGCGACTTCGGTGGCCATGAACGACAGGTCGGAGCCAGGGCTCGGACAGGCAGCATGAACCGCGACACTGATTTTCTGTTTGTTATTATCCGTCAGCGAGTCCACACCCATCAGCGAGTATCCCTGGGCTGTCTTCCAATAGAGCTCAGTTGTATCAGAGATTTGCTCCACGGGACCGGCTGAGCAGCTGGCTTGGGAATGGACGCTAACAAAGCCAGGCTCCGTAGTAGAGTTGTGGATATTGTTCAAGTTGCCGGAGCACGTACCCCCACTACCCACGATGATATTGGGCGATGCCGCCATGGCCGTACTGGTCGTCCCTGCCAAAACGACGATAACGGCTGCCAGTACGATCGCTGGCCTTAGTCTGAGCTGCGCGACCTTCATCTCCGTCCTCCAGTCTCGTAATGAGTGAGCCACCTGCTTGTGTCAACTCTGCCAGATGGGCCACGCCAAGGGAGCACGCCTGGCGCTCAAACTTCAGGAGCACAGGCCGCACGCACATGTCGAGACCGAGTGCGTGCCATTGCCCCAAAAGTAGATCGCTATCGAGTAAGTACAGCCGGCGTACCACCCGGTGTCTGCGGTCCCGACCATCTTCCAGGTCATGTTGCCGGGCATTCGTGCGCCGTTGCCATAAGGGTTGCAGGTGTAGGGGCCGTAGTCAGTGACCGCGCAGTTGGGACCCGAGTATGTGTATGCGTAGGTGCCATTGTACTCCCAGTCCCCATAGACCCTCGCGTTCCAGCTACTACACCCACCAATATTTGGACACATCTCCACAGACGCGTACTGGATGGCGTACCCCGAGGCGTCCTCGATTGCAGCAGCACTTGGTGTCGTGAACGTGACGTAGATCGTTCCCCCGGGAATCGGGTACTGTGCTGTCTGGCTGCCAGAGGCGAGGGTAGTCGGCGTGTTCTGAGCAAGCACGGTAAACTGCGGCAATAGCGTCCCGCCTGACGCTAAAGCGCCACTCACCACAACTGCGAGTGCCAATCGCTTCGGGGACATTTTGCCGACACCGTGGTGGCGGAGTGCAAGCGAGGCACAGTTTGCTGCCCACCTGACCAGTAGGGGCAGATATCTAAGCCTTGCCTCCAATTGACTTCCTCCCAAGGCATCGTGGTTGACATCAACGGACGTAGGGACCCAAGGCGGATTCTACGGGTCTGTCGACAAGATGGGGCTAGGGGAATCCCTAGTCTTTCGGTACAACAGGCGGCTCAGGTGGAATCCCCGGCCGAGAGGTAGCGGGTATCCCAGAGATGAACCAGGGCTGTGCGGGTCGCGATGCCGAGCCTGGTGTAGAGGTTGTGGAGGTGGTACTCCACGGTCTTCTCGGTGATGTGGAGCCGGACCCCAATCTGGCTGTTGGTGAGCCCTGACGCGACCAGCTCGGTGATCTCGCACTCGCGAGCGGTGAAGTCGTCCGGCGCCCTGCGAGGAGGCCTCGGCAGGCCGCCGTGCGGGTGGTCAGGCATGACCGCCTCGCTCGTCCACGGGAGCCCTAGTGGCGGCCGGGGATGCGGATGGCCGTGAGATCCATGCCAGAGTGCTCCACTCGGAGTCTGAAGACGCGGAGCAAAGCGTTACAGGGGCCCGGAGGCTGGACCCCTCGCTACCGGAAGTGGGCCTTCCCTGCATCCCTCCCTCCATGACCGTCCTGGCGTGGCTGCGGCGTAGTCTCCCACGGGCCGGAGTGATTCCATCCCCTGGAGGGCCAAATGGTCAACCAGCCCGCCCGGGCACCCGGACCTTCATCGGCCACCACTAGCGAACCCCTACCCTCGCACCCCTGCGATGGCGGCTGGCGTGACCGATCACGTCTGGAAGATCGAGGAGATGGCCCTGTTGGCTGCCTAGTGCTAGGATTGCCCGGATGAGGCGCGGGAACGCCGTCTGGGTGGCGGCGGTACTGCTTGGCGTCGGGCTTGGGCTCTGGATGGCGCTGCTCGCGAACGACTGTCCCCGGAGTTCGCGGGGGAACGGGCCGATCTGTCCTGTCGTGCCCGGTGTGCCTCTGTTCGCTTGGTGGGTCTGCGCATTGTGCGGAGCAGCAGCTGCAGCCTTGGTGGTCCTAGTCGCGATGGCTATGCGCCGTTCGGATTCAAGCTGACCCACTGCCCAGAGGCCGCTCACTGGGGTCAAGCCACCCGGCCAGTGCGAGAATGCTTGCAAACTCTGCACGCCCCGGAGGTGGAGTTACCGAGGTCAGCTACCACGTCGGAGGCCAGTAGTGACTTGCACCACCTCGCGCACTATCTCGGTAGGTCTGGACTCATCAGAGGCGCGAGTCTCCGGTAGGGCGCCGGCGGGGAGGAAGTGGGGCCAAGAGCCTTAAGGGGCAGCATGGGTGCCTCGCCCCCATCGTCGGCTCACGCGGCTCGGTGCCCGACTCAGGACCCGCCTTTGCCCTCGCTCTGCACGGTAGCAAGTCTGGTCCGCACCAGGTAGACTGTAGCAGTGGCGAGACCGACCCTGGATCGTGAGAGTCCGGTGCCGCTGTACCAGCAGCTGGCGGATGTCCTGCGGAAGGACATCGAGGAGGGGAGGCTGCCCGCGGGGGTGGCGTTCCCCTCGGAGCGCAAGCTCATGGCCCGCTACCAGGTGACCAGGACGACGGTTCGGAGCGCCATCGGGGTCCTGAAGCAGGAGGGGATGGTCATTGCCGAGCATGGGGCCGGCAGCTTCGTGCGGGATCCCAAGGCGGACCGCCACCGGGTGGACGCGACCCGGGTGGGCATGCTGCGCCCCGCTCCGCGTAGGCAGGAGTCCAAGGACGGGGCCCCGACTCGGTCCTTCCGTCTCTCGGCCATCCTGGAGAGCGCGGAACGGCGGATGACGACGACTCCATGGATCTCGGAGCTGCTCCAGGTGGAGGGCGGGACCGAGGTTCTGGTGCAGGAGGCGACAGGACTCGACTCCCAGGGAGCTCCGTCTTTGTGCCGGGCGTGGCTTCACCCCAGGGTGGAGAAGGAGATGGGGCTGTCCGAGGAGGACCTCGACGGCTACTGGCTCCCCGACGTGCTCGCCATCAAGGGGGTGCCGGCCGCGGAGGGGGAGGACGTGGTGGAGGCCGCCATGCCGACACCCAACATCAAGCAGGTCCTGTCCATCCCGGATGGGGTGCCGGTGCTCCAGCTCTACCGGGTGATGAAGCAGGACGACCTGGTGGTGGCGGTCATCGAGACCCACCTGCCGGCGGACCAGACCACGCTAGTGTTCCCCCGGATCCCGCTCCACAGCTGACCCGATACCCCAGCTGAGGCCGGCGACAGAGTCCTCTGGTCGCCAGGCGCCGCCGCCGCGAGTGGCCGCTGGGACCGCCCTCGATCTCCTTGAGCCGAGATTTCGCGCACCCCCTTGACAAGGCCGGTGGTCGTGCTAGGATGGTCCGTACCACGTGGCGCGTTGCAGTGCCAGAGTTCAGGAGGTGCGACATGGCTGATCACAGGCGACGACAGGACGACAGGAGAGAGCGGAGGGACCGGGCCAGGCGGCAGGGCCGGGGGTGCCACTTCCCAATCTGGGCGGTGCTCCCCGAGCTGATGGAGGAGGAGGAGCGGGTGCGCCGGCTGGACCAAGAGCTCGAGCAGGTCGCTGAGCTGGAGGACCAGCCATGAACCACGTCGAGCTCATCGGGGTGGTGGCATCTCAGGTCAAGCTGGAGGAGTTCCCCTCTGCCGCGAACGGTCCTCAGACCAAGGCGAGCTTCCTCTGCGCGGTGAGGCGGCGGACCAAAGACCAAGCTCCCGACTGGATCCGGGTCGAGACCTGGGGAGTCCAGGCCAAGAACCTGGTCCGCTTCAACGGCAAGGGGTCCCGGGTCGCCGTCACCGGACGGCTGCGGGGCACCTTCTACAACCCCGACGGCAAGGAGAGGGGTGGGCAGCTGCGACTGACGGTGGTCGCTGAGTCCATCACCTACCTCTCGGCTCCCAAGGCCCAGGAGGCTGAGGAGCCCAGAGCCAAGAGCAAATGACCGGGCTGGTCGGAGCCGTCCTCACCCTTGTGGTGGGGGCGGCCCTGCTCCTCTTCACCGGCTTTGCTGTGCTCATGATCGTGCGCAGCCTGTTCAACTGGAGGAGGGGAGGGGCCCGCCTGGGCTGCCTCCTCCTCATCGTCTTGTTCATCCTCCTCATCGTCTTGTTCATCCTCTGGCTGGTCACGGGGCTTGCCTCCGGCACCAGCCAATCGTCTGGGGCCATGGCTCCCGCCCCGACGCCGGCGCAGGTGGCCGAGTGATGGGGGTCCGCTACACGACCGAGCGCAGGGAGTGGTGGGATCCGGTTCGGATCCTGCTCTCGGTTGTGCGCCAGCCCGCGGTCTGGGCTTTCCTGGCAACCCCATATGTGACCGGAGCCCTGGGCTGGCCGGAGGGGATCACGGAGGTCGCGACCGGGGTGGTCACGGTCTTCGTCCTGGGCCTGACACTGCACCGCCGGCACTGGTCGGTGGCGGCCAGGCTGCGGCTGGCCATGGCGGAGTCCGGGCTGGTGGGCCGGGATGGCAGGGGCAGGATCGTCCTGCCCCGGGCCAGGCTCTCCACCCAGTGGGTTGGTCGCAACGTCACCCTGCGTTGGCGGATGCCTCCGGGGGTGACGCTGGCCGACGTCCTGGTCCGGCAGTCTTCCCTTGAGGCGAGGTGCGACTGCGCCCTGCGCTGCTGGGAGGAGCCGGGCTCGCTGGTGATGGAGGTGCTCCGGCACCAGATCCCGGACGAGGTCCCCTACCGCACCTTCTACGCCGGGCCCCGTCCCCATGGGCGCTGCCTGGTGGGCCTGGGCAGGGGGAGGCGGGGAGCGCTCTGGGTCGACCTGGACTCCTGCCCTCATCTGCTGGTGGGAGGCATGACCGGAGGGGGCAAGAGCGTGTTCCTGCGCCAGGCCCTGACGTTCCTCTGCTGCGACCATCCTCCAGGGCGGCTTCGGCTGGCGCTCATCGACCTCAAGGGCGGGGTGGAGCTCGCCTATTTCGGCCTGCTGCCGCACGCCCTCTACCCGGTCGCCGACACGGTGGCGGCAGCCGCGGAGACGTTGAGTCGCGTCCGGGAGGAACTGGACCGGCGGCTCTCTGCGGTCAGGCACGCGGTGGAGGCGGGGGACTCAGCTGCCCCTGCCACCTGGCCCCGGATCCTGGTCGTGGTGGACGAGGTGGCCGAACTGACGGTCCGCGACCTTGGCGACGACCGGGCCGCCCGTGCCGCCCAACAGGCGGCCACAGGGCGGCTCTGTGAGATCGCCAGGCTCGGGAGATCGGTGGACATCCACCTCGTCTGCTGCACCCAGAGACCGGATGCCGAGGCGGTGCCGGGGCAGCTGAAGGCCAACCTCGATGGCACGGTCGCCTTCCGGGTCAGAGCCGCCGTGAACAGCTTCATCCTGCTCGACAGCGACAAGGCCTCGCTGCTGCCGCCGCATCCAGGCCGGGCGGTCTTCGCCCATGAGACCGTGGAGGAGTTCCAGGCCGTCGACTGCTCGGTGGAGGAGAGCCGGGAACTGCTGCTGGCGAGATGGGGTTCCGGGAGAGTCTCACCCACCACTGGCCCTGTCACACAGTGGTGGGAAAATACACGCCCCCCTACAGACGATCTCTCGGATCCATCGTAATGGCAGACCTGAGGATTCTGAGCGCCGGGGTCGACACCCTCCACTGCTCCGTCCGGGGCGAGCTTCAGGACGGGCTTCTGGTCTTCCTCGAGGCACTCAAGGAGGAGTCTCAGCGTACCAACGAGCTCCAGGTGGTCACCTGGGGCGAGCAGTCCCTCTCGGTGGCCCTGCGTCCCCACGGCTGGCGAAGCTATCCGTTCTGGGCCAGCTCTCCCAACATCGAGGTGGCGATTGGGGCCTCCTCTCCTTTCCCGCCGGTCTTCATCCAGGCTCACTCCGCCTATCTGCACTCCAGAGGAGCGGACCAAGCGGTGGCCGAGATATCCCAGTGGCTGGACGCCAACGTCATGCGAGACGAGCCGGTGCTTGGGATCTCCCGTCTCGACCTGTACTGCGACACCCAGGGCTGGTTGCCGGCCGTCGGGGACTTCGACAAGTTCCACTGCCGGGCCGTCCGTCGACGCACCTACTCGGTGCCGATCTACGACCAGGCCCACCTGAGGGGCCGCAGGCCGAGCGGCTTCGTCTTCGGCGGCGGCGACCTGATGGCCCGCTGCTACGACAAGACCATGGAGCTCAGCGTCCGCGGCTCCGAGTGGCCCAAGGCGCTGTGGGTGGACTGGGACCAAGACCAGCCCGTCTGGCGGGTCGAGTTCCAGTTCCGCCGCCGCTCCCTGGTCTCGCTGGGATGCTCGACTCCGGCCGAGGCGCTCGCGGCTCGTCAGGAGCTGTGGCGCTACGCGACCCAGTGGCTGTCGCTGCGGGTTCCGACCTCAGACTCGAACCGGTCCCGCTGGCCGGAGGCTCCGGAGTGGACCGTGATCCGCCAGGCGCAGGTGGGGTCGCCGACATCACCGCTGGTGCGGGACCTCGTCCGCTCGGCTGACGAGCTGCGGATAATCCGGGGACTGGTGGGCTACGCCTCCAGCCTGGCCGCTCTGGGGGCGGCACCGGGACTCGGAGCGGCTCTGGCCAGGACGGTGCCCGGCATCCCCGCCTACCTCGATCGGAAGGGAGAGGACTTCGCCGACATCGTGGCTCGCAAGCGCCGCCAGAGGGTCGAGGTCGTCTCCCCGTGGGACGTCGGTGGTCCCACGAGTGGGCCCGCGATGTCGACCACGGCCGATGGTCCCGACGCGAATGGCGATGAGGCCGATCGGCCATGACCCAGAGGCTTCTGCTGAACGTCAACGAGGTCGCCTCACTCTTGGGCTGTGGGCGGACCTATGTCTACGGAATGATCCAGCGCGGAGAGCTTCCTGTTGTCAAGTTGGGGCGGCTGACCCGGGTCCCCGTGCGCGCGGTGACCGAGTTCATCGCCGCTGAGGAGAGCTTTGAGACCTCGTCGTTTCCGAGCGTCCATCTCCTGGACCGGCCGCGGTAGCGGTGAAGCGGCAGGCCATGACGCGCAGTCGAAGGGGAAAGGGCGACGGCAACGTCACTCAGCGCAAGGATGGACGCTGGAGCGCCTACCTGACTCCCCCGGGCAAGGGTCGGCGCTACGTGTACGCACCGACTAGGCGGGAGGCCGTCGCCGAACTGAGGAGGCTGCAACGGGCGTTCGCACAGGGCCGAAGCGTTGGCAGTCCCCGGTTGCGGCTCTCCACCTTCCTCGATTCATGGCTGGTGGCTGTCGAGCCCAACCTCCGCCCCCAATCGTGGCGTCGATATCGGCAGCTCATGCTCGATCACGTGGCGCCGACATTGGGACTTCGGCCCCTGATCAGGCTGGAGCCGGAGGACCTCCAGCAGCTCTACGCCGCCAAGATTCGAGAAGGTCTCTCGCCGGCCACCGTGAGGATGGTGCACTTCATCCTCCACCGAGCGCTGCGCGACGCGGTGCGGTGGGGGCGGTGCGGGCACAACCCGGCCGACCTGGTCGACCCGCCACGGCTGCCGCGGAAAGAAGCCGCAGTCCTCAGACTTGACGAGGTCAGAGCGGTGCTCCAGGCGGCGGCCGGGCACCAGTTCGAGCTCCTCTTCCGGGTGGCGCTCAAGACTGGATTGAGGCGCGGGGAGCTGCTCGCCCTGCGTTGGCGCGACATCGACCTTGACCGCGGCGTGATCACTGTCCGGGGCACGCTTCAACCCACCCCGAGCGGCTCCGCGCCACTGGTGGCGGAACCCAAGTCGTCGAGCTCCAGGCGGGCTCTGGCGATTGACGATGACCTGTTGGGACGACTTGGCTTGCACCGCACGACCTGGGCCAGCACCTGGGACGGGGATGGAAACCCGCCAGGGGTAGACGACTTTGTCTTCGTGTCGGCGACTGGCCGACCGATCTCTCCTTCCAGCCTGCTACTTAGCTGGAGCCGGCTCCTCCGCCGGGCGGGCTTGGAGCACATGCCGTTCCACGCAACCAGGCACACCGCGGCCACCCTGATGCTCGGCGCTGGGGTCAATCCTCGGGTGGCGTCGGAGCGGCTAGGGCACGCCACGGTGGCGATGACCCTCGATCGCTACTCCCATGTGTCCGACTCCCTCCGGCGGGACGCCGCGCTGGCAGTCCAGAGCCTTTTGGAAGGCGCATCCGATACCGATAGGGTGTCAAATAGGGTGTCAAATCCACCAGCGGAGCCATAAAAACAGTCCGGCTGATCTCGAACTCCGGGACCAAGAGGGCCCGTGGTCGGGAAGGGCGGATTCGAACCGCCGACCTCACGGTCCCGAACCGTGCACTCTAACCTGGCTGAGCTACTTCCCGAGGTGCCCCAGTATACCGGTGAGCTCCCGACCGTCCCGGCCACGCTTAGACTGGCTCCCAGTGCCCATCTATCTGGTTCGCCACGGCGCCACCACCTGGACCCAGAGCCACCGCCACACCGGCACCACCGATGTCCCCCTCACGCCCAGCGGCGAGGTTCAGGCGCGCTCACTGCGCGCTCGGTTGGCGCATGTCGACTTCGCCCGGGTGGTGTCCAGTCCCAGACGGCGGGCGCGCATGACCGCTGATCTCGCTGGCTTCGGTGATCGGTTGGAGATAGCCCCCTTGCTGGTGGAGTACGACTACGGCGACTACGAGGGCCTGACCATCGAGCAGATCCAGGCGGTGCAGCCCGGGTGGGAGCTCTGGCGGGATGGGTGTCCCGGAGGTGAGACCCCACAGCAGGTGCTCCGCCGCGCCCACCAGCTCTTGGCGGAGCTGGATCTACCCGCAGGGGCCGATTCAGTCCTGTTCGGCCATGGTCACATCCTGCGAGCGGTGGCCGCCGCTTACCTGGGGGCGCCGATCGACTTCTGCCGTCATCTGATCGTGGCGGTGGCTTCGATCTCGGTACTGGGCGAGGAGCATGGGATTCCGGCCATCGCCAGCTGGGATCTGGAGTGATCTCCTCCCCTGACCTCAGGCGAGCCGGGGCTGCCTGACCAGGTTTTGCAGAAGAGCGGGGCGGTTGTCCAGTTCGTCGGCGGTCCTGGCCACCGCGAACTCGTACACCGGCGAGACCCGCAGCGGCCTGGGGAAGAGCTGCTTGGTTGAGCGGAGCCACACCCGTAGCCCCTGATGCGCCACCTTGTGGGCCGGGGTCCAGCGGATGCGGTAGTGCCTGCGGATCACGTCCGGCAGCAGGCCCGCCGTGATGAAGCCGGTCAGCTCGGCCAGACCCTTGGGGCCGCTCATCCCCAGGCGCGGCACCAGGATCACGTCCGCGACCGCTCTTGAGCCCGCCCCTGGGAGAGCTATTCCGGAGTCGATCTGGCCGTCAATCCAGCCCCTCATGTCAGCTACGCTCCGCCAACCCGTGCCTTCGGCGACGCCCATGATCTTGATCACCGCATCCCACTCTCTGACGAAGCGATCCTGCTGCCGCTGGCTCAACCCTCCGATCAGCTGGTTGTGGGTGTCCAGCATGGAGTCGACCAGGGTGCCGTGGACCCAGAGCAGGAGGTCCCGGTCCCGCGCCTGGTAGGCCGACCCGGGAGCCCAGCGGCTGGTGGCGTGATCCTTCGGCAGCGCGCCCTCCACCTTGCGGTGCAGCCGGTTCACCTGTCTGGTCGCCGCCAGGGCCTCGTCGCTGGTGCCGAAGACCACGCTGGTGACCCAGGCCACAGTCCGCTGGAAGCGGCCCACGGGGTCGGTGGTGAAGTCGCTGTGGTCCAAGGCGCCCTGAGCCACCAGCGGGTGGGCCACCTGCATCAGCAGGGCGCGGGAGGCGCCCAGCAGGAGCATCGGCTCACGCATCACCTGCCAGGTGACCGTGCTGGGGCCGAACAAGCCCGGCTCTGGTTCGGTTGACGAGATCGGAAAGGGACCGGCCGGGGGCAGGCCCGACGCGAGCAACCAGAGCAGATCCGACCTCGTCGGCAGTTTGAGTTCCATGTCCCCAGGTTATCGCGGGTTCTCCCTGCACCGCCGCGTCCGATCTCCGGACCGGCCTGCTCTGATCGCCTCCGCTTGCCAAACCACCGACGGCTCGACTGCTTGGGCGAAGGCTGGCACCGGTCACCCGGTCGACACCGGTCACCGGGTTGACGGACACGGCGGCCCTGCTCTGGGGTGGTTGCGGGCGGGCATCGTGCTCACTCCACCTTGACCCTCGCGCGAGCCGTGCCTAAGGTCATCCCATGGCATCTCCCTCACTGGAGCAGGTCGTCGACCCATTCCGGTTCCTCTGCGGGCATTGGCAGGGGCGAGGAGCCGGCCGGTGGGACCCCGGCGAGGGCTTCGAATATCGCGAGGACCTGCGCTTGGAACTGATTCCAGACCGCGCTTTGATTCGCATCGCCCAGTGGACATTCGAGGTCCCGTCGGGAGCTCTCAGCCACTCCGAACAGGGATACCTGCGGCTCTTTCCGGAGGGGGAGGCGGAGCTCGTGCTGGCGATCCCGGCGGGCTACACCGAGGTCCATCAGGGCAAAGTGGAAGGGCAGTCCCTGCAGTTCAAGCTGCTCCACCTGGGTCTGGCCCCGAGAGCTCGTCCTCTCAGCGCCACCAGACGCAGCCTGGAGTTGTGCGGTGGCCGCCTGCGGCACCGGATCGACATCGCGGTCGGTGCGGGAGAGCCGGTCGCCCATGTTGCCTCGACTCTGGACCGGGTTGCCGAGTGAGGACAGTTGGGCGGGAACTCGAGTGACCGGTCGACGGCTTAGCCCTGCTGCCTCCGGGCGCGAGGAGGCCATCCGCATGGACGAGGAGGATCCCATCGGCTGGGCCAGAAACCTCTTCCTCACGGCCGACGACCAGCCCATCTACCTGGATGGGAACTCGCTGGGCATGCTGCCTCGGCGGTCTCTAGAGCGGGTCGACCGCCTGCTTCGCCACGACTGGGGCCGGGGCCTGGTGCGGTCCTGGGATACCTGGATGGACCTGCCGGCTGTGGTCGGAGACCTGGTGGGGACCGAGTTGCTGGGGGCCGCGCCCGGGCAGACGGTGATCAGTGATGCCACCACCGTCAACCTCTACAAGCTCGCCAGCGCGGCCCTGGACGCCCGCCCGGGGAGATCGGTCATAGTCTCCGACAGCGCCAACTTTCCAACTGATCGCTACCTCCTGGAGGGGCTGGCGCAAGCCCGGGGCATGGCCCTGACGCTGGTGGACTTTCCCGAGGTCGAGGGACCGAGCCCCGAGCTCCTGGCCCCTCACCTGAACGCCGAGACCGCCCTGGTCAGCCTCTCCCATGTCGACTACCGATCCGGGGCGATGGCCGACATGATGGCGATCAACGAGGTCATTCACCGGTCGGGGGCCCTGGGGCTGTGGGACCTGTGCCACTCTGCGGGGGCGGTGCCTGTGGAGCTGGACCGGACCGGCTCGGACCTGGCCGCCGGCTGCACCTACAAGTATCTCAATGCCGGCCCGGGGTCGCCGGCCTTTCTGTACGTGCGGCGCGAATTGCAACGGTCCCTGCGGCAGCCCATCTGGGGCTGGTTCGGTCAGGTCGACCAGTTCGCCATGGGGCCGGGGTTCAATCCCGTCGAGGGGATGGCCAGGTTCCAGAGCGGATCGCCGAACGTGGTAGGGATAGCCCTGGTGCAGGAGGGAGCCCGCCTGCTGGCCGAAATCGGGATTCACCGGATCCGAGCCAAGAGCATTCGGCTGACCAGCCTGCTGGTGGACCGCTTCCGGGAATGGCTGGCCCCGCTCGGTTTCGCGCTCCTGACCCCCACGGACCCGGAGCGCCGCGGATCTCAGATCTGCCTCGGCCACCCTTACGCTCAGGGCATCTGCCGTGCGCTCATTGAGGAGGGATCCGTGATCGCAGACTTCCGGCCCCCGGATCGGCTCCGCCTGGGGCTGGCGGCGCCGACCACCCGCTTCGTCGATGTGCATGATGCCGCCTGGCGAATCAAGGAGGTGACTGAGTCGGGCGCATTCCAGTTCCGCGGCGACCGGGCCGTCGGGATCAGCTGAGGCGCGACCGCTCAGGCGGGGCGGCCAACGACAGCAGTGGGACCAGGAATTCCAGGACCTGGGCGGTCAGCGCCACGTCCTGATCCACCACCATGGCGGTGTGCCCGGCCGGGTAGTGGTGGAAGGTTACCTCCTGGCCCAGCTCCTCCAGCCGCCTGACGTAGACCTCCACCTGGTGATACGGGCAGCGGCTGTCGTTCTCGCCGGCCTGAACCAGCACAGGCGCGCGCACCTGGGTCGCATAGGTCATGGGCGAGCGCTCCCGGAAGAGGTCCGGAACCTCCATGGGGCTGCCCCCGAACAGGGACCGGTCCATCGCTTGGAGGGGCTCCGACTCCTCGGCGAAGGCGAGCTCGTAATCGGCGACGGGAACCCGCGCCACTCCGCCCGCAAACAGCTCCGGGTGCCGCCCCAGGCCGAGCAGGGCAATGTAGCCGCCCCAGGACGCTCCCATCAGCACTATCCGCTCCCGGGCGGCCAGACCCTTGGCCACCAGGTCGGCCACCCCGCGGGCGACATCCTCCACCTCAGGGAAGCCGGGATTCCCGTTCAGCTGATCCATGTGGTCCCGCCCGTACCCGGTGCTGCCCCGATAGTTGGGGGCTGCCACCAGCAGGCCGTGGTCCACCAGGGCCGCCATCGCGGGCGAGAACGAGTCGTCGAGATGCCAGTGCGGGCCGCCGTGAATCCAGATCACGGTCGGGTGCGGGGCGTTCCCCCGCGGGACCGCCAGGAAGCCATGGATCCTCCGCCCGCCCTCCGTCTCGTAGCGCCAGTTGCGGAAGCCCACCGACCGTGGCGGCCGGGCGCCCGGCGGACGGAGTACCTCTTCGCCCGCGGGCAGCTCGAGCAGTCTGGTAGCGCGAGCGGCACTGCTGCACAGGGCCCAGACCCTGCCATCCGGGCGCACCCGGGCCTCGACAGTGCCGGCGGGACCGTCGATCCGAGTCAGCCGGGTCGGGTCGAGATCCAGCCGCCAGAGCCGGTGGCGGCCGTCGAGCAGCTGCCGCACGAGCAGCGCCCCTCCGTCGGGGAACCAGTCCAGCGCCTCCACCTCACCTCGCAGGCCGGCGGCCAGGCGCTGCACCTCGTGGCGCCTCGGCCACCACAGCAGGGGGCGGGTGTGCCCCGGTTGATCGTCGTTCACCGCCAGGCACGGCTCGCTCCCGCGGGGCCGGAATCCGGCGGAACTGAGGTGGGAGCGGCCCTTGGCAGCCAGCTGGCTCACCAAGCTTCCATCCCCCGCATCCAGGACCTTGAGATCGGGATGGATGGAGTCGCCGTGGTCGGCGGCCGAGATGAGCGCATAGCGGTCCTCTCGACTCAGGGCCAGAGCGATCACCTCCTGGGGCTGGTGGAGGATCATCCTGAACCTGGGCTTGGGCCCGGTGCCAGCAGTGAAGATGGAGAACCCGCCCTGGTCGGCCAAGCCGACCAGGACCGAGCTGCCGCCCCAGGCGAGGCCCGACTCCCAGCTCGGAGTCGCTCCGGGAACCAGGTCTCGGGTCTCACCGCCTGTGAAGTTCCGGGTCCGCCAGCCCCCCAGCTCATCCCCGGTGTCATCGTCGAACCAGATCACCGACTCACCATCGGGGCTGATGTCGGCAGTGCGGTTGCCGACCGCTCCCTGGGTCAGGCGCCGGTGCTCGCCCTGTGCCAGCTCCCAGGTCCAGCCCTGCCATGTGCCGCTGCGCGAAGAGCTGTAGACCAGGCGGTCGGGCTGCTCCCTGGCCCAGCGCGGCAGATCCAGGCTCGGACTACGAAACCGGCGCTCCCAGAGCGGTGGCCGAATCCGGCTTCTGGCCACTGGAGCCGACGGCATCGGTTCCAACCTACTCCCTTGCGGCCGCCCTGGCCATGGCGATGCGGGTCCGGGCGTGTGCTTGCCTTCGTGCATGTTATGGCTGTAGCCCGCCGGATGTCAGCTGACCGTCGGTGCCACCTTGGGCCGGCTGGGACGAGTCGATATCCACACGAATCCGCCCACCGCCGCCAGCAGGTAGGCCAGGTAGACGGACACCTGGAGGCCGGTGGGCTGGGCGGCGTAGCCCAAGAAGGTGTGCAGGATGTCGCCGAGGGCCCCCCCTTCACTGAGGATGCCGGAGGTGTTCCAGAGGGGATGGCTGAGATATGGCAGCCAGTGCAGCTGCTGCAGATTCTCGATGGCATCCGCCAGCAGCCCCGCGGCGAACAGCATCAGCAGCGTGCCCACGATGCGAAAGAACCTGCCCAGGTCGAGGCGGTGGCCGACCCGGAAGATGGCCCACGCGATCAGCAGCGCTCCCCCGATGCCCAGCGCCGCTCCCAATGCGGCGGCTGGTACCGAGGCGGCGAAGTTGGCCGGCGTGGTGGCGGTGGCGAAGAATATGGCCAGGGTGAAGACCACCGTCTCCAGCCCCTCGCGCCCCACCGCCTGGAAGGCCAGTAGGGCCAGACTCCAGCGCGCCCCACGTCCCATGGCGGAGTCCGCCTTGGCCCGCAACTCGGCGGAGAGCGATCTGGCGTGGGAGTGCATCCAGAAGGTCATGTAGGTGAGCACCGAGCAGGCCAGCAGGAAGGTGCCGGTTTCGAAGATCGTCTGCACCCACGAGCCCGTGTAGGTGTGGATAAACACGAAGGCGGCCGCCCCGCCCCCGAACGCCAGCACCAGCGCCGCTCCCACCCCCATGTAGACGTCCCGAAAGTGCTCGCGGCGGCCGCTGCGGTCCAGGTAGGCGAGCAGGATCGCCACGATCATGCTCGCCTCCACGCCCTCGCGGAGGAAAATGACGAAGGTCGGTAGCAAGACGGGCTTCTCCTCGAGCAGGTGCAGGCAGGTGGCGCGTCGGTTGGCTTGGACGCTCTTGGCTCCAAGTACAGGCTAAGGCTAGGTGGGCCAAATCAGTGTGGTCAAGTCGGAATTGGCCACCGAACGGTCGGACGGCACCTCGCGGCATCAGGAGCCGTGAATTATTTGGCCTCGAAGGGGCCCGGGGTGGGGCCTTGTGGCTGGCGGAGTTGCTCGGCGTCCGGCCTCACGGTCACCGGGGTCGTCCAGCGCACCCGCGATCGGACGCCACCCGGCGTCGGCTCCGCTGGGTGGTGGCGGGTCACTCACGGTGGTGCGCCGCGGCTGGCAGAGCGCCCTGGGCTCGGCCGCCGTCAGTGCCATCTGGGAGATGGTCAGTCGGCGTCGTCCGCAGGCTCATATGGAGCGTGCAGTTGCTCCAGGAACTCCTCGTACTGATCCTCCGGGAGCCACTCCGCGGTCCTGAGCTCGCCGCTCCTGAACCAGGCGAAGCTCATGGCCACCGCGCCGCCCAGCAGGATGAAGGCGGCGACGTTGGGGAGCGAGAAGCTGTGGGTCAAGATGGGGATCAGCACCAGCCCCACCGCGACCGCGGCGTAGACGCCCCAGACCGCCCGCTCGGTGCGGGTCAAGCGTGGCACCGGAGGGATGGTGAGGGTGGGCTCTTGCTCTCCCAGATCGTTCGGCTGCGAGCTCATCCCAGCATCCTAACCAGACCGGCGGCCCGGTGCCCGTCCGGTCATCCGCTGCGACGCCTGGGTCCGAGATTAGTCCGTAAGCCTTACCAATCTGCATTTCAAAGTTGACATATTGGCAAATACTTGCTATAAATCAGCCATGGCAAATGAGGACGCGATTCAAGAGTTGCTGCGGCAGGTGGCGGCGGGGGCGATTTCGCCGGAGGAGGCCGCCGCCCGGGTCGGCCAGCTTCAGCACACCGCCGTAGCCGTCGGCGAGCAGCCGATAGAGCGGATCAAGGTGACCGGGCTCATGCATCCCACCAAGATTCTGGGCGATCCCCAGGTCAAGGACGTGCTGGTGCAGGGGCCGCACCGGGCCGCCCGCGAGGGCGATGCCATGGTGGTGACGGGCATGCCGGCCGGTCAGGACGGCGGTTGGTTTTCGTTCCGGTGGCCGGACCGACTTCCCTTCGGCCAGGGCAGCGCCGGCAGCCCGCTGCAGCCGGTCCTGATCCGGATGAATCCCAACCTGCCTCTGGAGGTGGAGATGGCCGCCGGGCTGCTCACCGTCGAGGGGGTGCGCGGTCCCATCCGGGCTGACATCCAGGCCGGCAGCGCCAAGGTCGAGGGTTTCTCCCAGCCCATCGATCTGAACGTGACCTGGGGCACCGTTTCCGTGCGGGGCCTGCTCGACGCCGGCAGCTCGCGCATCCGCTGCGAGGCCGGCACCGTCAGGGTCAAGCTGGAGCGGGGCTCCAGTGTCCGGGTGGTCGCCCGCAGCACCCTCGGCAAGATCTCGCTACCCGGCGATTCGGCTGGCCTGTCCGAGGGGTGGACGATGGGTGGCGAGGTGCACGAGCGGACCATCGGGTCGGGCTTGGGGCATCTCGAGATCGAAGCCACCACCGGCGCGGTCTGGGTGGAGGAGGGGTGATCGAGCGCCGACCGCCGCGGAGCTGTCCGGTCTGCGGCGCGACCCTGCGTGTCAGCCGGCTGGGGTGTCACCACTGCGGCACCGAGCTGTCTGGCGATTTCGAGTCGTGCGAGTTCTGCTCGCTCGGTGCCGAAGATCGGGAGCTGCTGAAGATATTCCTGGGTTCCAGGGGCAACATGAAGGCGCTCGAGCGCCAGCTCGGGGTGAGTTATCCCACCGCCAGGGCCCGCCTCGACGTCGTGCTGACCAAGGTGGGCATCGACGCCGGGTCAGCCCTGCCGCCGGAGAGCCCCCTGGATCTGCTGCAGGCGGTGGCGCGGGGTGAGGTGGAGGTCGCCGACGCGGCGCGGCGGCTTCTGGACCAGGCCTGACCGTGAGGCGTCAGCGGAAGCCGTAGAGCCCTTCGTGGAAGTCCCCGGTGGTTGACCAGCGCTGGATCACCCGGTCCACCACCTCGTCGTCGACCACCTCCAGCCCCTGCTCGCGCGCATTGCCCTCGACTGCCTCCAGGACCTGTCCCTTGACGAAGTCCGGTACCCGCTCGAAGCGGCTCAGTGCGGAAGGGGTCCATTTCAGCCCCTCCGAGTGTCGCTCCTGGATGCGATGCGAGACCTGGCCCCACATCTGGTACTTGATCTCCATGATCTCGGGGGTGATCGTCGTTCCCAGGTTCTGCTTGTGTGCGGTCCACTCGACCCGCCACCGGGTGAGCTCCCGGCAGAACTCGGGCACGTCCGCCAGGCGCCGTTCGGCCTCCTCGGTCCAGGTGAAGGTTGGCAGGTTGCCCCGATCACTGAGGGGGTGTCCATAGCCCAGCTTCTTGCCCAAGCTCTCAATGAACTCGCTGCGGATCTCAGCCACGCCCTTGCGGTCGGCGCGTTGCTCGACGGCCCTCACGGCCATCTCCTGAGCCCGCTCGGGGTCCAGGTGGCTGCGCTCAGCACCCGCCTGGGCCCGCCGCATGGCCTCGACGTGGGCCTCCAGGTCCCAGCGCCCGGACGAGGGGTCGTGGGGTACCGGGCATGCCTCCGGCGGCTCTGGGGCCCCAACATCGACCGGGTTCGACCCTGTTCCCGGGAAGGGGCAGCGGGGAGCGTCAGTCACCGGGCTGGCCCTCGATCGGAAGTGCCTCGGTCAGGCTGGGACAGCTCGCGCTCGCCTCAGCCATGTTGGCGGAGGCGACTTGATCCAGGGCGGTGCGCAGCAGACTCATCTGCTCTGAGTCTAAGACATCGCCGAAATGGGCCTGCACCGACTTCAGGTGGTCAGGGGCCGCGGTGAGAAGGAGATTCGCGCCCTCCTCGGTCAGTACCGCGAAGGCGCCGCGGGCGTCGCTGGGACACACTTCGCGCCGAACCAGCCCTCCCGCCTCGAGCCGCTCCACCAGCCGGGTCAGGCCGCTTCGGCTGAGCAGCACCAGATCGGCCAATTGCGCCATCCGCAGTCGACCCTGGGGGGCTTCACTCAACTGCACCAACACGTCGTATTCCGCCAGCGGCAGGCGCTGGCTGGCGAGGAGCTCCCGCTCCAGGACCCGGGTCACGACCGTGTGGGCGCGCAGGAACGCCCGCCAGGCGGCCAGCGCCGCCGGGCTCAGGTCCGGGCTGGTTTCGTGGGAAGCTGGTGATTGCACAAACAAATACCAAAGTAGTAGATTGTGATTGCACGAGCAATTATGACTCATTTCGAGTCTGGGCGAAAGCAAGTGGAGGAAAGAGATGGCGTGGAAACTGGACATGGCTCATTCGGCGGTGGCGTTCTCGGCGCGCCACATGATGGTCAGCACGGTCAGGGGGAATTTCGAGGAGTTCGCGGCGGACATCGAGATTGACCCGGATGACCTGAGCAGAAGCTCGGTGCATGCGGTGATCAAGGCCGCCAGCATCGACACGCGCGTGGATGCGCGCAACGGCCACCTGCGCTCAGCCGACTTCTTCGACGTTGAGAAGTACCCCGACATCGTCTACCAGAGCCGCCGGGTCGAGTCCCTGGGCGGCGATCGCTACCGGGTCGAGGGTGACCTGACGATCAAGGACGTGACCCGCCCGGTCCCGTTGGACGTGACCTTCCACGGGATCCAGACCAGCCCCCAGGGCGCCAGGGTCGCCGGCTTCGAGGCTGCCGGCAAGCTCAGCCGCGAGGACTTCGGCCTCACCTGGAACATGGCCCTGGAGACCGGTGGGGTCGTGGTCGGCGACGAGATCAAGATCTCCATCGACGCCGAGGCCAACGAGGCGGCCTGAGGCGAGCTTCCCGCGGGCGGGGCGAGCCCAGCCGGGCTCGCCTGCGCCCGCCGCCATCGCCTATTTCGCTCCGGCCTCTTCCTCGTCGTCCATGACCTCTTGGAAGATGGCGCCGGGAGCCAGGCGCTCAGGACATAGCATCCCCTGGAGGTGGTCCGACTCGTGTTGGACGATGCGCGCCAGCCAGCCCTCGAAGGAGCGCACCACGCCGCGCCCGTGGACGTTGCGATAGCGGACCGTCACCCGCTCGAAGCGCCGGACCTTGCCGGCGCGGCCGGGCAGGGATAGGCAGCCCTCGATGGCGTCCACCTCTCCGGAGCTGGAGAGCCTCTCGGGGTTGCAGATGACGAACTTGCGGTCCTCGTAGACGATCACGGCCAGCTGCAGATTGAGTCCCACCTGGGGACCCGCCAAGCCGACCCCATTCCACTCCTCGCAACGGATGTACATCTCGTCCACCAGCCGCCGCAGGCTCTGGTCGAAGGTTCTGACCGGGCGGGCGCGCTGGTGCAGCACCGTCGCCGGGTCCGTGACCAGCTCCAGAGGAGGGGAGGGCTTCACGCGGAGATCTTCTCAGGGTGCGGCGGGTTCGCACTGGCCAAGAGATCGATAGCCTCGGTTTGGGTCAACCGGGGCCGGCCGGTCAGCTGGCCGAGCCAGGTCAGGCTGTCGAGCTCGACCCCCGGGCCGAAGGCGCGATGGCCGGCGTCCAGGCTATGGAGGTCAGCTGGGGAAGGCTCCCTGAGGCCGACCACGGCCCGCATCAACGCCACCTCGCGGGTGAGCTTGAAGCCGATCCCCACCAATTTCCGGCCCTGGACCGCGAGGTCGCTGAAGCCCGGACACCATGCTCCCGCCACCCTTCCCGGTACCAGCTCCAGCCCGTACGGAGCGAGCGGACGCTGCAGCAGCTGGATGGCGGCCCCGAGCAGGGCATCCAGGGGCCGGGCCAACGCTTCGGGCAGCCGCACCACCATCAGCATGGCCAGCCACTCCGGTCCCCCTGGTCCGATGGTGCCGCCGATCGGGCTCAGGCGAACCGACCCGATCCCCGGTATCGCCCTGATCGCCTCGACCAGGCCAGGTTTGCGCGTCAGCCCGGAGCCGACCGTCACCCCCCGCTCGGTGACCAACGGGATCACCACGATGTCGCCGGGCCGACCCGGGGCGAGGCTCAGGGAGGCGTTGCCTGCCAGCGCGACATCGTCCTCTGACCGCGGGTCCGCGAAGTGGTACGCCCAGCGGGCCTGGTGGCCGCTCAACGCCGCTCAGCTCGGTCCGACTTCACCGGCCTCCGCATCGGAGGTGGTCTGGTGCCAGCTCTGACCGCCTCGGCTGGGCGCCAGCATGTGGAGCAGCGACTGCAGGGACCGGTGCGCCTGCATCTCCAGGATGCCGCTGACTCCAAAGCGGCCCGCCAGGTATCCCAAGGCGCCCCCCGGCAGCTGGTAGGCCAGATGCTGGCTGACCTCGGTGGCACGGTCTCCCACCGGGTTGCACTCGATCCGGAGCTCTGCGGTCGCGCCCATGGCGTGCCCACGGCTGCTGACCAGGGAGGGGCGTTCACAGACTCCGATCACCCATTCGCTGTCGGCGAACTTGCCACCCGCCACCAGCCGTATGTGGAGGCGGTCGCCCGGCTGCAGGGGTGGCGTTACAGAGCCGGTGACCTCCTTGACACCGAACATCCAAAGAGGGGCGTTGCGAACGTCCGCGATGAAGTCCCAGGCGGTCTCGGCTGAGACCGGGATGACGACGCGATGGCGGACCTCAGGCATAGCTGGTGGCGAACGTGTCCATGTGGCGCTCCGAGGATATCCCGTAGGGTAGGGGCGATGCGCAGAGTCGACGTGGCTGACATCCCCGAGCTTGCCCCCCTGGACCGCTTTCTGCAGTGGGACTTGGCGACCGTCAACCCCTGGGGTGTGCCCTCGGTGGCGGCGGCGGGGAGCCGCCTGCTCCCCGAGCAGGGGGAGATCTGGACCTCCACCACGGTGGGCTTCCAGGCCAAGGTGCGCAACATCCGGGTCAATCCCCGGGTCGCGCTCCTCCGCCACTGCGTGGGGGAGCCAGCCGTTCTGCTGCGGGGCGAGGCCGAGGTGGTGGAGGGGGACGGCACCGACAACCTGGTCGCGCTCTTCCGGTTGATGGGAGACCGCGATGGGGCCAGGCCGCGGCTCTACGAGTCCGCCACCCACCCCGGATGGCGCCGCCTCTACCAGGAGTACTGGCGCCGGATCCTGATCAGGGTCAGGATCGTCGAGATCGGCATCTTCAACCCCCACGGCCTGAGCCAGTACCGCATATCCGATTGGGCGGCTCCCAACGCCTCCCGGTCCCGCCGCAGGCCGTCCACACCGAGGGCCGCCGACTCTGGCCTGGGGCCGCTGGACCCGCGCGGCCGGCACATGATCCAAGACGGGGTACCGGTGATCATGGCGGTGGCCGAGGGCCCCATGTCGGCGCCCCTGATCGTTCCCGTTCGAGCCCGCCAGGACGGGCGCGGCCGGCTCCTCGTGCATGAACAGCCCGCCCTGCCTGGACGGGCGTTCCAACGGGCTTCGCTGGTGGTCCGGGTGGTGGACGACACCTACGAGGTGGCGCGCATGGTCGCCTGGAT
Source organism: bacterium (assembly GCA_021795235.1). Lineage (GTDB taxonomy): Bacteria > Chloroflexota > Dormibacteria > Aeolococcales > Bog-877 > AG-12. The sequence continues at coordinate 34,986 of JAJYPP010000018.1, forward strand.
CGGCGAGCTGGGGGCGGGTGCCGGCTGGCGCGAGTTCCGGCCCCGCTCCGCCTACGGCTTTGCCAAACCCCCTGGATGGATACCGGACATGGCGGCCGGCCTGGCCGCTGCCCTGGCGGCGAGGCGTCAGCCGGCGAGCCGCAGGGTGAGCCCTCCCGAGCTCCTCCCGGCCGCGACCGAAGCCGGTCTCAAGCGGTCCGCCCCCCTCCAGCTGCCCGAGGGCACGTGGAGGGCTCTGGAAGACCTCTTCAGCAGCTGCAACGCGATCAGCCCCTGGTACGCGACCCAGGCGACCTTGACCAGGGACCGACACCTCCGGGCGCATCTCAATTACCTGGCCAACCGCGCGGACCTGGAGCGGGACTGGGCCCAGGGCCTGCTCATCCGCGGCGGTCGCAGGGTGTCGGCGCCCACCCTGGCCCGGGGCGCCCTGGGCATGGCGCCGCGAGCGTCAGACCCGCGGACCGAGGCTCTGCGACGGGATCGGCTGCTCGAACGGAACCGGCAGATCCTCCGCCGGGATCTGCCGGAGCCACTGCGTCCAGCCGTCTTCACCAGGCTCGGTTCGGCGCCTGCCACCGCGGTCCCGATCTCTGGGGAGCTGGCCCTCCTGGCGGTGGCCCGATCGGCCATGGGGTCGGCCGCCGCCGCTCTGGACCGACTGGTCAGCCGCGGCTGAGGTGCCCAGGTCACGGCCCGGCCGGGTCCTGGCTGGCGCGCTCCTGCAGGCGGGTGCTCTGAGAGTCGGCTTTCGACGCCCGGGTCTCTTCTGGCCACTCATGACCGTGAGCCTGGTGGGGTCCGGGGCGCTGGCGGGCGGTAGGGACCGAAGGACCAGGCCGGCCGAGGGGCGGGGCTGGCGCCTGACCGGGGCGCTGGCGGGGGCAGGAACCTATGCCGCGACCGTGGTGGCCGCGCTCGGCCTCCGCCGCTCTGCCGCCGGGAGGAGATGGCTGGGACAGGTGCGAGCGTGCACCGAGTCCTGCCCCCGACCGCTGCGGGTTGCCCTGCTCGTCCCGGCGGCGGTCGGCGAGGAGCTCTACTGGCGGGAGCGGGTGGTGGCGGGGGGCGCCCACGGGGTCGGTGCCTGGCGGTTGGGCCTGGGGGTTCTGGCTTACGCGGGAGTCCAGGCCGGGTCCGGCAATCCGGCCATGGTCGCGGGCGGCGCCGCGCTGGGGCTGGTAACTGGAGCCCTTCGTGCCGGATCTGGGTCGCTGGCTCCAGCTCTGACCGCCCATCTGGTCTTCTCAGGACTCACCATGATCTGGCCGGGGCTTCCCGCCCCTCCGGGTCCGGAACCTGCCAACGGCCGTACAGAGCTGTGACGTGATCGTGGCTCGGGGGCCACAGGCTTTGGCGCAAGATCGTTCGGTGGCCCAAGCGATGCCAGAGTACCTCGGTGAGTCAGATCAGACTGACTGGTTGCAATCCTCGAGGCCGCCCGGGATCCGTGCGGCCCCTGCCACTCCTTTGGCCTTGGCGGCTGATGGGGTCATCAGACAGCTGCTGGCACCCCACGCTCTGCGGGTCACCGCTGAGCCCGTCCGGCGACTTCAAGACCGGGCGGTGCTCGCCTACCAGCTGCGCTGGCGGCTGCCCCGCTTGGATGCGGTGCCATCCCCAGCCGACTTCTGGCGGGCCGCGGCGGCCGCGGACTTGCTGGAGCCTCTGGATGATGCCCTGCTGCAGGCCCAGTTCGAGGCGGCCAAGCAGGTGCGGCCGAGCGCCGTTCTCATCAACCTGGCCGGGTTTCGCCGCCGTCGCAAGGGGATTCCCGGGACCCTGGCCCGGGAGGCGCGCCGCGCCGACATCCCCGCGAGCCGGGTGATCTGGCAGTTGAACGAGGCGGAGGATGTCACCGACGCGGTCCCGATCGCGGAGCTAGCCTTCGATCTGCGACTCCATGGCTTCAAGGTCGCCTTCCTGGGGATCGGGGAGAGCCGGACCCGGCTGTCCAGCGTCGCCCGGGTCCTGCCAGAGATCCTCCACGTCGACGCCAGCCTGGTCCATGGGCTCGGTCACGGGCAGGGGGCGGCGGCCACCCTGCGCGGGCTGGCGGAGTTCGCCGGTCTGACCGGGACCCGCCTGGTGGCCGGCGACGTGTCCAGCGCCGAGGAGCTGGCGGCGCTGACTGGCCTGGGCATCCCCTACGGCTACGGACTCGTGTTCGGCGTTCCCCAGGTGGTGGTGGGGCCGCGGGCCGTGGAACTGATCCGACCCCGGGTGCTCCTCGACATTGACGCTCCCGCCCCGGAGCTCAGGGCCCCCTCGGGCTCCGTCAAGGAGGCGGAGGCGGCGCAACCGTCGGCCCCCGCGCTCCTAGCTCCCGGCTTGGACGTCACCGAGGAGCTGGGACAGGCGGCCCGCTCGCTCCAGGGCGAGCACCAGCCGGATGTGATCCTGGAGCTGGCCTCCGACCACCTGGCCCGACTGGTCCCCTACGACGGGCTGGCGATCTATCGGGCCGACTGGGACGCGCTCCGCTTCCGCCCGCTGCTGGCCCGTTCGGACGCGGAACCGAGCTATGTCTCGGGGGTCCTGGGCCACACGTTCCCAATTGGGACCGGCGTCACCGGCTGGGCCTTCGATCTGGGGACCCCCCAGCTGGTCAATGAGGCCGAATCTCACCCCGCCGCCGGGCATCTCCCGGGCACAGCCAACGACGACGAGTCGATGCTGCTGGTGCCGCTGGTGGCCGGCGACCGCCGGCTGGGGATCCTCACCCTGGTCCGCTTTCGCAACGGCGCGTTCACTCCGGCGGAGCTGACCATGGCCAGCCTGGTCGGGCACATGCTGGCGGCGGCCTGGCACAATGCCGAGCTCTACTCGGAGCAGGTGGAGAATGCCATCACCGATGCCCTGACCGGTTTGCGCAACGCTCGTTGGCTGCGCGACTCCGGCCGCCGCGAGCTCGCTTTGGCGGAGCGGGAGCAGCGCTGCCTGGCCGTGCTCATGCTCGACCTCGACAAGTTCAAGCTGGTCAACGACAGCGTCGGCCACGGCGCCGGTGACGCGGTGCTGACCGCGGTGGGCCGGGCCATCCAGGAGTCGATCCGCGCCGAGGATGTGGCGGTCCGGTATGGGGGTGAGGAGTTCGTCCTGCTGCTCCACGACGCCGGGCCGGAGGGTCCTCGGAGGGTGTGGCGGGACCTGCGCCGCCGCCTGGCCGCGATCCCGCTCCCCGCCGACTGCCCGCTGCGACGCATGACCGCCTCCGCGGGAGTGGCCCGCTACCCCGACCACGGCCGAGCTCTCAGTCAGCTGCTGGGGGCGGCCGATGCCGCCATGTACGCCATGAAGCGCCGGGGCGGCGACCGCCTGGCCTCGGCCCGTCCCTTGGCGCCTATCCCTCCTGATCCAGACAGCTGATCGTTCGCTCCACGGCTCCAACCACCGTCAGCAGGGCTCGTAGCTCCTGGTCGGAGAACTGCTGCAGAACCGTGGAGGTCGCGTCCCGGCGGAAGCCCGCCGCCTCCTCGGCCTCCGCCTCCCCCCGAGCGGTGAGCTTGACGTGCACCAGCCGCCGATCAGAGTCATCGCGCTGCCGCTCCGCCAGGCCGTGCTCCTCCAACCGGTCCAGCATGGAGCTGACCGATGGCATGCTGACCGCCAGCATCTCGCTCAGCTGCCCAACCGTGAGCGGCCCCAGCTCATGGAGCACCATCACCATGTGCATCTGCCCGAAGGAGAGGTCCTTGCGGGCGAAGGATGCGCCAGGTCCCTTGCGCCAGTGGCGGGAGGAGACCCGGTCCAGGGCGGTGAGGGCCTCCTGCAGGAGAACCGGCCGCGCCTTCGCCTGGGGCCCGGAGACGCTCTGGCCGGGGCCGTTCATGGCACTTTGACCAGCTCCGGCTCCGCGGCATCCTCCTGGGCCGGACGCGCTGGCGGGCGGTGCTCGGCCAGGGAGGTCCGCAGCGGGACCTCCTTCATGTAGAGGGCGGCCAGCACTCCCAACCCGGCACCCACCACCCCCAACCAGAAGCTGCCTCCGATGGCCTGGGCCAGACTCTCATGGATGGCGTAGACGATCTCGGGGATGAAGTGCCGCACCGGGGGCGGAAGCAGGTGGCGCAGCTGGGCCGCGAGGTTGCCCACGCCGGTCAGGCTGGCCCCGCCCCCGGCCTTGAAGTGGCTGGTGAGAGCGGTGGGGACCCCTGCCTTGGCGAGGTTCTTGGGCAGCTGGGTGCTGAAGGTGGAGGCCAGGTAGGTCCCTGCCACCGCCAGGCCGACCGACCCTCCCACCTGGCGGAAGAAGGTCAGGTTGCTGGTGGCCACGCCGATGGACCGCTGCGGAACCGCGTTCTGGACGACCACGGTGTATCCCGACATGGATGGGCCGATCCCAATCCCCACCACCAACATCCACCCCCAGAGGGTCCAGTCCCCGACTGTCGCGGAGAGCTGGGTCATCAGCAGCATGCCGATCGCCGACAGCGCCATGGAGCCCACCAAGAGCAGCTTGTACCTGCCGGTCCGGCTGATGACCAGGCCCGCCAGGACGCTGGTGCCCATCATTCCCAGGAGCAGCGGCCACAGCATGTACCCGGAGGCGGTGGCGCTGATGCCCCGCACCGCCTGGTAGTAGCGGGGCAGGAAGATCACCCCGATGAAGAAGGCGAACGAGAGCAGGAACATGGCGGCTTGGGAAGCGGCATAGGTCCTCACCTTGAAGAGGTCGAGGGGAACGATGGGCTCCGCCACTCGACTCTCCACGAAGATGAAGACCGCCCCCAGCACGGCCGCCAGCGCCAGCAGGCCACCGACTCTCCAGTCCAGCCAGCCGATGGTCTGACCCGAGGCGGTGGTCAAGCCCTTCTCGGTCAGCCCGATCAGCAAGGGGATGACGGCCGCGGTGAAGAGCAAGGCCCCCAGGTAGTCGATCGCCGGCCGGGGCCCCTCGCTTCTGTGGTTGGGCAGGATCCAGGAGATCACCGCCAGGGCGACAATCCCGATGGGGATATTGACGTAGAAGACCCAGTGCCAGCTGATGTTGTCGGTGATGAAGCCACCCAGGAAGGGCCCCACCAGAAACGCCAGCCCGAAGACCGCTCCGAAGAAGCCCTGGTACTTGCCCCGCTCGCGGGGGGTGAAGAGGTCGCCGATGATGGCGAGCGAGATCGGGAAGAGGGCCCCTGCCCCCAGCCCCTGCAAGCCTCGGAAGGCGATCAGCTCCGCCATGTTCTGGGACAGCCCGGAGAGTGCTGATCCGAGCAGGAATAGCGAGATCCCTATGATCAGCATGATCTTGCGGCCGAAGATGTCCGACAGCTTGCCGTAGATCGGGATCGTGACAGTGCCGGTGACCAGGTAGGCCGTCACCACCCAGACGTAGAGGCTGTTGCCGCCCAGGTCGGTGACGATGGTGGGCAGCGCGGTTCCGACGACGGTTTGGTCCAGAGCGCTCAGGAACAGCCCCAGCATCACCGCGCACACGATCGCGAGCCGGGCCCTCTGGGAGAGTTCAATCGAAGGGTGCGCTTGGGCCATGCCGGGTCTCACCTCCTACTTCGCCGCGTGGTCGTCGCCTCGTCCAGAAGGTTAGGCTAAATAAAACTGTTATGTCAAATCTAATCACTTCTCACGAGCCGCGCCCTCCGGCTCTTCTGCCTGGCGCCCAGGGCCCGCTGGGGCCGCGATCGACGAACCTCGGGCGTCTGGGCTCTCCCACCCGGTGACGACTCAAAGCAGTGCGGCCCCCACTCGCCAGCCGACCAGCGCCTCGACCTCGTCGGCCACGCCCTGCCCCAGAGCCCGAGTTGCCGCTGCGGCCTCCTCCTCCGGCAGCCGCAGGCGCACCGTCGTTCCCTGCAGGGACATCATTCGCGAGCCGGGCGGTGCCATCTCCAGGATCCGGGCCACCAACCGCGCCGTGAGCCTGGCCCCGGCGTCGCTCAGGGCCTGGTCCCGCCCTGACAGAGAGAGCGGAGGGCCCCAGGGCAGCCGATCTGGAAGCTGCCGGCGCTCGCTCAGCCACTCCCAGGCGGCGGTGAAGTTCCTCAGTCCGGAGAGCGACTCCGGCAAGGCCGCCGGCCGGTCCAGGACCGAGCCCCAGACCGGGTCGTGATGATCCGCGCGGGGCCGTTTCCCGGCCACCGAGCGCAGTGCGACGGCGGCCTGCCCGCCGGTCCCGGTGAGGATGCCTGAGGCCTCGGCCATGGTCCTGGCTGTCTCCAGCATCAGTTGCTGGTCCCCGCTCCAGAAGGCGGTCAGCAGGAGGGTCGGCGGGGGGAGCCGGATTTCCAGGATGGTCCGCCGCTTGCGCTCCTGGGCCTCCCGCCGGGTCAGGGGGCCCGGCTCCGAGCACGCCAAGAGACCAGCCGGGTGGGGGAGGTTGAGCTGATATCCGGCCATCGAGAGTCGGCCCATGAGGAGCAGGTCGTCCGCATAGGGAAGGTCGTGGCGGCGGGCCGGCTGCGCCCGGCTCCAGTGCAGCAACGCCCGTCGCAGTTGGTCCACCTTCCAAATGCCGCTGTCATCATTCGCGTCCGCGGGATCGTGGTGCTCCTCCGCCGGCTCCACCAGCCCCACCATGGTGGTGAGCCGGTGGCGCTCCACGAAGGCGAGCCAGCCCAGGGCGTCCCGCACCACGGGGTGCGGCGGGAGGTCCCCGATCAGAAGGGCGGGGGCCCGGCCACTCTGGACCAGGTCGGAATAGGCGGCCAGCGAAAGGTCCCAGTCGCCTCCGGGGACGGCGATGTGCAGGTCTCCGGGCCCGGCTCGCAGCAGCACGGCCGCCCTCGGCCCCGCCTCCCACGGCGGCACCCGGGTGGGGCGGCGCGCAGTTCGGCGGGCGGGTGAGGGCTCGGGCCAGGCGGCCCGGTCGTAGTCCGCTCTCAGCTCGGGGGTGGCCACCAACGCCCAGGCCGCCTGGAGTTGGGCGAAGAGCGCGGTCGCGCGCTGTTGGTCCAGGCGCTGGGGACCCTGGCGGTGGACCTGAGCGTCAGGATGCAGCTCTCTCGCCCTGGCCCGGTAGCGCCGGCGAAGCTCCTGCCAGGGAGTGCTGCGGTCGGCCCCCAGGACGGAGTAGACATCTATCCTGGCCGGCACCGGAGATCTCAGCGGCACCGCGGGCCCTCCGCCTGCTCCGCCGGCCCTCGGCCGGAGCCCATCAGCGATTCACAGGTTGAACGGGTCCTGGAAGAAGGCCGGGAGGTGCGCCGAGAGCCAATCGTTGAAGATCGTGAAGTGGTTGACGGTGACCAACACTCCCATCAGTATCACCACCACCCCGCCCCCGACCGAGATCGCCCGCTGGTGGCGGGCCAGGGCTCCGAGCAGCGGCCGGGCCCGCTCCAGCATGGTGGCGGCGAGCAGGAATGGCAGCCCCAGCCCCAGACAGTAGGCGACCATGAGGTAGATGCCGCGCACGGTCGTGCCCTGGCTCAGGCCCGAGGTCAGGACCGCTCCCAGCACCGGGCCGATGCAGGGAGACCATCCCGCGGCCAGTCCCACCCCCAGCAGCAGGCCCGCGGCGAAGCCTCCTCGGCGTGACGAGGCCGGCAGGTGGCGGACATCGCGCGACAGCACACCGATTCGGACCACCCCCATCAGGGCCAGTCCGAGCAGGACCACCAGGACCCCCAGGACGGGGGTAACGATTGAGCGCCAGGGCGCGAGGACTCGGTCCAGGGCGTAGAAGAAGGCGATGCTGAAGGCGCCCAGCCCGGCCACAAACCCCAACGCTCCCCGGATCACCCTCCACCTCCCAGCGGCAGCCGCCCGGGGGGCCGCCGTGCCCGGGACCCCGGCCGCCTCGCAGGACAGGAAGGCCAGGTAGGCGGGCACCAGTGGGAGCACGCACGGGGAGAGGAAGGATGCCGCTCCGGCCGCAATCGCGAGCGGGACCGACACCGCCTCCAGGTTCATGCTCTCAATGTAGGCGCGAGGGCGGGCGCATGCCCTGGCGCTGCCGGCCGGACCCGAGCCGCTGCGGACCGCCGCAGCCAGCTCGGATCAGGCGCTCCCTGGGACGTCTGGTGAGCCGGCCATCCGCGCGAGCTCCTGGTCTGCCAGCCCAGGATCGAGTTTGCGGAAGAGAGCCTCCGGCATCGCCAGCGGGCGGCCGGCGGGAAGTCGCTGAGGCTCCCAACGGCCCGCCCATCCGGAGCTTGCGGTGCTCAGGACCAGATGGGCATCCTGGTCTCCCGTGTCCACCTCGACCAGTTCCGGCATCGGTGCCAACAGGCCCGGCTCGCCCAGCATCTCGTGGAGGCGTTGCGAGGAGAACGGCAGGAAGGGAGTGAACATGACCTTGAGGCTGGCGATGCACTGCAGGGCGGTGAAGAGCACCGTCGCGGCCCGGCTCCGGTCCTGCTTGATGAGCCGCCAGGGCTCGGTCTCACCCAGGTACTGATTGACAGCCGCCGCCAGCGCCATGACCTCGCCCAGGGCCGCCTTGAAATGGGCGGTGCCAATGAGTTGACCGACTCGCGGGAACCCTCCATCCACGACCTCCAGCAACGCCCGGTCCGCATCCTCGAGCGGGCCCGGCTCCGGCACCGCCTCGAAGTGGCGGGCGCAGAGGGAGAGGGTTCGCTGCACCAGGTTGCCCCACGTGGCCACCAGCTCGTCGTTGTTACGTCGGATGAACTCAGTCCAGGTGAAATCGGTGTCGTGCGTCTCGGGGCCGGCGGCGGTGAGGTGATAGCGCAGGGGGTCGGGATCGTAGCGCTGCAGGAAGTCTCGGACCTCAATCGCCACCCCGCGGCTGCTGGAGAACTTCTGCCCCTCCTGGGTCAGGAACTCGCTGCTGACCACGTTCTCGGGGAGTACCAGCTCCGCGCGGCTGCCCCCACCCCCGTACTGACCACCGTTCCCGTAGCCCATCAGGATGCTGGGCCAGATGACGGAGTGGAAGACGATGTTGTCCTTGCCCATGAAGTAGTAGTGGCGGGCTCCTGCGCCCTGCCACCACTGGCGCCACGATTCCGGCTCGCCCCGCACCAGCGCCCACTCGATGCTGGCGGACAGGTAACCGACCACCGCGTCGAACCACACGTAGATGCGCTTGTCGGGGCGTTCCTCGAAGCCCTCCACCGGCACCCGGATTCCCCAGTCGATATCCCGGGTCACGGCCCGGGGGCGGAGCTCCGCCAGCAGGTTGGCGGAGAAGGACTGCACGTTGCTGCGCCAGTCCGCCTTGGCGGTGATCCACTGCGAGAGCTGCTCTGCGAACGCGGGCAGGTCGAGGAAGAGATGCTCCGATTCGCGAAAGACCGGGGCTGATGAGTCGATCCGGGAGCGAGGCTCGATCAGGTCCTGGGGGTCCAGCATCCTCCCGCAGTTGTCGCACTGGTCGCCGCGCGCGGAGAGGTACCCACAATGGGGACATGTTCCCTCGATGTAGCGGTCAGGCAGGGTTCTGCCGGTGCTTGGGGAGAATGCCCCCATCTGGGAGCGCTTGATCAGGTAGCCCTTCTCGTAGAGCGTGCGGAAGACGTCGCGGACCACTCGCTCGTGGTTCTTGGTAGTGGTCCGAGTGAAGAGGTCGTAGCTCAGGCCCAGCTGGCGGAGATCCTCGGCGATGATCCGGCTGTACCGGTCTGCGATCTCACGGGGGCCCACTCCCTCCTTGTCGGCCGCCACCAGGATGGGAGTCCCGTGCTCGTCGGTCCCGCTCACCATCAGCACCTGGGAGCCCCGTAAGCGGTGGTATCTGGCGAATACATCCGAGGGCACGCCGAACCCGGCCACATGGCCGATGTGGCGTGGCCCGCTCGCGTATGGCCAGGCCACCGCCACCAGGATGACCTCGGCACCGGGCTGCTCTGCACTCAAGACCTGACCGATGGTATCCGCTGCCACTGGCAGAAGGTGGAACAATGCGCGGATGCCGTACCAACCGCGGGTGCTCCTGGTGATCGCCGACAGCTCGCGCACCGGCGGCCCTGAACACGTCCTGACTCTGGCCCGCGAACTGGAGGAGGCCGGTTGGCGTTCGGCGGTGGCCTGTCCCCCCGGAGAGCTTGTCGATCGCTGCGACGCGCTGGGCATCGCCACCCTGGCGCTTGCGACCAGGGGGCGGGAACTCAGCCTGGCCCCGATCCGGTTGCGTCAGATGGCACGCAGGTTCCATGCCGATCTGGTCCACAGCCATGGCTTGCGGGCTGGCTGGCTGGCGCGCCGGGCCCGGCTCGGCTCGCCCTGGGTCCACACCCACCACCTCGACGCCTGGTTCACCACCAGGGCCTGGCGGGTCGCGGCCCATCGCCACGAGCTTCGGGCGATCGGCCGGCGGGCGCAGCTTCAGATTGCGGTCTCACAGTCGGTCTTCGAATTCGTGACCGGGGCGGTGGGCACTCCGCCCGCTCGGGTCAGGGTCGTGCCGAACGGAATCCACCCGCTGCAGCCCCGGCTGAGGCTGGAGCCGGAGGGCGCACGGGTCGGGATCCTGGCCAGCCTGGTTCCCAGCAAGGGGGTCGATCTGGCGGTGATGGCGCTGGCGACCCCGGCCGGACGCGGGCTCTCCCTGGTGGTGGGCGGCGAGGGCCCTGAGCTGGCCGCTCTGGTGGACCTCGCGGAGCGGCTGCAGGTGGCGGGTCGGGTCAGCTTCGTGGGCCCGGTGTCGGATCGCCAGCTATTCTTCGACTCGTGCGATGTGGTCTGGGTCTCGTCCCGGGCCGAGCCCTTCGGGCAGGTGGCCTGCGAGGCCATGAGCGCGGGGCTCCCGGTGGTCGCCGCTCGAGTCGGCGGCTTGCCCGAGATCCTCGACCCGCCCCGAGCGGGCATCCTGGTGGCCCCTGCCAACCCGACGGCCCTGGCGAGCGTGACCTCGGCCCTCCTGGCCAATACCGAGCGCTACCAACGCCTCTCGGAGGCGGGACCGGAGCGTGTCCGCCAGCGTTACTCGGCCGCGCGAATGGGGGCTCTCACCCGTGGGGTCTACCGGGAGGTGCTGGAGTGAGTCCGCGCGGTCACTTCTTGGAGGCTTGGTAGTAGGGGTTGGCGCCCTGCGCGTGGTCGGTGGTGTCGACCACCTCGTGCAGTTCTGGGAAGCGCTCCAGGATGGTGGTGCGGACTCCCTGGGAGAGAGTCACCTCCGCCAGACCGCAACCCTGGCAACCGCCGCCCATCTGGACATAGGCCACTCCGTCGGCCACGTCCAGCAGGCCGATGTAGCCGCCGTGGGAGGCAACCGCGGGGTTGATCTCCTGGTCGAGGAGTTCCTGGACGGCCTGAGACAAAGGGTCGGCATCGGGGTTGTAGCTGGTCGTGAGCGACAGCGCGCCCGAGATGGGGTCGGCGTCGACCGTCGCGCCGATGACGTGGCGCGAGATCAGCTTGGGGGCCACGAAGTCGATGTCGTCTCGTCCCCGTACCAGAACCTCGTCCGGCTTGAGGTCGCCGCTCTCCACCAGGGCGAAGGTGAAGCTGAGCTGTTCGCCCACCAGTCCGGCCGGCGTGACCGAGACCCAGGACTCAGGGTGACGCTGGCGCTCCCGGAAGCCGCGGATCCGCTCGGCGGCGCGGTCGGTCAGGTTCAGGGTCGGCAGATTGCCAGCGGGAGTGCTCATGAGCATAGTCTGACGCTGTGAAGCGTCGGGTGCTACTGGTGATGCCAACCGGGACCTATCGAGCGTCGGCCTTCTTGGCCGCCGCTCGTCGGCTGGACCTGGAAGTTGTGGTGGCCAGCGAGGAGCCCTCCACCCTGGGAGCGACGCATCCTGGCAGTGAGCTGGTGGTCGACTTCCAGCGACCGGAGCAGGCGCCCGAGGGATTGCCCGGGGTCACCCGGGTCGGCGCCATCGCGGCGGTGGTGCCCGTGGACGAGACCGCGGTGATGGTTGCCTCCCACCTTGCCCTGGCGCTGGGGGTCCCTGGCAACCACCCATCAGCCGCCCTGGCCACCCGCGACAAGTCCATCCTGCGAGCGCAGTTGCAGGCTGGCGGGGTCCCCCAGCCGGAGTGGGTCCTCTGGGAGGGCGAGGATCCTCCCCCCTGGGACATCTTCCCGGCGGTGCTGAAGCCGCTCGACCAGGCTGCCAGCAGAGGGGTGGTCCGGGTCGACGGCTGGGCTCAGCTGGCGGCGGAGGGCCGTCGCATCCGGCACCTCCTGGCCCACGATCCGCGGTGTGCCCCCGGTCCGGGCGAGGGGATCGCGCCCCTGCTGATAGAGGGCTTCGTGCCGGGCCCCGAGGTGGCGGTCGAGGCTCTGACGAGGAACGGCCGGCTGGTTCCCCTGGCCATCTACGACAAGCCCGAGCCGCTGGACGGGCCCTACTTCGAAGAGACGATCTACACAGTTCCGACCGCTCTTCCAGGGGATGCTCAGCGGGCTCTGCTCACCAGCCTTGAGGCAGCGGCCGAGGCGGTGGGCCTGGGCACCGGGACGGTCCACGCCGAGCTCAGGCTGGGCCAGGGACTACCCCGCGTGATCGACATGGCCTCCCGATCCATCGGGGGCAGATGCTCGGCCGTGTTGCGGTTTGAGAGCGGGCACACCCTGGAGGAGCTGATCCTGGCCAACGCCCTGGGCGATCCACTGCCGAACTTGGACCTCGAGGAGGGCGGCTTCGGGGTGATGATGTTGCCCGTGCCCAGGGCGGGTCGGCTGCTGGCGGTGGAGGGCAGGGAGGCGTCCCTGGCGGTGGCCGGGGTGGAGTCCCTGCAGGTGGCCGTTCCAATTGGAGGACGGGTGGAGCCGCCGCCGGGCGGGGACCGCTACCTGGGTTTCCTGTTCGCTCACGGCGCCGACGGTGCCCAGGCTGCCGCCGCTCTCAGCGAGGCTCATTCCCGCCTCAGGTTCGACATCGAGGAGGAGGACCAGGACGGCGGCTGACGGCTGCCCTCCGGCTCTCAGCTGTCCAGGTGGCGGACCTCTGGGCCCACGTATAGCTGTCGGGGCCGGCCGATCCGCTGCTCTGGATCCAGCAGCCCTTCCGCCCAGTGGGCCAGCCATCCCGGGGTCCTGCCGATCGCGAACAGCACCGGGAACATCTCCACCGGGATCCCCATGGCCAGGTAGATGATGCCCGAGTAGAAGTCGACATTGGGATAGAGCTTGTGGTCGATGAAGTACTCGTCGGCGAGGGCGATCCGCTCCACCTCCAGGGCGATGTCCAAGAGCGGATTGCGCCCCGTGACCTCGAAGACCTGGTCGGCCACCTTCTTGATCAGTTGGGCGCGGGGATCGAAATTCTTGTAAACCCGGTGGCCGAAGCCCATGAGGCGGAACTCGCCCGCCTTGACCCGGCGGATGTAATCCGGGATGTTCTCCACCGAGCCGATCGCCTGCAGCATCCGCAGGACCTGCTCGTTCGCGCCTCCGTGGAGGGGACCGTAAAGGGCCGCGCAGGCCGCTGACATGGCCACGTATGGGTCCGGGTCAGAACTCCCCACCAGACGCATGGTGCTGGTCGAACAGTTCTGCTCATGGTCCGCGTGGAGCACCAACAGGACGTTGAGCGCGCGCTCCAGCACCGGGTTGGGCCGGTACTTGAACTCGGTACCCCGCCACATCATGTTGAGGAAGTTGCCGGCGTAGGAGAGGTCGTCGTCCGGGTAGGCGTAGTAGAGGCCCCTGGCGTGGCGGTAGGCGAACGCCGCCAGGGTCGGCATCTTGGCGATGAGGCGCACGATCTGTCGGTGCCGGATCGCCGGGTCGCGGATCTGCTTGGCCTCGGGGTAGAAGGTGGAGAGCGCCCCTACCGAGGACACCAACATGCCCATGGGGTGGGCGTCGTGATGGAAGCCGTCGATGAAGCGCTTGATGCTCTCGTGGATGAAGGTGTGGTTGGTGATCTCAGCAGTCCAAGTGTCGAGCTCGCCGGTCGTGGGCAGCTCCCCATTGAGGAGCAGATAGGCGATTTCCAGGAAGCTCTTGGACTCGGCCAGTTCCTCGATGGGATAGCCGCGGTACCGCAGGATCCCCCGGTCCCCGTCGATGAAGGTGATCGCGCTCCGGCAGCTGGCGGTGTTCTGGAAGGCCGGATCGTAGGCCATGAGGCCGAAATCCTCCTGGTCCACCCGGATCTGCCGAAGGTCGAGGGCCCGAATCGAGCCGTCCACGATGGGCAGCTGGTAGGTTCTGCCCGTGCGTGAGTCCGTGACCGTGAGCTTCTCGCCGGATCCGTCAGCCGTCTCCGCCATCTGCGACCTCCTACCTGAACCGGGCGCTGCGCCCTTTCTCCCGGGGCTGTGGGTCGGTCCCCTGTGCCGATCCGGCCCAGCTCTTGCCAGTTCATCTTCTCGCTTCCCCGGGCTCTGGGGCCAGTCGCGTAGCGCGCGCCCGGAAGCCGGGAGGGGCTGCGTCGCGGCGGCGGTGGGGCACTTTGGGCTGGCCGACCACTGTCCGGTCACCCGCCATTGGTCGGTCCCGGTTGCTCTGCTGCGCGGGCCTCCCCGCGGAGCGGTCCTGCCGGGACCAATGCAGTGTGAGCCTCAGCCCTCCCCCGGTGGTCAACGGATCGGTCGCTCCCGCCCGTGATCGGGCAGAGGCGCTGGAGCGGCTGCTGGGGGGGATCCGGGAGCTCACCAGCTCCCAGGGATGGGCCGAATGGCTCCGCTTCTGCAGCCGCTTTCATCGCTACAGCTTCCACAACCAGGTCCTGATCCTGGCCCAGCGCCCCGAAGCCACCTGGGTCGCCGGCTACCGAACCTGGCAGCGCCTGGGGCGCCAGGTGCGCCGGGGGGAGCGAGGGATCGCCATCTTCGCTCCCTGGGCGCTGGCCGGGCCGGGGCCAGCTGATCCGGATGACCGTCCGGTTCCGACCGGCTTCCGGGTGGTCCGAGTGTTCGACCTCGCGCAGACCGATGGACGAGAGCTCCCCAGTCCGCTTCAAGACCTCCAGGATGATGCCGCCCATCTGGAGCTCGACCCGCTGCTGGCACTGGCGGGCAGGCTGGGGTTCGCGATCGAGTTCGTGGAGCTCAGGGGGGATCGCCACGGGGACTGCAGCCATGCGCTGCGGCGCATTCGCCTCGACAGCCGCCTGGGCAGAGCCCAGATGACCAAGACTCTCTGCCACGAGCTCGCCCACGCCCTGCTGCACGGCGCTGACTTCGACGGTGACCGCTCCCTGGCCGAGCTGGAGGCGGAGAGCGTCGCCTACGTGGTCTGCCACCACCTCGGCATAGACAGCTCCGGGTACAGCTTCGGGTACGTCGCCAGCTGGGCAGGAGGGGGGGAGGCGGCGGTGGCCCGGATCTCGGCCGCGGGGGCCAGGATCGTGGGGACGGCAGCCCGGATCGTGGAGGCGACCGGGCGTGCCTCCCAGTTGTCGCTGCAAGTGGCTGAACTCCAGTAGACCGTTGCCGTGGACTCCTCCTCGGGGTTCGCTCGTGGTTTGCGGCCGCATCGGGTGCCGGCCCAGCCGTTGGCTCTGGTCCTACGCTCTCGCCCATGGCACCGGATGACCCGGCGTCCTGGCCATAGCGGCGCTGTCTGGCCGGGCCGCGGCGTCAACTACACCGCTGTTGCTGGCGGCGGCAGGCGCTGCACTCGGTGGATCGGGGTCCGGCCCGCAGGACGGGGTGGAGAGGACCTCGGGGAAGGGGTGCCACAGGAGTGCGCTAATGGAGTTCACCCGGCGGCGACGGTGAGAGTTGCAAGGGCGTGGCTGGAGTTGGCACCAACCCATGGTGGATCAGCGCAAGGACCCGGCTCGCGGCTTCCTGGGTGGGCATTCCGCTTTCCACTTGGCGCATGGCCACTTGGATGAGCCCGCCGAGAAGCTCTGCGGTCGGTCCCGGCGGAGTGACGCCGAGCTCGCTGACCGCTTCGAGGAGCGGCCGGGCCTGCTCAGCGTGGAGTTCGGCCAGCCGGGACCGGCAGACCGGAGGGAGCTCGGCTCTGGCCAGAGCGGCCGCGGCCCGGTGAGCCCCTGCTTCGGCGAGGCTCAGGGTCTCGTGGACGTAGGCATCGATCCGATCCTCTGGAGTCTTGGCGGCGGCGAGCGCGGCCGCCAAGGCGGCGTTGGCCGGGGGGAACGCCTCTTCAACCGCCGTGGCGATGATTGACGCGGTCGAGTCGAAGTACTGGTAGACGCTCGAGCGGGCGAGACCGGCCCGCCGGCCAACCGTGGCGGGGCTGACGGCACCCACGCCCTCGCTCGCGAGGATATCCATGGTGGCCTCGATGAGAGCGCGGCGTTGCCGAGCCTGGTGCTCGGCAAGAGTGGGGGCGCTGATCCTGGGCATCTCCGCCTTCTCGGCTCGGTCCTGTCCAATAGGTAGGGGTGTACATCCGCCGCCAAGCGAGTCTTGAACTTCTGTCGTCGGTCAGAGAGTCAGGAGCCAGTCATCGCGGTTGAGATGCTTTGGCCATTCTCACGCTTCTGGGGTTATCCGGCGCAAGCTCGGGGCAGTCCCCTGACGCTCGACGGTCTCCTCTTCGTCCACCGGGGCTGGAGGCTGGGCAGCCTCGTTCCTTGATTCCTGCGGCAGCGTCCCCGGCCGTGGGCGGGGGATGAGGGCAGTAGCCGCCAAGCCGAGAAACACGAACGCCGCAGCCAGCAGGGCCACCGTGCGAGTCGCGCCAGCGGCAGCGGCGGACGCGGCCCGCACGATCTCACCCCCTCGGGGCATGGCGCCCAACCCCGGGATGCCTGCTCCGCCCGTGCTTCGAACAACCTCGATGACTCGGTCGACAGTCGCGGGCGCAAGTCCGTGGATGGCCGTGAGGCCAGCGCGGGTGCCGTTCGCGACTCCTGTGACCAAGGTGGTGCCAAGAATCGCGACTCCGAGTGCCGAACCCACCTGGCGGGCGGTGCTCTGGATCGCTGCACCTTGCCCGCTCGCGCCGACGGGAACGTCGGCGAGGATGACGCCGGTCAGCTGCGCGGCGGCGATTCCGAGCCCGGCCCCGTAGACGAAGAGCCAGAGGATCATCGGCCAGACGCTGACGGTGGGCCCGATGACGAGGCCCAAACAGGTGGCGCCGACCACCTCGAGACCAAGTCCCAGGCGCACGACGCCCCGGGCGCCGATACGACGGGCGATCTCGGGCGCGACGCCCCCCATGGCAAAGGCGCCCAGGGCGAGGGCGAGGAACAGCGCGCCCGTGCTGAGAGCGCTGTATCCAAGGACCCCTTGCAGGAAGATTGGGAGCGCGAACAGAAGCCCGTACTCTCCCATCGCAATGGCCAGCACCGCGACGTTGCCGGCTCCGAAGCTGCGGATGTGGAAGAGGCCCAGATCCAGCAGCACCACCTTCCCCCTGCGACGGCGTGCCGTCTCCGTCCAGCCGAAGCCGGTCAGGCAGATGGATCCGACCGCGAGCGCGACCGGGATCGGTGAGACCCACCGGGCTGGCCAACGGACACCGACCAGCTCGAGGCGTGCGGTCTGGGTCCACCAGCCATAGTGAGTCCCTTCGATCAGGGCGAACACCAGCCCCGCGAAGCCGGCGACGGCAAGGAGGTTGCCGGACCAATCCACACCCCGGGGAGCGGTTGGGTCGCGGGTCTCGGGGACGACCATGATGGCACCTGCCACGACCAGCGCGCCGAGCGGCAGGTTGATGAGGAACGCCCACCGCCAACTGAAGTCGGTGGTGAGCCATCCGCCCAGGAGCGGCCCCAGGGCGGCGAAGCCGCTGATCGTCGTCCCCCAGATGGCGAAGGCGATGGCCCGGTCGCGCCCAGTGAAGGACGCGTTGACGGTCGAAAGCGTGGCCGGCAGGATCATCGCCCCTCCGATGCCTTGGAGGAGGCGGCTGAGGAGGAGCACCGTGCCATTCGGAGCCGCAGCCGCGGCCACGCTCGCGGCTACGAAAACGACCGTGCCGCTGAGATAGAGGCGCCGGCGGCCCCAACGGTCGCCGGCGTGGCCAAGGGTTATCAGGAACGAGGCAAAGACCAATGCGTAGACCGAGTTGAGCCACTCGGCCTCCGTGGCCGAGAGGTGGAGTTCGCGGATGATCGTGGGCACCGCGACGTTCACGATCGTGGCGTCGACGACGATCATGGCGACGCCGAGCGCTAGGAAGGGCATCGCCAGCCAGGGTGGCCGCATCGTAGGGGCAGATCCACCACGGGCCGCTGTGCTCGAGGAGCTGCTGGTGTCGGGGATGACTCTCTCCACGACGCCATCTTACCGACACCGGTGTCGGCACGATGCGCTGTCGGGGTCCCTTGGCGATCGGGCCTGGCGCCTTTCGCCAGTGCTCCGGTGGGGATCCATGAAGGCATCGGGAAGCGGGACTGGAGGGCCATGGCTCCGCTGCACGTCGGTCCGAGCGGGGTGGCCCTGGCGCCAGAACCATGGCCCGCCCACCATGCCGGTCAAGGTTTCCCCGCCGCGCGCTCGCAGCATGGCCACGGCTGCGCATCCCCGGCTGGGATCCTCCCACCCTGCTGGCTCGCCAGCGGCGGCCCGCGCCGGTATCATTCGCCTCGCTGCCATCAGGCGCGCTTGGCACCGAACTAGGGTCAGAGACAGGGGAGGGGAACCGCCATGGACCGCAGACGCAATTCGCTGCTGGAGCCACGCTTCGCCGCCGATCCGCCGGTCAAGCTGAACATCAACGCCAGCGTGCTGGGACTCGTGATCGCCATCCTGGCGGGTCTGGCGGTGATCTCCGAGCTGTTCAGTCTGATCACGGTGCTCTCGGCCTCCGTGGTGGTGGCCTCGGTCGGCTTCGGGGGCATCGTGGCCCTCGCGGCGATCGGGCTGCTGGCCGACATCGCGGCCGCGGTGATGGCGGCCCTGGGCGGTTGGAGGATGTATCAGCGGGTCCCCGCCGGCAAGAATCTGGTGATCTACGCGCTGGTGCTTGCGGCGGTGGCCGAGGTGGTGGTGGGCGTCGGCTATGCTTCCATCGCGGGCGCGGTGGTGGGCCTGATCCTCCTCTTCATCGTCTACTACCTGGTGGTGATCAGCAGCTTTCCCGAGAGCACAAGGGGCAGCGGGCCGACGCCGTGACGGACTGCTGCTGACCGGCGGCGGCCGGGTATAGCTGGAAGGGCCAATCCGACCCTGGCCTTTGGCACATTCACTTGGTTCGGAGCGGAGGCCGGGAACTGCGGCCTGGCCCCGCTGGGCACCACATGCAGGCACTCCGTCAGGAACGGGCCAGGGCCCCGGAGAGCGCTTGCTGAAGCGGGTTCGTGGCGTCGTCTAGAGTCCACTCCGTAGGGCGCCAGACGGCGGGATGGAAGGTTAGCGGGCGGCCCTGGCCGATCCCGTAGAGGTCGAGGCCGGCGGCCTGGGCCCGCACTCACGCCGGCCAGCTTGGCCGACTGTCGCATTGGGCTGTACGGGCCACGCAGATAGGGTATGGAGACTGGCAGGTCCCCGGGTGAGCTGGTGCAGCACGATCGCCTGGGCGCCGAAGAAGAGGACCAGCACCATGGAAGCGGTCATGGCCACCGCGGTCAGAGGCGTGAACTCCTGCTGGGCGATGATGCCGCGCCGGTTCGCCGCCGGGCCCTCGCAGTCGGCGTAGGGAGCTGAGAACGAGTTCCTGGAACTGGGCGGGCCAAGTGACCGCCTGACGTCCCGCCCGGTGGTCCTTCACGTGCCGCCAGACCCACTCATCTGGGTTCCGCTGGGGAGAGTCGGTCGGCAGGTGAACTACCTGGTTCGTCAAAGCTGACAGTCTTTGTCAACCGCGTGCCTCCCATGACCAGGTTCTCGCCTTGCGGCGACAGGAGGGGCGACTAGACCCGGGAGTCCCACCCGGAGCGACGCGGAAGCTCCCG
>JAJYPP010000070.1 GCA_021795235.1 bacterium
ACGACCTTGGCGTCCTCGATATCGTGGATATAGAGGTTCATCCTGGCGATGGCGGCGGTGGTCATGCTGGCCTCCTGGCCCCAGAATCGCATCTGGGCCAGTGACCCGCCAGACTCCAGTACTTCGTTGGCCGCTTCGATGAGCATTCCCCCAGAACCGCAGGCAGGGTCGTAGACCCAGTCGGATGGCTTGGGCTCGAGAATCCTCGTAAGCAGGCGAACGACGGCTCTGGGGGTAAAGAACTCGCCGGCCTTGCTACCGGAAGCATCCGCGAACTGCTTCAGGAGGTATTCGTAGGCTGCCCCCAGAATGTCGTGCCCAACCGCTCCCGGAGATAGATCGAGGGTGTCGAAGGAGGCGAGTAGGTTGATCAGGGACGGCTCTGGAAGCCTGTCCTTGTTGCCCCAAGCCACGTCACCGAAGATGCCGGCGAGGGTTTCGGGGTTGGCTTGTTGGATACGGTCAAGGTTGCGCTGCAGCGCGACCCCAATGTTCTCCGTGACTCGTCTCAGGTCGTTCCAGTGCGCACCGGGAGGCACTGCGAAGCGGTGGAAGTCAGCCTCGAACTCAGGCGGCGGATCGGCGCCGTAGGACTCCACGGCCTCCCGGTGCTCCTCGTCCCACGCATCGCAGACGCGCTTGTAGAACAGGAGCGGGAAGATGTACGCCTTGAAGTCGGTGGGGTCGACAGGTCCCCGCAGGCTGTTGGCGGCATCCCACAGCCGAGACTCGAGTTCCTGCTGGCTCAGTCCGATCACCTGCAAGTCAGTACCTCTCTGTGATGCGCTGGATCATGTTGCCGAACCTGTGCCTGGCGAACGGTCCGGGGCGATGCGTGTTGGCCACGCCCAAGATCCGGCCTCGTGTGGTCACAGGCTCGAGTACAGGGGCTCGGGTTCCGCAATGATGCGAACAGCAAGTCAGGCAACTACCCTCCAATAGCCCCTCCGACCGGGGACGTGCTGAAACCGGCTTGAGGAGCGTGACAGGGTGCGGAACAGGGTTGAGTAAGCGCTCTCGGAGCGCAGAAGCTTGCCCTCTTCCTGTAGCAGGGGCACCATTTCGACTACGCGCATAGGCTTGCCTGAGCGACGCAAGCAAGCCTCGGCGGCGTCGGCGATGGAACCAACTGAGACACCACGCCCCTGGGAGGCATCCCGCTGGAGGTGGTGGAGGTTGATCTCCGCAGTCCGGATCTTTGCGGCCAAGCCTCTCAGTTCCGCCCGGTGAGCTGCGAGCTCACTCTCCAGCCGCTGCTGGCTCTGGCGGAGCTCAGTGAGCTGGCGTTCGAGTTGCTCGGTCTCATCTGCGCGCGAGAGTGGCATACGCGCGCGAGTTTAGGCCACTCGCCCCGGCCCCTAAAAGTGGCACGTCCTAGTGGTGCTATGTCATACTTCTGGCGTTGGCTCGGTTGGGAGGCAGGCGGATGGCACCCTTGGCGGTGGAGACTTCCGGAGTTCAGGGCTTGCTGTCCGCTGTCCTCACCGAGGCCATCCTTCTACCTGGAGAGACCCACGTCATCTCCGCTCGCTGGGACGAGGAGGCCGCGGTCCTAGCGGGACTCCCGGGGGCCGATGGTCGCATCCTGCTTCTTCCCAGGGCAGTGCACCACTCAGGCACCAGGCCGGCCATCGGTGTTCTGGCGCTGGCTGACGCCATGGGTTCGGACGACTCCGGCCAGGTCCAGCGAGCCCGGCTGTTCGGCTTGAGGCGGGTCGAGGTCCTGACCCTGGCCCGACGCGGGACTCTGCTCGTGGCCGAGGTCGGCGAGGTGGACGAAGGCGATGCCGTCGAAGCCGACGTTGGGCGACTGCTGCGTCTGGCCCGTCGAGTTGTCAGGCGTGAGACTCTCGCGAGCCGTTCCGGTCTATCTCCAGAACTGGGCGACCAGTCTCCGAGTCAACTGGCGGACGCGCTCGCTGTGGAGCTCGGGGCGAATGAGGGGGCACGACTGACGCTGCTCAGGGCAACCAAGTGGGCGGACCGGTTGCCCGTCTTGGAGCGCCTCGCCAGGCCTCGCCGGACGCGGTTGGTTTACCCGCGGTCTCGCCGACACCAGAGCAGCGAAGCGGCGGACGAGCAGTTGCCGCCTGAGATCAGGAAGGCGGTCGAGAGCTGTCTCGACGAGCCTGGAGGCACGACCGAGGCGCCGGGCCGGGTGGCGGCTCGGGTGCTGCGGGAGCTGGTCTGGGAAGCGCCGCCGGCCCAGCCGGTGGACCTGGCCCGGGCTCGGCAGCTGCTGGATGACAGCCACTCCGGCCTTGAGGAGGCGAAGCGAGCCATCCTGGACCATCTGGTCGTTCTCGAGTGGCAGCGTCAGCGGGGCATGCCGTCGTCCGCTGGACCAGCGCTGTGCCTGGTGGGGCCGCCCGGGACGGGCAAGACCACTCTGGCAGCCAAAGTCGCGGAGGCGATGGGGCGGCGGCTGGAGAGGATCTCCCTTGGCGGCGTCGATGATGTCTCTCTGGTCGGGGTGGATCGCGTCTACCGGCAGTCGCGGCCCGGGGAGATCGTTCGGCGGTTGCGAGCGGCTCAGGTCCATCCGTCTCAGGTGGTCTGGTTGCTGGACGAGATCGACAAGGCCACCAGATGGAGCGACCACACGGCGATCCCGGTGTTGCTGGCACTTCTGGACCCATCCCAGAACTCCGCTTGGCAGGACCGCTTCCTCGATGGCGCTCGCTTGGACCTGTCTGGCTCCGTCTTCGTGACAACGGCCAACGACCTGGACGGGATCCCCAGCGCGCTGCGCGACCGGCTTCGCTGTGTCGAGGTCCCTGGCTACTCACCCGCGGAGCAGATCGAGATCGGGGCCCAGAAGCTGCTGCCGAAGCTGCTGAGGCGGCTGGACGCTGCCGGCGTGGTCGAGGTGACAGGGGCCGCGCTGGACTCGCTGGTCCTGGATCACCCGCGGACCAGCGGTTGCCGGCAGCTGGAGCAGCGGCTCCAGGTGGTGCTGGCCCGGGCGCTGGAGCTCCACATGGCTGGCGGCGGCCAGGTGACCGTTGATCGGCCGACCGCCACGGCGTGGGTTCCTCCTGAGCGGTCGTTGGGGATCGGGTTCCAGTGGCAGGTGGGGCGGGACTCCTGGGCTGTGGCGTCTGGCGCCCGGTCCGTGGGCGTGGGCCACTGATGTGAGCGTTGAGATGCCCCTGGTCGGACTGGACTGCCAGACGAGAGTTGACGAAATCGTTACATCGGGACCTGCCCGCCGTGGCGCTCGGAATGCGGGGTTTCGAAGTCGATTCGGGCGCCGGCGAAGTCATTTGACGGGAGCGGCCGACTCTGTCACGCTCGTTGTGCGATGTCGAGCACCACGATCACTGCAGGCGCCCCGAGACTGCTCGGGGAAGGCGAGCTTCTGCTCCAGCCTGGATTCGTGGCCAACCTCGGCTGCGGTGGGACCATCCGCCAGACGGGAGGCGGTTGCCTGGCGTAACCGCAGGACTCCTGGCGGAGTCGGTGGCGGAGCTCATGGCTCTGCCTGAAGGCAACCCGTACCGAGCGGTGGCGGATCGGTCGTACCGTCCCAGGTTGGCCACCGACGATGCACGGTGGGCGCTGGCACTGCCCCTGTTCATCGAGATCCTGGCCGCTGATCCTCGGCGGACGAGCGATTCCAAGCGTCTCCTCGATGGCCGCCGGTGCACCCTGGCCCGTCACGTCTACTGGCTGGCGAGTGAGCATCCGGACCGACTTAACCCAGACTTCGCGTTGGACGAGGTCCAGGTCGAGCGGTCGGCCCTGCTGTCGGAGGGCCACGTCACCTACAAATCCCAGATCTCATACAAGTCGCAGCTTGGTAGCTTCAGGACTGGTTTCCCCAAGCTGTTTCCCACGAGCAAGCCGACTTCCCCGCCGAGAGGGCTGGAGCCGACCGGGGATCGCGATCTCCTGATCGCCCTCAACGCCGCGGAGACCTTCCGCAACGACGGCACCTGTGACCGGGTGCGGGCGATGCTGCTGTTGTGTCGCGGGGCTGGGCTGGACAGCGTGGACTGCCGCTACGTCGCGGGCTCCGATGTGTTCCGACGTCCCGGCGCTGGCATCTGGGTGCGAGTGACCAATCCCGAGGCTTCCCGCGAGGTCCCTGTGCTCGCGAGGTTCGCCGGCGACCTGGAGGAGCTGGCCGCGAGAGCTGGAGACAACGCCCTCATCGCCCAGTACCCGCCCCCGGTGGCGTTGGGCCAGACCTCGGAACTGACCGACATGCTGATCCGGCGGATGCGGGGCCAGCACCCCAAGCTTCGGGTCACGCCGAGCCGGCTGCGCAAGGCGTGGATTCGAGAGCAGGTCGAGGGGTGGGAGCAACTCCACGTCTTCCTCCGGGCTGCCGGCCTCAAATCCATGCACTCGGTCGATGACCGAGATCTTTCCTGTCACAACCCTCTCAAGGATCCGGCCCGCATTGCGAGTCTCTTGGGCGGGGCCTCCTGATGGACCGAGTAGTACTGCCAGAAGTGCGCGAGTACTTCCTCGATCCGAACGCCGAGTTCTTCCGGGCGTTGGACGAGGCGATTCGTCCGAGGCGGGGGCGGGGCCTGGTTCCAGTGCGCGTCCTGATCGGCGGCCTTGTTCATCAAGCCCTCACGCAGAGGGCGAAGACCATCACCTGCCTGGCGCGAACGCTGAGCCGCGAGTCCACTCCGGGACAGGTGTTCCAGCTCTTTGGCGAACCCGTGGGTCCCATCCACCAGCACCGGCCCGCCCCGGAGGCGCCGTCCCCGTGGCAGCTGTACCGGACCAAGGCTGCCTTGATCAGCGCCCTGGGCGCCTATCGGGGAGAAGACGACGCCAAGGCGGTCGCCCTGCGCAAGCTCCTCGACAGCAACGACACCGATGAGGCCGTCGACGAGTTGTCCTTCCGCCTCATCCACAGCAGCGCCCCACCAATGGAGCCTGGTGCGACCATCTCCATGGACACGACCAAGATTCCAGCGGCCTGCCGGCGGGTGAGCAAGAAGTCGATCCTGGCCGGCAAGTTCGCCTCCGACCGCGAAGCCAGGTGGAGGAGCCTGAAGAGGGGCGTGAGCTCGTTCGACGACGAGGCATCCCCGGAGGAGCAGTCCCTCCTTCAGGAAGCCATGGCCCAGTACGACTCCTGGCTCGGATATTGGAACAACAGTGCGGTCCTGACTCAGGGGGGCCGCGAGTATGTCTACGGCGGCTACACCAGGCCCGCCAACCACAATGACTGGCCTGTCGCTCTGAAGTTGGTAGACAGGCTGCTGAAAGCAGGGGATAGGCCGGGAGCGGTCGACGCGGACCGTGGCTTCACAGGCGGGCAAAGGTGGTTGGACGCACTTCGGGACCGGGGCCTGTCGCCAGTCTTCGATTTCAAGGAGAAGCAGGCAAGGCGGGATCCCGACTGGAGAGGCTGCCTGGTGCTGCAGGGCTGGCCGTACTTGCCCCAGTTGCCCCAGCGGCTCTGGAATCTGGTCGCCCCCGGGCCGAACGAGAAGAAGACGCCCGAGGGCAAGAAGAAGTGGGAACAGTTCTACCGTGATGTCGAGGAGCGGGAGCAATACGCGATGCTGGTGCATGGGCGTCCCAGCCCCACAAAGGCCCGGGTCGTTTCGCCCCTCATCCGCGGCCGCAAGCTCGGCTGTCCCAAGGTTCCAGGGTCCATGCGGGGACGCGACCCGAAGCTCGCAGTGTGCGACGGCAACCACGGCGACGACGAGGCCTGCTGCATCAAGACAGGCACATTCAAGGCTGAGTACTCACCCATGGGCTATCAGGTGCCCCATTGGGGGACGAAGGAGTGGCGTCAGAAGTACGCCCGGCGGTCAGGGGTTGAGCGGAGCTACAGCATGCTCAAGAACAAGAACGTGGCCGGCATCACCAAGGAGCACTTCGAACTGCGCGGCAAGATCAACGTGGCTCTCCTCGTCATGATCGGCTGGGTGGCGGTCAACCTCCACCTGCGTCACCTGGACCGGGAGGAGGCGGCCCACCCGCCCAAAGTTCCCCACGCTCGAGGTCAGGTGGCTCTAGCCGCGTGACCCAGAGCCCGCTCCGCGATTACAGTTCAGCCCTCCGAGGATTCCGCACGTCCTCGTGAGGGCTGAACTCGTCTTCCAGGGCCGCTGAGGGCCCCTTGGACTGAGTTCCAGAGCCGGGAATCGGGTCTCTGGACAGCAAAACGCCCGGAGATTGCTCTCCGGGCGTCTGCTTTGCGAAAGTCGCCAATGTTTAGGCGGAAATTCGCCAAAGGCTCCCGGTTACGAACATCCTGAGGTGCTGCCGCAATTCATGCACTTGTAACAGGCCCCGTTGCGGACCATGAGCGCGCCGCAGTCGGAGCACGATGGAGCGTCCTCTTGGTTGCGGAAGGTGAGCTCAGC
This sequence comes from bacterium, assembly GCA_021795235.1. Classification (GTDB taxonomy): domain Bacteria; phylum Chloroflexota; class Dormibacteria; order Aeolococcales; family Bog-877; genus AG-12. The sequence goes on from JAJYPP010000070.1 coordinate 6,348, forward strand.
GGCAAGCTGCTTGGCGCTGACCTGTCCCGGCGCAGTGGCCGCTGTGGGGCGCACCACGGGACTCGCGGCGGTGGCTACGCCAGAGCCGTCAAGGTCGCTGATGGTCTCTTCGCGGCGGCTGATGATACCCAGGGCGTCGCGGTCCTCTGCTGACAGGAACCGCGCCGCCAACCAGCGGAATATGTAGTCGACAATCGACTTCGCGATCGGGATCTCGGGATTGGTGGTGTAGCCCGCTGGCTCAAAACGGCTGTGCGCGAACTTGGCGCAGAAGAGGCGCAGCGGCACCCCGTACTGCAGCGCTACCGAGACAGAGGTCGCGAACGAGTCCATCATCCCGCTGAGGGTGCTTCCCTCCTTCGCCATCTTGAGGAAGATCTCGCCCGGCTGGCCGTCCTCGTACAGACCGACGGTGAGATAGCCCTCGTGGCCCTGGATGTCGAACTTGTGAGTGATTGCGTTCCGCTCCGCCGGCAGGCGATGGCGGGCCGGCTTGACCTCCGCCACCTCCTGCCCGCTGTAGGTGGCCTGCTTTTTGGACGTGGACAGGGGCTGGCTGCGCTTGCTGCCGTCACGGTAGATAGCCACCGCCTTGAGACCAAGCTTCCAGGCGTCCACGTAGGCCTGCTCGACGTCCTCTGGAGTCGCGTCGCGCGGGAGGTTGACGGTCTTGCTGATCGCTCCCGAGATGAAGGGCTGGACTGCGGCCATCATCCTGATGTGCCCCTGCCAGCTGATCGAGCGCTGCCCGTTTGCGGGTGGGAAGGCGCAGTCGAACACCGCCAGGTCTTCCTCCCGCAGGTGGGGGGCACCCTCGATGGTGTCGTGCTCGTTGATATAGGCGATGATGTCCGAGACCGCCTCCTCTCCGTAGCCGAGGCGTCTCAGGGCGGCGGGCACGGTTCCGTTCACCATCTTGAGCAGGCCACCACCCACCAGCTTCTTGTACTTCACCAAGGCGATGTCGGGCTCGACGCCGGTGGTGTCGCAGTCCATCATGAAGGAGATGGTGCCGGTCGGCGCCAGGACGGTCACCTGGGAGTTGCGGTAGCCATGCACGGCCCCCAGCTCGTGGGCATCGTCCCATGCCTTCCGGGCCGCCGAGAGCAGGTCCGCGGGCACGTGCTCGGCGGCGATCTTGTAGGCGGCGGCCCGGTGCTTGTCCATCACCCGCAGCATCGGCTGACGGTTGACGTCGTAGCCCTCAAAGGGGCCGACCTCCTTGGCGATCCGGGCAGACTGGGCATACGCCTCCCCGCTCATCAGGGCCGTCAACGCTCCCGCGTAGTCCCGAGCCTGGGGGCTGTCGTAGGGCAATCCCAGCGCCATCAGGACCGCGCCCAGATTGGCGTAGCCGAGCCCGAGCGGGCGGAACTTGTGGCTGTTGACGGTGATCTTCTCGGTCGGATAGGTGGCGTAGCCCACCATGATCTCCATCGCGGTGAGCATCACCAGCACGGTGTGGCGGTAGCCCTCGATGTCGAAGGTGTCGTCCTCCCTCAGGAACTTGAGCAGGTTGATGCTCGAGAGGTTGCAAGCGGTGTCGTCGAGGTAGAGGAATTCGGAACACGGGTTGCTCGCGTTGATCCGCCCGGAGTTGGGGGATGTGTGCCACTCATTGATGGTGGTGTCGAACTGTAGTCCGGGATCTCCGCAGGCCCAGGCGGCCTCCGTGATCTGGTTCATCAGCTCTCGGGCCCGGTAGGTGCCGATCACCCGACTGCGATCGGTGACGGCGTAGGTACGCCACTCCTTGTCCTCCAGCACCGCACGCATGAACTCGTCGGAGACCCGCACCGAGTTGTTGGAGTTCTGGAAGAATACGGAGGCATAGGCCTCGCCGGTGAAGGACCCGTCGTAGCCGGCCTCGATCAACGCCCAGGCCTTACGCTCCTCGCGCACCTTGCAGTTGATGAAATCAACGATGTCGGGGTGGTCCGCGTTGAGGATGACCATCTTGGCGGCGCGTCGGGTAGTCCCTCCGGACTTGATGACACCGGCGAAAGCGTCGAAGCCTTTCATGAACGAGACCGGTCCGCTGGCGGTGCCCCCAGAGCCGAGGTTCTCGACCGAGGAGCGGATGGTGGAGAGGTTGGTGCCGGTGCCGGAGCCGTACTTGAAGAGCATCCCCTCGGTCTTGGCCAGGGACAGGATCGCGTCCATGGTGTCCTCTACCGAGTTGATGAAGCAGGCGCTGACCTGGGGGTTAGGCTCGGCCCCGAGGTTGAACCAAACCGGACTGTTGAAGGCTGCTATCTGGTTGACCAGAATGGCGCACAGTTCGGAGTGGAAGACCTCAAGATCCTCGTCAGTGGCGAAGTACCCACCCTGGCGGCCCCAGTCTCGGATGGTGTCCGCCACCCTTGAGATCAGCTGGCGAACGCTGCTCTCTCGCTGACCGCCCCCCTGCAGGCCCCGGAAATATTTGGAGACCACCACGTTGGTGGCGAGCTGCGACCAGCTGGCCGGGACCTCGCAATCCTCTTGGGTGAACACGACCTCGCCCTTCTCGTTGGTGATGGCTGCGGTGCGCCTCTCCCAGGCGATGGCATCGAAGGGATGGATCCCTGGTTGAGTGAAGTAGCGCTCCACGCGCAGTCCCCGGCTCGAGGCGGTGAGTCCCGGGACCCCGTTGGCGCGCTTGTCGGAGCGTTCCTCTGGAGTCACAGCGGATACGGGGTCGGGGTCGCTGGTGGGTCGGTCCACGAAACTTCCTCCTGGCAGGACGAACGATGGTTGACTAGAGGGCTCTAGGTGGCTTCCGAACCATATGTGGTGGGTGTCACAGGGCCTAGGCGCAATATGTTGGGCCTTCGGCGCCAAATAGTCAAGAGGCTGCCCTCCGCTCGTCCGCTCCTCCCTAGAATCGTACATAGAAGTAGCGCGGGCTGTGAACCGACCCATGGTCGCCGCTCGTCCCGCCATTTTTTATGGAGACGCTTTGCCGAGTAAGACCTTGGAGGTGACTCTGCCCCAGATGGGAGAGTCTGTGACCGAGGGGGTGGTGGGCGCGTGGCGCAAGCAAGTCGGGGATCAGGTGGCGGCCGGGGAGACCCTGGTTGAGATCCAGACCGACAAAATCGACGCAGAGGTTCCCTCCCCAGTCGCCGGGGTCCTGGTTCGCATCGTGGCCCCAGAGGGGGAGGTGGTCGCGGTCGGCGCGCCTCTGGCGGAGATGGCGCCGGGCGAGGGCTCGCCCGGGCCCGCGGCCAAGTCCGGCAACGAGCCTTCAGCTCAGACTGCCCAAGAACCGTCGGCCGGACCCCTGGCGGCACCAGTGCCGGTACCGCTTCCGGCTCTGGGCGAGTCGGTTACCGAGGGCGTGGTGGGGACCTGGCACAAGCAGCCGGGCGATCAGATCGCGGCCGGCGAGACCCTGGTCGAGATCCAGACTGACAAGGTCGACGCGGAAGTCCCGGCGCCGGTGGGTGGGACCGTGCTCGAGGTACTGGTTACAGAGGGAGAGACGGTTTCGGTCGGGACCGTGATGGCCAGGATCCAACCAGGGGCGACCACTGTGGACGATCGCGAGCCAGCGCCGTCTGCGCCGACACCCCGGGCCCCGCAGCCCGCGGCCCGGTCGAGCCTGCAGGTCGATGCCAGCCCGCTGGCGCGAAGGCGCGCTGATCTGGACGGGGTCGACCTGGGCAAGGTCGAGGGAACCGGACCGGGGGGGATGGTCCGGCGCGACGATGTTCTGGCTGGGCCCAACCCTGCCGGTCAGGCCGGTAGTGCGACAGTTCCCATCAAGGGGACCTCTGCCAAGTTGGTGGAGGCGATGGAGAAGAGCCTCACCATTCCCACGGCCACCAGCTTTCGCACCATCGAGGTTCCCATCCTGGAGGCGCGTCGGGGGCAGCTGAATGAGGCCCTCAAGGCTCAGGGCAGGTCCGATCTCAAGGTTTCCTTCACCCACCTTGTGGCTTTCGCCTTGGTCAGGGCCGCTCGGGAGATGCCAACCTTCTCGGCCGGCTTCGCCAGGGTGGAGGGTGAGCCGCACAAGGTGGTCCGGGAGGGAGTGAACCTGGGCTTGGCGGTGGACGTTGAACGGTCGGACGGATCCCGTTTCTTGCTGGTTCCGGTAATCCGGGGCGCCCACCGTCTGGACTTCCCAGGATTCCGGACCGCGTATGAGGATCTGGTCGCCAAGACCCGTTCTGGTGGTCTCTCGGTGGATGACCTTGCGGACGCCACCATAACCCTCACCAATCCCGGGGGTGTTGGCACCATGGCATCCGTGCCCCGACTGATGGCGGGGCAGGCCGCGATCATTGCCGTCGGGGCGATCGGCAGCCCCCCTGGCTTCTCCGGGCTGTCCCTGGAGGCGAAGTCGACGCTGGGCATACGACCGACCATGACTCTCACCAGCACCTACGACCATCGGCTCGTCCAGGGGCTGGAATCAGGCATGCTCCTGCGCCAGTTGGAGGTCTTGCTGGCCGGTGGCCAGGGGTTCTACGAGGATGTGTTCCGGAGCTTGCAGCTGGATCTCCCTCAGCTCGCCGAGACGACAGCTCCCGCGCCTCTGACCGTCACCGCCGGGTCCGCGCTGGCCACCCCCAATCAGCAGCTCATGAGGGCGGTGGCGGCGGGCATGTCACTCGTCAAGGCCTACCGGACCCACGGACATCTGGCGGCACATCTCGACCCGCTCGGTTCCGAGCCGCCGGGAGACCCATCCTTGGAGCCGGCCACGGTCGGGCTCGACCACGCCCTGATGACGCAGGTGCCGGCCGAGATGCTCCGAGTCGCCGTCCCGGGGGCGACCCTGGCAGATGCCCTCCCCAGGATGCGCCAGACCTACTGCGGCACCATCGCCTACGAGATCGAACACATCAGCAGCCATGAGCAGCGGACCTGGCTTCGCAGCCAGATAGAGTCCGGCGCGCACCTCAATCCTCTCAGCCAGGAGGAGCAGCGCCAGCTCCTGCACCGGCTGGCCCAGGTCGACGCGTTCGAGCGCTTCTTGCGCAAGACCTATCTTGGCCAGCACACCTTCTCGATCGAGGGCCTGGATGCCCTGGTTCCCATGCTGGAGCATCTGATCGAGCTCTTTGCCAAGGACGGTACCCGCGAGGTGGTGCTGGGCATGGCTCACCGAGGGCGCCTCAATGTGACCGCGAGGATCGTGGGCCGGTCGCTGGAGGACATCATCGCGGAGTTCGAGTCCGGCGCCTACCTGGGCGGCGCATCGACCGGGGACGTGAAGTACCACTATGGCGCCGAGGGGGTCGCGCACACGCGGGACAACCGCGAAGTGGGAATCGTGCTCACCCACAACCCCAGCCATCTCGAGGTGGTCAACGCCGTGGTCGAGGGCCGCACCCGGGCCCGGCAGACTGCGACTGGATCCACGGCGCTGGAGCAGGACACGCGTTCTGCGATCCCCGTCCTCGTCCATGGGGACGCTGCCTTCACCGGGCAGGGGGTGGTGACCGAGACCCTCAACCTTCAGAGCCTGGACGGCTACAGGGTGGGCGGTACGGTGCACATCATTGGCAACAATCAGATCGGGTTCACCACCGAGCCCAGCGAGGGGCGCTCGACCCGCTACGCCAGCGACGTGGCCAAGGGATACGACATCCCCATCATTCATGTGAACGGCGATGATGTGGAGGCGTGCCTCCAGGCGGTCCGGCTGGCGGTGAGCTACCGGGCCACTTTCGAGCGTGACGTGCTCATTGACCTGATCGGCTACCGCCGTCTCGGCCACAACGAAGGAGACGAGCCCGCCTATACCCAGCCCGTCATGATGGCCAAGATCCGCAGCCACCCCACCCCGGTCCAGGTCTACGGGGCTCGCCTTATCGAGCGAGGAGTGGTCAGCGAGGCCGACCTGGAGGAAGAGCAGCAGGTGGCCTATCAGGAGATGGTGGACGCCCACGCCCGCGCCCTCGCCAATGGCCACGAGCTGGCGGCCGCCGCTCAGCCGGCGGGAACGATGGCCGAGCCGGCCGGCCTCCCGGCCGTGCAAACCGCGGTGCCGCTTGAGCGCCTGCAGGCACTTGACCGAGAGCTCGCCGCCACGCCGGATTTGTTCAAGTTAAATCCCAAGCTGACCCGTTTCTTCGCGCAGAGGCCGCGGGCCCTCCAGCCGGAGGGAAGGCTGCTCTGGGCACAGAGCGAGGCGCTGGCCTTCGCCAGCTTGATCGAGGACGGAGTAGCCATCCGTCTCACCGGCCAGGACACCGCTCGGGGGACCTTCAGCCAGCGCCACCTGGTGCTCCACGATGTGGAGACGGGGATGGCCTGGGCTCCCATCCAGCACCTTTCAGGAGCCAGGGCGAGCTTCGAAGTGCACAACAGCCCCCTGTCCGAGGTGGCGGCGATGGGCTTCGAGTACGGGTATGGGGTGACCAAGCCTCAGGCCTTGGTGCTGTGGGAGGCGCAGTATGGGGACTTCTTCAACAACGCCCAGGTGATAATCGACCAGTTCGTGGCTGCTGGCCAGGCCAAATGGGACCAGGAGTCGCGGCTTACCTTGCTGCTCCCGCACGGCTACGAGGGCAGCGGCCCGGAACACTCCAGCGCCAGGGTCGAGCGGTTCCTGGAACTCTGCGCCGAGGGCAACATGCGGGTCGCTTACCCCTCCACCGCCGCCCAGTACTTCCATCTGCTGCGCCTGCAGGCGCTGGCTGAGGAGCGGCGCCCCCTGGTGGTGCTCACTCCCAAGAGCGGGCTGCGCCTGTCGGCAGCCATGTCAGGCGCCGCGGAACTAGCCGAGGGACGGTTCCAGGCGGTTCTGGACGACCCGGCCGGGCCCGATCCCGACCGCGTTCGCCGGTTGTTGATCGCCAGCGGCAAGGTCGCTCACGAGCTGATCGCCCGTCGCGACCACGAGCAACGCGAGCAGGTTGCGGTCGTAAGGCTGGAGCTCCTTTACCCGTTTGCCAGTGATGAGATCGGAGAGAGCCTTTCCCGATACGGCAAGGTGGAGCAGGCCGTCTGGGTCCAGGAGGAGCCCCGCAACATGGGCGCCTACAACTACCTGCTACCTCGCCTCCAGCCACTTCTACCCCCTGGTGTCGGGCTCAGCTACGTGGGGCGGCGGGCTCAGGCCTCGCCCTCGGAGGGTTCGATGAGCGCGCACCTGGCGGAGCAGGAGCGGCTGATCAAGGAGGCCGTGCTGGAGTCTACTGCGGCTGCGGAGCCGGCGTGACCGCCCCAAAGGTGGTGGTCCTGGGAGGGGGGCCGGCCGGGGATGTGGCGGCGCTGCGAGCGGCCCAGTTGGGAGCCGAGGTGGTCCTGGTGGAACGGCGTGATCTCGGCGGAACCTGCCTCAACCGCGGCTGCGTCCCCAGCAAGGCGCTGCTCGCGATCTCGGCGCTGGCGAACAAGATTCAGCGGGCGGATGAGTTCGGGCTGGTGGTGCAGGGGCTCTCCTTCGACTTTCCCAAGATGCAGGCACGCAAGGACCAGATCGTGCTGAAGATGCGCAGTGGGGTTGAGGCCGCCTGCAAGCGACACCAGATCAAGGTCGTACGGGAGCAGGGCCATCTCGAGCAGGGAGCCGTGGTGGCGGGCGACGCGGCCTACCCCTATGACCACCTGGTGGTGTGCGTGGGCACGGAGCCATCGGGGCTACCCGGAATCGACATGGACAATCCCAGGGTCATCACCTCCGACGGCGTCTGGACGCTCGCGGAGATCCCCAAGCGGCTCCTGATCATCGGCGGCGGCGTGATCGGCTGCGAGTTCGCCAGCCTATTCGCGCCCCTGGGCTCGCAGGTAACAGTTGTGGAGATGCTCCCTCAGCTCCTGGCGGGGGTCGACCGCCGCACCGCCCAGCAGTTCCAGAAGCTGCTGGAGGGACACGGAGTCAAGGTATATCTGGAGACCAAGGCCGAGGAACTCGCCTATCGCGACGACTCGGTGGTGGCGACTCTGACCGGGGGTGCCGTGGTGGAAGCCGAAACCCTCTTGGTGGCGGTGGGCAGGAGCCCTCAGACATCCGGGATAGGGCTCCAGGAGGCGGGCGTTCAGGTGAGCCAGCGCGGTCACGTCGAGGTGGACGAGTACCTGCGCACGGCCGATCCCAGGATCTGGGCGGCGGGCGACTGCATCGGCGGGCTCCAGCTGGCCCACCTGGCCAGCGCTGAGGCGGCTCGCGCCGTCGAGAACGCACTCGACCCGGTCCGGATGCGGCCCATGGATAGGACGGTTGTTCCCAACTGCATCTTCACCAGTCCGGAGATAGCCACGGTCGGCCTGCACGCCGATCTGGCCAGGGAGGCTGGCCACGAGGTCCGCATAGGCCAGGCACGATTCGTCGGCGAAGCCAAGGCTCTGGCGGAGGGGGAGCCCGAGGGCTACGTCCAGTTGGTTGCCGATGCCAAGGACGACCGCCTGCTGGGTGCCACGATCATGGGCCCGCACGCCGTGGAGCTGATCCACGAGGTCGGAGTCGCCATCAGTGATGGCTTCACCATGGCCGAATTGGGGGATGTGATCCACGCTCACCCCACCGTCAGCGAGGTCGTGATGGATGCCGCCCAACAGGGTCACGGAGCCGCCCCCTACCTGAGCTGAGGTGCTCCGCTGGGGCCACCATGCCGGACTCTCTCCAGCGCGGGGGTTGGCAGCAGCTGGCGGAGAAGTGTGCGGTAGTGCCCATAAGGGCAGTTGAGTGAATCGGGAAGAGGTTGGCAAGTGGGACTGGTGGGTCAGGCTATGGGTGACTTCTGTTGAGCGCGCCCTGC
>JAJYPP010000071.1 GCA_021795235.1 bacterium
ACCTCGTTGTATTCCCAGGGGTGGAGGTCGACCACCTGACCGGCGGGGAAGAGCTGGGTCACCCCGGGGGCGAATACTCCAAAGTGGGTCCTGGAGTCCTCGGCGGTCTCGGGTCCGGAGTGGCCAGCCACCCACAGGACCCGCCCCACTCTGAGCTCGCAATCCTGCGCCAGCTGGCTGAAGAGACGCATCTCACCGTACTTGAGGTAGCTGAAGGAGCCGTAGGTAGAGCAGGCTGTCCAGAACCCGTTGAAGTCGGAGAACGGGTCCTCGGCCAGGTTGACGCTCGCCACCCCGACGCTGATGCCGGCGTTGGTGAACTCGGTTATCTCCTGGGGCAGGACGGTTCCACGGGGGTTGGTATCGCGCTCGTACCAGCCCCAGCCGGCTGACTGCTGCCAATCCTTGCCGAAGCCGCTGATGTTGGTGGAATCCGCCAGATCGGCGGAGCTCACTATGAAGAGCGGCCTGCCGTACTCGCGGCGGCCCAAGGCGTTGATCCAGGAGCCCCATTGGGCAAGCGCCGCCCGGTTGGGCTGGCGGGCACCGGGTTCCAGGAACATCTCCTTGGGGTATGAGCGAAAGTCGGTGACCCGCGGATCCTTCAGGAGCCCGGTCGACTGAGCCCCGAGATTGAAGTTGGGCAGGCTCTCGGGAACGGTCTGGGCCACTGCCAGCAGCCTGTCGCTGAGGTACTGGACCAACTCCTGGTCCCGGTGCAGCACCTGGAGAGCCACCTGGAAGTTGGCGCGAGCCTGCTCCTCGCGGGCCATGGGCTCACTGGGCGCGGGCTCGTCGACCCCGAGGTAGCTCACTCCGTACCTGGCCATGAACCGCTTGCGGCCATCCCAGAACGGCTGGCTGTTCATGGGATGGGGGGTGCCGTGAGAGGGCGCGTCGTACTTTCCATACTCACGACCCTTCCTGGTCCGAAACCAGGCGATCGAGGGGACTCTGTCCGGGTTGTCGCCGCGGGCCGCTTGCAGCACGGCCTGTGTGACCGGCTCCCATTCCATCCCGGATCCGGTGCCGTTGACGCGCCAGCCGTAGGGCTCGAACCAACTCCTTGGATCGCCAGGCACCACAGAGGAGGCCGGGCGCAGGTCGATCCCGAAGTCATTCCAGTCGAGCAGGAAGACCAGGTTGTCCAGGCCCAGGCCCCAGGCCGAGTTCTTGGTCTCATGTGCGGCTCCCGGGGTGAGCCCTCCCTCTCCCTCGACGCAGAAGACCTTGACCTCCTCTGCTCCCGCCAGCTTGAGGGCCAGCGCCTCCCCGGCGGCGGGAGGCATGCCATGCCCCGAGGGCCCGGTGTTGAACTTGAGGAAGAGCGTCTTGCCGCTCATCTCGGCATGTCCGGGCAGGCCGCCCCGGTGGCGCAGGGTGAGCAGGTCCTCCCAGGTCAGCGCGTAGCGGCCCTGGGAGGGGAAGGCGAAGCGGGGATCATGATCGCGGAGGTGACGGGCCCGCAGCGATTCGTTGAGCACCGCCAGGGTGGAGTAGACCAGGGGGACGGTGTGGCCGGCGGAGAGCACGAATCGGTCCGAGAAACGCCGCCAGGGATGCTGGATGTCCCAGCGCATCGCCCCCGAGAGCAGGGTCGCTACCAGCATGTGCACCTTGGACCGAGAGCCGCCGGGGTGCCCCGACTGGCGGTAGTTGAGGGAGAGGTCGATCATCTCGTCGACCAGGTCCTTGACGACCTCCCAGTGGGCGAACGACGGCCGAGCAGAGCTCAGCAGATCCTCCACTTCGGTCTTCTGGGTCGTGGCCACGCACTCACCTCCACCTCACTCGAGCCCGCCTGGCCCACCTCCCGCCAGGTTGGCTCGGGCGGCGCGGCCGGATTTGAGTCTATCCTTCCTCACATAGCGAGCGGCGCCGTCGGAGCTCCCGCGCATCGTCGCGGCGAGGCGGGACGGGCTGACCAGCGGTTGCAATGGGAGGGTCTGTGGAGATGGCAGTACGCACAGCGCAGGTGGCCTGGAGTGGGACTCTTCAAGAGGGATCTGGCGAGGTCGAGCTCACCAGCAGCGGCCTGGGAACCTACCAGGTCAGCTTCCCCAAGCGCACCGCTGAGGATGCCCAGGGGACCACGAGTCCGGAGGAGCTGATCGCGGCCGCCCACGCCTCCTGCTTTGCCATGCAGCTGTCGGCCCTGATCGCCAGGGCGGGCGGGACTCCAGGGACCCTGGATGTGAAGGCGTCGGTGACCCTGGGGCCGGATCCTGCGGGTGGATTCCTCATCTCCGGCATTCACCTGGAGGTGGCGGCAGGTCTGCAGGGTTTGGACGAGGAGGAGTTCAAGAAGGTGGCCGAGGACGCCAAGCTGCACTGCCCGGTGAGCAAGGCGCTGACCGGGACCACGATCACCCTGGAGGCCAAGCTGAAGGGCTGAGCGAGCGGCCGAATTTCGGCCCTTGGCTCAGGCCGTTGCCATTGAGTGAACTCTAGAGAGCCCACTGCTGGTGGCACCCCTTCTCGGGGTTCCTCTCCCGTTGCCGGGTTTGGTTCTGACCTCACCGCGGACCGCGCACCGTCTAAGCGGTGGTCTTACATCCGCTCTCCAGGTGCCGAGTGGCTCGGCATCTGAACCGCCGCCTGTACCGTCCGAGGACGGCCCGGGAACAAACGGGGCCGTGGCTCCAACTGAGCCACAACTGGCATGGTCCGGCCAGTCACGGAGGTTTTGCGCGGCGTTGCGGTCGCGGTCGACCGGCTCACCCGTCACTGCGCAGATGAGCTGCTTGGCCAGCTTCTTGGGTTCGATCAGCCGGCAGCCGCACCCGTGATGGATCTGCGACGAGGCGAACCAACGGTTGGCGACCGTGGGCTGGGTACCTCGCCATCCCATCTTGTGGGCGAGTTGGGGCCTGATCCGGCCGAGGGCTGTGTCGGACACCGAACGCCGGAACGCCCGGCGCCCCATGCTCTTCTTCATGGCCGCCAAGTCGAGGTCCTCGATCACAACCTCGCGGTAGGTTGCCGCCAGCCAGGTGGTGAGATGGTGGGACGCCTGCTGGCGCAGGTTGACGCATCGACGGTCGAGGCCAGCCAGCTTGGCTTTCGCTGCGCTGTGCCCCAGCGAGCCGGGGATGCGTCTGCATAACTGCCGCCCGACCCGGCGGCGCTTCGTGAGGGTCGCCCGCAGGGGTGCGGGGTTGGGAACTTCGATGATGTTGCCCTCGGTGTCGGCGATGGTGGCCAGGGACCGCATCCCGAGATCGACGCCGGCCCGCTCCCTGGTCGGCATGGCACGGGGATGGTTCTCGACTATGCAACCGAACGAGACGAACAGCCGCCCCCATCTCTGGCTGAGGGTGGCGTTGAGGATCCGGGCCGATCCTTTGCCGAGCAGGCGCTCCAGGCGGCGAGTGTTCTCCTTCGAGCGCAGAGTGCCGACCACGGGCAGGGTGACGGTGCGCCGGTCGGGCTCGACCCTGATCGCGCCAGTGGTGAAACGCACCCGGGCCTGATCCTTGTGCCGGCACCGGAACTTGGGGAACCCGACCTTGCGGCCCTTGCGCCTTCCCTGCCTGGAGTCGGACCAGTTCTTGAGCGCCACGCAGAGGTCGGCGATCCCGGTGGCATACGCCTCCTTGGAGTTCTCCGCCCACCAGGGTGCGATGGCCGCCTTTTCCGCGTTCCATCTCTTCCGCATGGCGTAGAGGTTCCACTTGACCGAGTCGTGGAGGGGATCGGTCTTGTGGGCGTCCAGGTCGGCCTTGACTTGGGCGAGACCCCAGTTGAAGGCGTAGCGTCGGCCGCCGAACTGGGAGCGGATCGACGAGGCGACTTCTTTGTCCTCGGGCCACTCGACCTCAAAGCTGAAGCCGCGGGCAATCCAGCCGTCGGGGATTGCGAACTTCCCCTTCGTAGCCCGCTTCTTCCTTGCCTCCGATACGAACGCCAGTGTGGCCATGGGTCGCATTGTAGCTCCGTCACGGCCTCTGCCAGGCGCGCTCCCGCCTCCTCGCTGCCGGCGGTGACGGAGCGGGCGCACAGCGAGCTGAGGATCTCGGTCACATCCCGCCCCAGGTCGTCGACTGGGGTGGGGTCGACCGCCGGCAGTCGGCGTGGTCGCGCTCGCCGGGTGGCGCCTGCCTCCTTGGCCACACGGCCAACCGAGGAGCCCGGCCCCAACGCCTTGTGACCCGGGGCTACCTACCGGCCGATGTCGGCGCTCTGGACCGCCGAGGAGACGCGGGCGGAGACGACGGCCCTACCGGCGGTGGCGGCTGAGCCGGAAGCGTCGGCCAAGACCAGGACCCGGCCCACGGCCCGGCGCGCCGGCACTGGGAGCGTCCCATCCCTGACCCACTGCTACGAGCTTCCTAAAGCATGCGGTCGCCGTATCAATGCCTCGCAGTCCCGCCGACACCTTCAAGCTCATCATCGCTTACTGAAGCGCATTCCTCTGGCAACAGTCGGCAACCCCTGGCGCTGCCGGCTCGAGCACCACCACCGGGATCTCCCTTTTGGTCTTGGTCTGGTATTCGTCGTAGGCAGGCCACTGTGCAACCATCAGCTTCCACAGCCGTTCCCGCTCCGGCCCGGTGGCCGCTCGCGCCGACACCGTCATGGTCTTCGCCCACACCTGGATCTCGGCCCTGGGATCGCGCTCGAGATTGAGATACCAGGCCGGGTGAGTCGGAGCTCCCCCCTTGGAGGCAACCACCACGTAGTTGTCGCCGTCCTGACCATAGATGAGGGGGGTGGGCCTGGGCTGGCCCGACGACCGCCCCCGAGTGGTGAGGATGAGAGTCGCGGTGCCCATCCAGTCGTGGCCCTCCCTGCCGCCGGTCTCGCGGTACTTGCGGACGTGCTCTGGCCCGAAGAGCCTCGGCCCGCTCTGATCCCGCTGCTCAGCCATCTGCAATTCCTCCTCTTGGCCCGGTCAATGCAGCCGCCGCCATCCTTGCTGCTGTATCAGCATATTGCGATTTCAGGGGGCACTGACCGCGGCTGATGGCGGGCTGAGGCCGGCTGGTGTCCGCTCGCTAAGATCAGAGCGCAGTTTCGGCCGGTGCCGGCTGAGACGAGCTCTGCGCAACTTTCCCTGCCGCACTTCGCCCCGGCAGTGGGACCTTGAGACATGAAGGAGGTGCGGCCGATGGAGCGGGAGCCGGCAGATGGCCAGGGCCTCGAGATAGAGAGGATCCGGGCCGACTTTCCCCAGCTGGCCGATGGCTACGCCTACCTGGACGGTGCCGCCGGGACCCAGGTCCCCACCCCGGTGATCGAGGCCATCGCCAGAGCCTACAGGGACGGGCTCAGCAACACCGACGGACATTTCCCGGCCAGCCGCCGCAGCACCCAGATCGTGTCCGAGTGTCGCCGCGCGGTCGCGGACCTGGTCGGTGGGGTCGCAGAGGGAGTGGTCCTGGGACCCAACATGACCACTCTCACCTATCGCATGGCGGCCGCATTGCGTAAGCGCTGGCGACCCGGCGACGAGGTGGTTGTGTCCCAGCTCGATCACGATGCTGATGTGCGCCCCTGGGTCCAGGCCGCAACTCAGTCCGGCGCCGTTGTCCGCTGGGCCAAGGTAGATCCGAAAACCGGGGAGCTCGGGTGGGAGCAGTACCGCGAGCTGGTGGGTGAGCGCACCAGGCTGGTGGCGGTGACCGCTGCCAGCAATCTTCTGGGTATACGCCCGGAGGTGGCGAGGATCGCGGAGCTGGCCCACTCCCAGGGAGCTCTTATCTACGTGGACGGCGTCCACAACACGCCCCATGCCGCGGTGGATCTGACCGCTCTGGGTGCGGACTTCTACGCCACCTCCGCCTACAAGTGGTGTGGTCCACACGTGGGTGCCGTGGTGGCCGCGCCGTCCCTGTTGGAGACCCTTGAGCCGGACAAATTGCTTCCCTCGAGCGATCTGGTGCCGGAGCGCTTCGAACTGGGCACACCTCCCCTGGCCGACTTCGCCGGAGTGACCGCGGCGGTGGACCATCTCGCGGGAGCGGTGAAGCAGTCGGCCGGGTCCCGGCGGCAGCGGCTGCTGCGGTCGATGGCGGCGGTGGAGGCCTACGAGCAGCGCCTCTTTGCGGTTCTCCTGGAGGGGCTGGGGGAGATGGAGCACGTCACCCTGTTCGGTCGCTCCGGCCGGCGCGCTCCGACCGCCTATTTTCGGGTCGCCGGCCACACTCCGGACCAGGTCGCGGACCACCTGGCCAGCCGCCATATCAACGTTTGGAGCGGGGACAACTACGCCTGGGAACTGGTGGGCGCGCTGGGACTGCGCGAGGTCGGCGGAGCGGTGCGGGCCGGCCTGGTCCACTACAACAGCCCGGCCGACGTCGACCGCTTGCTGGAGGCGGTGGCAGAGCTGCGTGGCTGATGGCTGCCCAGGGCAAGCCGTCGCGCTGCTCGACGCTCCTCAGATGGCGGCTGCCGCCAGGCTTCTGTCCACCGCCTGAGTCAGTCGTTCCAGCTGTGAGCTCGGCCTGACCGGATAGGCCGGCGGTGACTTCAGCTGCTTCCAGAGGGGGGGCAGCTGCTGCCACTGGTCCTCGAAGTGACGGTGGGCGGCGAGGAGCGGCCGCCTACCGGCCTGGGTGCGGCTGCCGCCTCGCATGACCTCCTCCATGAGTGGATGCGGGGCCTCGGCAGGGGCCGGTTCTTCCGCCAGGCAGAGGATGTCCGAGGACCAGTCCTCCCGGCGGTACACCTGCTTGGCGCCAGGCCAGGTTGACTTGCCGGCGGATGTCTTGCGAACCGGACGTCCGTGATGGTCCACCAACTTGTATACGGTCTCCAGGGTGGGCACGCCGCCCGCCGCTCCCAGTGTCGTCCCCACCCCGAATCCGTCGATGGGAGCCGATTCCTCCGCCACCAGGTGGTGGATGCGGTGCTCGTCGAGGCCGCCGCTGACAAAGATGATCATGTCGGGGAACCCGGCCACGTCCAGACGCTGGCGGGCCATGCGCGACATCGCGCCGAGGTCCCCGGAGTCGATGCGGATGCCGTGGATCGCAACCCCCTGCTGGCGCATCTCCTCAGCCACCTGGATGGCGTGCTCCACGCCACGCTGGGTGTCGTAGGTGTCGACCAGCAGCAGGGTCCTGTCCGCAAAGGCTTCCGCGAAGCGTCTGAAGGCGGTGAGCTCGTCGGCGTGGGCTTGCACAAAGGAGTGGGCCATGGTGCCGCTGGCGGGCAGCTCGTACATTCCCGCTCCCGCCACGTTGCTGGTGCCGGCTAGCCCGACCAGCGAAGAGCAGCGGGCCAGCTTCATCCCCGCGTCGACGCCCGGGGCTCGGCGCAGGGCGAAGTCGACCACAGGTCGTCCCTGGGCTGCGTGGAGGCAGCGAGCCGCCTCGGTGGCCAGACCGGTCTGCAGAGTGACCTGGTTCAAAAGGTATGTCTCCGCCAGCTGGATGACGCCAAGCGGGCCATCGACCTCCAGGATGGGCTCGTTGGGAAAGACGATGGTCCCCTCGGCTACCGCCCTCACCCGTCCCTGGAAGCGGAGCCCTCCCAGCCAGTCCAGGAAGGCCTCGGAGAAGCCGCTGAGCCGCCTGATGGCGGCCAGGTCGTCTGCCGAGAAGCTCAGCTGCTCCAGCCAGCTGAGGCAGTCATCCAGTCCGGCTGCCACCAGGAATCCCCAGGTCGGCGGCAAAGAGCGTGCGAAGAGGCTGAAGGTGGCCGGGTCGTCGGCCATGCCCTCGCGCCTGTAGGCGTCAGCCATGGTCAGCTCGTACAGGTCCAGGAGCAGTGCGGGGGAAAACGTGGACCCCCCTCTCCTGGCCGCATTTGCGGCCGCTGATTCAGCGGGTTTCCTGGAAGTGCTCACTGTGCTCCCTCAACGATACGTTCATTCCGTCAGGATTGATTCCAGCACCCATTCCGGGTGCTCGCCCTGGAGGTGGTCGAGCCAGTAGGGGCTCTCAAAAGCGGCCAGCAGAGTGCCGTCGGTACGGCGCAGAATCTTGACTCCGCGGGTCGAGCTAAGGGCTGCGGCGGTGGTCGAATCGGTGCGCCGGGCGAGCCGGTGGGGGGTGAGGGTGAGATGCACCGGCGCTCCGTACTCGGTGCTAAGTCGGTGCGTCAGCACCTCGAACTGCATCTCGCCCACCGCTGCCAGGATTGGCGCGGGGTCGCCGTCGGGGTCCTGAAGCACCTGCACGACCCCTTCCTGCTCCAGCTGCGAGAGCCCTCGGCGGAACTGCTTGTAACGGGAGGTGTCGTGGGGGCGAGCGGTGGCGAAAAGCTCGGGCGCGAAGGTCGGGATCGGAGGGAACGCCACCGGCTCGGTGGCGTAGAGCGTGTCGCCGATGCGCAACTCGGCGGCGTTGACCAGCCCCACCACGTCACCCGGGTAGGCCTCCTCCACGGTGTTGCGCTCAGCGCCGAACATGGAGGCTGCGTACTTGGTCGAGAACTGACGCCCGGAGGGTTGATGCACCAGGGTCTCGCCGCGTTCGAAGCGCCCCGAGCAGACCCTGACGAAGGCGATATGGTCGCGGTGCGCCTTGTCCATGTTGGCCTGGATCTTGAACACGAATCCCGAAAACGGAGCCTCCAGGGCGCGCCGGACGCCATCGGCGGCCAGCCGGGGAGATGGCGGTGGGGCGAGGTCAACCACCGCCTCCAGCAGGTGGCGGACCCCGAAATTGGTGAGTGCCGAGCCGACGAAGAGAGGAGTCGAGTCGCCGGCCAGGAATGAGGGCAGGTCCAGGGAGGCGCCCACTGCGGTCAACAGGTCGACCTCGTCCTGGGCGGCGGCCCAGGCCTCACTGTGCTCCTGGGCTGCCCGTGGGGCCGGCACCACCTCCTCGGGCGCCATGGTGGTGCCGCGGGTGGTCCTGGTGAAACGGACGAAGTCGCCGCTTGGTCGGTGCACCACCCCGCGGAAGTCGCCGGGGATCCCGACCGGCCAGGTGACCGGGGTGGGCCTGAGGTTGATCTGCTCTTGGATCTCGTCAAGGAGCTCGAGCGGAGGCCGGCCGGGGCGATCGAGTTTGTTGAGGAAGGTGATGATCGGAAGCCGCCGGGCCCGGCAGACCTCGAAGAGCTTGAGTGTCTGAGCCTCTATGCCCTTGGCGACGTCCAGCACCATGACCGCGGCGTCGGCCGCCGCCAGCACCCGGTAGGTGTCCTCCGAGAAGTCGCGGTGACCGGGGGTGTCCAGCAGGTTCAGGACGTGGCCCTGATAGTTGAACTGAATCGCGGTGGATGTGATGGAAATGCCGCGCTGCTGCTCCATCGCCATCCAGTCAGAGGTGGCCCGGCGCCTGCCCGCGCGGGCCTTGACAGCCCCTGCCTCCTGAACCGCCCCGGAGTACAGCAGGAACTTCTCGGTGAGGGTGGTCTTGCCGGCGTCCGGATGGCTGATGATCGCAAAGGTGCGCCGGCGCCCGGCCTCTGTGAGCACGCTACTGGCCTCAGGCACGGTTGGCGTCCCACTGCGGTCGAAGGCGGGTGCGCTGCGCCGACTGTTGCACGCTTGATTCCTTAAAGAAGGGGGAGGGGATCGGGGTTGCGAACCGACCCGGCTGCCGGTGCTGGACAGCAGCGCTCAACTCGCGTAGTCTTCGATCTCAGTTTACATGGTGCCCTCCGAGAAGGCGGCTACTGGCAGGTACGGTGATTGCTTGTGCACGCAAAAGGATATGATGGTTGTCATCAGCTGCGGCCAGGAGAGCCAGGCTGAGATTAGGAGCGACCCATGACCATCGACGCAAGCGACAACCGGGCAGAAGCCGTCGTGGCGGGAAGGATGCCGGTCCTGTATCTGAGCCACGGCGCTCCCACGCTCGCCGACGACACCCTCTGGCCAGGTCAGCTGATGGGCTGGTCCTCAATTCTGGGGCGGCCCCGAGCGATTCTGGTCGTCTCGGCCCATTGGGAAGAGGCGCCCATCACGGTCTCGGCCACCCGGCCGGCGCCTCTGGTCTACGACTTCTGGGGGTTCCCCCAGCGCTACTACCAGGTCACCTACCAGGCACCGACCGCGCCCTGGCTGGCGCAGCGGGTGCATGAGTTGCTGTCGGAGCCTGGCCGCCCGGTGCGGGAGGCCGGCGAGCGGGGCCTGGACCATGGCGCCTACGTGCCCTTGGTCGAGATGTATCCAGAGGCGGATATCCCCGTGCTCCAGCTTTCGATGCCGACCCTGGACCCGGAACTGCTGATGGCCATGGGGCGCCGGCTGGCGCCACTTCGTGACGAGGGAGTGCTGATCATCGGCAGCGGGTTCTTCACCCACAACCTGCACGCCCTGGCCGAGGCTCCCCAGCCTGACTCACCGCCGCCCGCATGGTCCTCGGAATTCGACCAGTGGGGTCGCGAAGCTCTCGACCATCTCGACGTGGACGCGCTGGTGGACTTCCAACACCGCGCCCCCGACGGTGGCCTGGCCCATCCCCGCACCGAACACTTCGCGCCCCTGTTCGTGACCCTGGGCGCCGGGGAGGCGGACCTCGCCACCAGACGCTCTGTCATCGAGGGCTTCTGGCACGGCTTGGCCAAGCGATCGATCCAGATCGGCTGAAGTGAGCCCGGGTGCCGGGCACCCTACCATTTCTGAGTGGCTCGCCTGGCTGGAACAGCTCCCGAACGACCGGACCTGAGCCGGCTGGATCCCCGCCATCCCCGGTACGCTGAGATCTTGGAGCTTCACCGCCAAGCGGTGGCGGACGTCCGCGACACCTACTCGGATCCCGACACCGGTCTGCAGGTCATGACCGCGTCCGCCCTGTGGGCGATGGGAAGGTGCTGCGGCTGTGGCTGCCGCCACTGCCCGTTTCTGCGCTTGAGAGAACGGGCGCACGAGGACAACCGGTGAAGGTTTGGCTGAGCTGGAGTGGTGGCAAGGACTGTGCCTTCGCACTTCACGAGCTGCGACAGTCGCCAGCCATCGAGGTGGTCGGCCTTCTCACCACCGTCAATGCTGCGGCCCAGCGGGTGTCGATTCACGGGGTCCGGGTGGATCTGGTCCGTGAGCAGGCGCTGCGCCTGCGCCTGCCCCTGCACGAGGTGGCGCTGCCCAGTCCATGTCCCAACGCGGTCTACGAGGCAAAGATCGCCATCGCTCTGGCCGGAGCTCGCCAGGAGGGTGTGGCCGGCGTCGCCTTCGGCGACCTGCTGCTTGAGGACGTGCGCAGCTACCGCGAGCAGCAGCTGCAGGCGGCGGGCCTGGAGGCCATCTTCCCGATCTTCGGGCGCCCCACCGAGCAGGTGGCGGAGGATGAGATCAGATTGGGGATACGGTCGATCCTGACCTGCGTCGACCCAATGCGCATGGCGGCCCGCTTCGCGGGCAGGCACTTCGACCGCACACTGCTGGCCGAGCTGCGAGCGCAGCCCGAGGAGGTCGATCCGTGCGGCGAGAATGGCGAGTTCCACACCTTCACCTTCGACTCCCCCG
Organism: bacterium; assembly: GCA_021795235.1. Taxonomy (GTDB): domain Bacteria; phylum Chloroflexota; class Dormibacteria; order Aeolococcales; family Bog-877; genus AG-12. The sequence goes on from JAJYPP010000071.1 coordinate 11,366, forward strand.
ACTATTCGGCTCCCATCCCGGTGAAGGGGGGGCAGGTGGTGGGCAGGGACGGCTTCATCTTTGCGGATCTGCTCGCCGACCTCTGAGCTAATTCGAGATTTGGGTAGAGCCGCTCTTCGGCGATGGTCAAGCCAGACAACCCGAGGGCCCCGACTCAGGGAGTAGGCGATTCGCTCCCCTTGGACGGCGAGCTTAGACTCGAGGGGTGTCCAGTACCAGGTCCGAGGCGACCGGCGCCCTGGTCGTCTTTGGGATCAGCGGAGATCTGGCCCGGAAGATGACCTTCCGCGCTCTTTACCGGCTGGAGCGTCGGGGACTGCTCGACTGCCCCGTGATCGGGGTCGCCCTCGACCCATGGAACGATGGCCAGCTGGTCGACCACGCCAGGGCCGCAATCGAGGCTGCGGAACCGCGTTTCTCGAAGCGGGTGTTCGCCAAGCTGGCGCAGCGAATGCAGTACCTGCAGGGGGATTTCGACCAGGAGAGCACCTACCGCCAGCTGGCCGAGCGCCTCAAGGGGCGGCGCCGTCCTCTCTTCTACCTGGAGATCCCCCCGTCGTTGTTCGGCAAGGTGGTGGACCGGCTGGCCCAGGCCGGACTCACCCACGAGGCCCGGGTGATGGTGGAGAAGCCCTTCGGCAGTGACCTCAGGTCGGCTCGGGCGCTGGACTCCGAGCTGCACCGTGTCCTGGGCGAGGATCAGATCCTGAGGATCGACCACTTCTTGGGCAAGGAACCGGTGATGGACCTGCAGTTCCTGCGCTTTGCCAACGACGTCCTGGAGCCCGTCTGGAACCGCGACCACGTGGCGGCGGTGCAGATCACCATGGCCGAGGACTTCGGGGTGGAGGATCGGGGGCACTTCTACGACTCGGTCGGTGCGCTGCGGGACGTGGTTCAGAACCATCTGCTGCAGGTGCTGGCCCTGGTGGCGATGGAGCCTCCCGCGGGGTCCTATGCCGATGACCTGCGCAACAAGAAGGCGGACGTGTTCCGCGCCATCCCAGATGCCGACCCGGCCCACTGTGTGCGCGGTCAGTACCAGGGATACCGGCAGGTGCCCGGGGTCAGCCGGCGTTCCACCACCGAGACCTATGTGGCTTTGCGCCTGGGGATCGACAACTGGCGCTGGGCCGGGGTGCCCTTCTTCATTCGCGCGGGCAAGTCCCTGGCCGAGCGGGTGACCGAGGTGAGGATCGTCTTCCGCCACCCTCCCCACCTGGCGTTCCTGGGACGGAGCGCTCACGCCGAGCCCAACCAGGTGATCCTGCGGATAGACCCGGACCCGGGGCTTCGGGTGGTGTTGAACTCCAAGGGCTCGGAGGGTCGGATCTCCCAGCCGGTGCATCTAGACCTCTCCTTTGCGGCGGAGGTGGGCCGCCCCGCGGAGCCGTACGAGCGTCTCATCGATGATGCCCTGCGCGGCGACCACAGCCTGTTCACCCGGGAGGACACCGTGGAGGAGACATGGAGGATCGTGCAGCCGCTGATCACCTCACCTGGCCCACTGGTGCGCTATGAGCAGGGATCATGGGGGCCGCAGGAGGCCGTGCAGCTGGTCAGGGGACACCCCGGGTGGCACGATCCCTGGATGACGACTCCCGCCGCCGAACCTGGACCCCGCAGCCGATCAGGAAGGAGCAAGCGATGACAACAGCCAAACCGATGCAGCTGGGAATGGTGGGGTTGGGCCGGATGGGCGCCAATCTGGTGCGGAGGTTGATGCGAGATGGCCACAGCTGCGTGGTCTACGACCTCAACCAGGACACCGTCGCCAGCCTGGTCGCCGAGGGCGCCGTCGGCGCCTCCTCGATGAAAGACTTCGTGGCCAAGTTGACCGCGCCAAAGGTGGCCTGGGTGATGGTCCCGGCCGGGTCGATCACCGATTCGACCATCAAGGAGCTGGCTCAGCTGCTGGGGCGAGGCGACATCATCATCGACGGGGGTAACTCCTACTATCGCGACGACATCAGGAGGGCCGGGGAGCTGCGCCTGGCCGGGATCCACCTGATCGACTGCGGCACAAGTGGCGGGGTCTTCGGGCTGGAGCGGGGCTACTGCCTCATGATCGGTGGGGACCCGGGACCTGTCGCCCACCTGGATCCCATCTTCTCGACCATCGCCCCGGGTGTGGAGGCGGCGCCGAGGACCCCGGGCCGGCGCGGCACGCCGGCCAAGTCCGAGCACGGCTATCTTCATTGCGGACCCAACGGCGCTGGCCACTTCGTGAAGATGGTTCACAACGGGATCGAGTACGGCATGATGGCGGCCCTCGCCGAGGGCCTCGACGTGCTTCACAACGCCAACGCCGGAAACCGCGCCGAGACCGCTGACGCCGAGACCGCTCCCATGGAGGAGCCGGAGTACTACCAGTACGACATCGACACCCGCGAGGTGGCCGAGGTCTGGCGCCGGGGCAGCGTGGTGGGCTCCTGGCTGCTGGATCTGACCGCGATCGCGCTGCAGGAGTCACCGGAGCTCAAAGAGTTCGCGGGCCGGGTGTCTGACTCCGGGGAGGGACGCTGGACCTCGATAGCGGCCATAGACGAGGGGGTGCCGGCTCCGGTGCTGACGGCGGCGCTGTATTCGCGCTACTCCTCCCGCAACCTGGGAGAGTTCGCGAACAAGACCCTGTCGGCGATGCGCAAGCAGTTCGGCGGGCACGACGAGAAGGCGTCGTGACCCACCCCGAACGGGCGATAGTCGAGGCGGAAGATATCACGGTGTGGACCAGGAGATTCGCATCTGAGCACGGATGGGACCGCCCTTGGGGGCGCCCGGAGGTAAGGCCATGAACGCGACCCGAGAACTGCAACTGGCAGGTCAGAGCCTGTGGCTAGACAACATCACCCGGCAGCTGCTCGATGACGGCGGCCTTGCCGCTCACATCAAGGAGCGCTCCATAACCGGCCTGACCTCGAACCCCAGCATCTTCGACAAGGCCATTGAGTCCAGCCCCGCCTACGATGGCGACATAGCCAGAGGCGTCGAGCGCGGAGCCTCCAGCGAGGAGATCTTCTTTGATCTCGCGATTGCCGACCTGCGCCGGGCGGCCGATCTATTCCGACCGATCCACGACCGCACCGCCCGGGTGGACGGATGGGTTTCGCTGGAGGTCTCGCCGCTGCTGCTGAACGACGCCCGGAGCACGGTCGAGATGGCCCGCGACCTACACCAGCGCGCCCAGCGGGACAACCTGTTCATCAAGATCCCCGGTACTGAGGCAGGCCTCGAGGCCATCGAGGAGTCCGTCTTCGGCGGCGTTCCGGTCAACGTAACACTACTTTTCTCCGCCGACCAGTACACCAGGGCCGCGGAGGCCTACATGCGAGGGTTGGAGCGGCGGGTGGAGGCTGGGCTCAGCCCGGAGGTGGCCTCGGTGGCCTCGGTTTTCGTGAGCCGCTGGGACACCGCGGTGCGAGGCCAAGCCCCCAAGGAATTCCACGACAAGGTCGGCATCGC
>JAJYPP010000002.1 GCA_021795235.1 bacterium
GTCCGGAACCTCGACGTGCCCGGACTCGTCGAGGACAGCGCCGGGGATACGGCCCTTGCGAAAGCGCTCCCACGCCGCCCGATACCCGATGCCCTGCTGCCGGGCGTACGTCGACAACTTCATTCTCGCATCATATCATAGATGGCACGTCTATTCCAGTCACTAGCTTGCTCTATGAATCCAGCGACTTGTGACCAACACTCCCGAGGGATTGGCCGTGCTGACGCTCTTAGACCTTCACCGGCCCGAGGATCGGGAGGTCGTGAGGGCAGAGTGGGCCGCACTAGCGGAGGGACAGCTCGACGAGCACCGCGCGGCACGCCACGTTACCAAGAGTGGGACCGAGTTCTCTGTCGAGCTGTCATCCTCCAGCCTCCACATCGCCGGGCGGAGCGTTCGGCTCATGGTCGTCACCGAGACCGGCGCCGACAGCCCCGTGCTCAAGGACAAGCCGGAGACGAGTGCGAGATATCGTCAGGTAGTCGACACCGCCCACGAGGGTGTCTTGACCGTCGACTCTGAAATGGCAATCTCCGATGCCAACCAGCCGACCGCGGACATGCTGGGATACCCGATCGACGAACTGATAGGCCGTCCTATGGCCGAGTTCTACGGTCCCGGCATGGCCGACACGGCAAGTCGCGAGGCGCAGCAGCGCGCCGCGGGCATGTTGGCGGAGAAGCGCGAGGCCACCCTCCAGGATAAGGAGGGTCTCCCCCTCCCGGTCGTCATCAACGAAAGTCCGCTACTGGACACCGAAGGCAACTACGAGGGCCAGCTCAGTATGATCGCCGACCTGACCGAGCGACATGGCCTCCAGGAGAAGTTGGCGTTCCAGGCCCTCCACGACCCGCTCACAGGGCTCCCCAACCGCCTCCTGCTCGCGGAACGGCTTCAGCTGGCGCTCGAACCGGCAACGGTAGGGCATGGGGGCGTGGCCGTGGCCCTGGTCGACATCGACGGTTTCAGGATGGTGAACACTGCCCACGGAACCGGGGGTGGTGACGCGCTGTTGCTCGAAGCCGCTCGGCGAATGTCCGCCACGGTCGATGAGGGCGACACCGTCGCCCGTTTCGGCGGCAACGAGTTCGCCGTCATCTCTGAGCACTCCGGAGACAGTGCCACCGCGGCCCAACTGCTCGCGGACCGGCTACGAGCTGGACTGACGGGGCCATGCCCGATCGGCAATACCCAGGTACCATTCACGGTCAGCATCGGGGGCGCGCTCGGGCGGCGGGGAGATCGACCCGGGACGCTCCTGCGCAGCGCGGATATGGCGCTGATGAAGGCCAAGACATCCGGCGGTGACCGCACCGAGTTCTTCACCAGAGCGCTCGCAGCGGCCTCGAGACGACGCCTCGCCATCGCCTCCGACCTGCGCCACGCCCTAGAGCGCGGGGAGTTCTCGTTGCGCTTCCAGCCCGTGGTAGCCCTCGCCGACAGGACGATTGTCGGCGCCGAGGCTCTGGTTCGTTGGGAGCACCCCCGGCGGGGGACCCTCAATCCGGCGGAGTTCATTACCGTCGCCGAGGAGACCGGTGCCATCGGGCCCATTGGTCAATGGGTCATCGAGGAGACCTGCCGGCAGTTCGCGGAGTGGCAGCCCCTCGCGCCAGACCTGTCTGTGTCGGCGAACGTCTCGGCCCACCAGATCACGGCTGGAAATCTTAATGAGGTCGTGCGCAACGCCGTGGCCGCCACCGGCATGGACGCGTCCCACTTGACCCTAGAGATCACTGAAAGCGTGCTGATGGATGATGTGGCGCTCTCTCGGGCCGTACTGGCCTCGCTGCGCGCCACCGCCGTGAAGATCTCCGTCGATGACTTCGGCACTGGGTACTCCTCGCTCTCGTACCTCAACACGTTCCCATTGGACGCTTTGAAGATCGACCAGTCCTTCGTCGCGGGCATCCCCGGTGACTCTTGCGACACGGCCTTGATAGAAGCGATTGTGGCTATCGCCGCAGCGTTGGGGCTCTCGGTGATCGCGGAGGGGATCGAAAAGCAGGCACAGGCCACGACTCTTATGGGCCTGGGATGCTAGCAGGGCCAAGGGTACTACTACTATCACGCACTGTCGGCTGAAGCCTTCAAGGGTGAGCTGCTCACGTCGGGGGCAGCTGGCGCTGGGTTGACACATGCTCCGGCTACCGCAGCGACGCCAGCTGTCACCCCCGCTGAATAGCGACCCCGACGAGCGCGAGCGGCACCATGGGCCGACCAGGCCGGACTTCGCCCCATCATGGCCGGGCCAAGTCACGGCCGGACCACAGCTACCATCTTCCGCCTCGGGCAGCGTCTCCAGGGCGCCTTGCCAGACAATGTCTCGGCCCCCTCAGGCGCTGCGACGTCGGAGGGAGCCGCCGCCCTGCTGGAACGCCCCGACCGATCCCTGTACGGAGCCAAGTGCCCGATCCGGCCATGTGTCGGACCCTCCCTCGCCTCCGGGTTCCGGCGAGTTGATCCCGAGCTGGCTGCCGCCCTCCCATCTGCGGCACTTCGCGACGACGGCGGCAGCCACGGCTGACGGGCCAGAGGCGTCGCCCGTACCACGGGCCTACCAAGGCCCGTGGAAGCGCGGCGCTGGCTGTACCGCTCACCGGCTACCCTTGGGGCATCGCCAGCGATGAGGTCTTGAGGAGATGCAGGGCCACCGACAGGTGTGGTTCGCCAACTCCCTGCACTCACCGCCATGCTCGGCAGTAACGACAGTGCAGGCCGGGATCTGCTACTTGAGCCCTTGATCGAACGCACGGCGCGCACTCGCAATTTGATCCTCTGGATCGGCGGCCCCCAGCGTGCCGACGGCCGGAGTGGCACCGGCGCACGGGATCTCCAGCCTCGTTCGCGCCAGCGACTGGGTCGTGTGCTCTGACAGTCCGGCCAAGGAGAACCCAACGCCGCGACCCCGATGGACTATCCCCAGGTCAGGATGCTAGCATTATCAATTGATGAATGGCATGTTTAAGGACAACCTCTATGAGCAGCTGGCACGAGTTGGCCAGGGACTCGCCAACGGCCACCGCCTGGAGATCCTCGACCTGCTCTGTCAGGGCGAGCGCACCGTGGATGAGATCTCCCGGGGGACCAGACTCAGCCTCGCCAGCGCCTCTCAGCACCTGCAGATCCTGTATCAGGCCCACCTGCTGGCGCGCCGCAAGACCGGGACCCAGGTTCGCTATCGGGTAGCCGACCGGGCGGTCGTCCAGCTCTGGCTCGAGCTCCGGGACGTGGCGGCCCGGCAGGTCCCGGAGGTGGACCGCCTAGTGGGTGCCGAATTTGGAGTCGACCCCATCGAGCCCTTGGACCAAGCCGAGCTGGAGGAGCGGCTGGCTCTGGGTAGCGTCATCGTGATCGACGTCAGGCCGCAGGTGGAATACCTCGCGGGGCACATCGCGGGCGCTGTCTCGATGCCCCTAGAAGAGCTGGAAGCTCGCCTGGGCGAGATCCCAAAGGATCGTGAGATCGTGGCGTATTGCCGGGGGCCCTACTGCGTCTTCTCGGGCCAAGCGGTTGCCCGTTTGCGCCAGGCTGGGTTCGAGGCCAGGCGGATGTCCCTCGGATACCCGGAGTGGAGCTTGGCTGGCAGGGCGGTCGTGACCGGCACGGCGTGAACAGCTCCGACCCTCCGCCGACCACCGTCCGAGAGGCTGAATCGGACCTCGACGGCTCGAGGGGGCGATGCAGCTCGCGCTGGGGCCATGGTGTGGAGCAGCCACGATGCGGAGGTGAGCGGCCGAGCGGCCGCCCGCGGCGGGAAGGGCGCTGAAGGTGAGCCCTGGGACCTCGCGGCCCAGCTACCAGCTAGGGAATCGCAAGATCCCGGTTCACGGCCTGGGTCGAAATTGGTTCCAGTTCAGCATCCTGGCGCTGCTGACGTTCTTGGTCGGAGCGACCATCGGGGTCGAGAGAGTAGCGCTCCCGCCACTGGCGCACCATGCCTTCGGGGTGACCTCGGTGCTCTACACCGTGTCGTTCATCTCTGCCTTCGGGTTCGTCAAGGCGACCATGAACCTGGTAGCTGGCCGCCTCTCAGACCGGCGTGGCCGCAGGCTGATCCTGCTGGCGGGCTGGGCCTTCGCAGTTCCTTATGCCATCCTCATCATCTTCGCGCAGAATTGGGCCTGGGTCCTGGTGGCCAACCTGTTCTTGGGCGTCAACCAAGCGCTCACCTGGACCATGGCTGTGACCTCCATGATCGACTTGGTCGGCCCTGTGCGCCGCGGCCTGGCAGTGGGGATCAACGAGGCGGCGGGCTACGTCGGTGTGGGCGCCGGGGGGTTCGCCGCCGGGGTACTGGTCACCGCTGACGGTCTGCGACCAGCTCCGTACCTCTTGGCATTGGCGATCGTCGGGCTGGGCGCCGGCTTGACGGTCTGGCCGACCAACGAGACCGTCCAATTCGCCCGCGCGGAAGGCGAGCGGAGAGATCGCGGCGGATCCCCGGCGCTCCCGAGCGGATCGGGTTCGAGCCCAAGCCACACCCCAAGGCTCGGGCGCCTAGCTGCCTACATGAGCTGGCGTGACCACACCATGCTCGCCGTCTGCGTGAGCGGTTTCCTCAACAAGTTCGCCGACAGCCTGGTGATCGGATTCTTTCCTCTCTACTTCCTGCGCCGCGGCCTCAACCTCTTCCAAGTAGGAGTGGTGGTAGCTGTCTATGCCTGGGTCTGGGGCCTGGGGCAGGTTGCGACCGGCGCCCTCGCGGACAGGATCGGCCGGCGAATGCCGATCACCGCTGGTATCTTCACGGTAGGGGCCGGCGTCCTGCTAACTCAGCTGGGGTCTGGTCTCGCCTGGTGGCTGGCTGACGCAGCCGTGATGGGGGTGGGTATGGCACTGGTGTACCCCAATCTCATCTCCTGCGTCAGTGATGTGGCCGACCCAGCCTGGCGCGGGGGAGCCCTGGGCGTGTATCGCCTGTGGCGTGACGGCGGCTACGCGGTGGGACCGCTGGTCCTGGGGGCGGTCGCGGTCGGCTTCGGCTTGCCGGCGGCATTCTGGGCGATCGTCGTCCTGATGGGAGTGTCCGGCCTCTTGGTCGTGGTCTTCATGCGCGAGACAGAACCGCGCCGGCGGCGCCTGCCTCCCACATGGGAGCAGCATCCGGAGTGGGTTAGCGGCGGTTCCGGGTGAACGGCCCGGGCCAGGGCGCGCAAGGCGGACGGGGGCGCGTGGATTCCCCGCCACCAGGGTCACCCAAGCAGGTGCCCACATGGTGCGGCCGACACTCTGCGGCACCCAGCGGCTCGCCACGACGCGTCTGCAAGGAGCATTTCACGCTGGCTGCGCTGGCAGATGTGACGCCGGTCACGACAGCAGCGCCTCACGAAGCCAGTTCCCTCCCATCGCCTTGAGGTGGAGCAAATCGAATCGGTTCCCCCCTGCACGGCTGGAGCCACGACGCCGATGATTGGCGGCGTGGCAGTATTTTGGCCCACCTCAAGGCGATGGGAGTGCCAGCTCTCCTGGTGAGACCGGACCAAAGGGCCGCCCCTAAGCGATGGATGCGCGACGGGCCGCGGAGTCCGGGCGGCCAAGCAGGGCTCCAGCCGTCAAGGATCCGCTCACACACTCGGGAGTCGCACGATCGTGGCCTCCCCGACCCTGCCGTACCGCTCAGGGGTGGACGTCATCACTATCACCTGTGCCTGCCTCGCAGCACTGGTGAAGGCAGGCGCCAGCCGGCGGAGCCTGGAAGGGTCGGAATTCCCCAGCGCGTCATCGAGAATGACCGGGACCCCGACATCCCCACTGGCGCCATCCGGGTTGACCAGGATGGCGCATGCGAGGCGGGCCAGCACCGCCAGCTGCTCCCTGGCCCCAGTCGACAAGGACTCGAAAGGGACCGTCACTGCATCCACTGTCCGCGAGCGGATGGAGAAGTCGTCGGGATCAATCTGCACCGAAGTGTCGCGCCCAAAGACCAGTCTCGCCAGCTTCTCTATCTCAGTTTGGTAGGGAGCTACGTAGGCCAGGCGGGCCTCGTCGCGGTGCCGCGAGAAAGTCTCGAAGAGGAGTTCCGCAGCTCTTGCCTGACGTTCACGATCATCTCGCTGGGGTGCCAATTGCGCCAGCTTGGCATTGGCTGCATCCAAATCCGCCTGCACATTGGAGGAGCCCTTGACCTGGAGAGTGGTGCCGAGTGCGACGAGATGGAGGGACTCCGCCTTCTGCTCCTCGGTCAGCCGCTGGACAAGCTTGGCGGCATTGTCAAACTGCAGCTTGACGGTCTCGGGGTCGCGATCACGAAAGGCGGCCTCGAGGTCCTCCGCATCCTGCTGAGCGCTTTGGGCAGTGGCTGATGCTGCCGCAGCCGCGGCCTCCAACTCCGCGTCTGGTTTGTTGGCTCGGTCCGCGCCGAGCTCTGCCCCAGCTCGCGCGAAGCGCTTCCTCTGCTCTTCGAGCATCCCCGCGTTGGTGCGCACCTCTACCCGCTTCTCATTCCGAGCGGTTTGGAGGCCATCGGCCCGGGCTCGAGCAGCTCTCTCAGAGTCAGCCGCTGCCCGCTCCCCCTCTTTGGCGGCGGCCCAGGCTTCCTCGGCCGCCTCAATCCCTGCAGGTATAGGTGGCTCAGCGTCGCGAGCGCCTGGGTAGGACGCAACCAGGGCCCCAGTGCTTTGGACCTTGGCGGCCAGCTCCTCCTCGGACTGACCATCCAGGGCCTGGTCCTTGGCTTCCCTCGCCTGTTTGATCTGAGCCTCTGCCTCTCGACGCTTCTCCAGAGCATCGGTGACCTCGAAGAGGGGGTCGTCGGAGTGCAGGCCGGAGCCATCGCAGAGCTCAGCCAGGTGCTGCTCAGCTGATCGCATCGCCTCTTGCGCCGCTTGCTCCGTGGTCCCGGTACGGACTCGTATGGTCATGACCCCGTCGAGGGTGACCGCGACCGTATCGGAGACCAGGCCCTCGTGCCGGGTTTCCTTGTCGAGGCGGATGCGCTGGTCCCCTATGGAGAGATCGAGGTCCGTGAGTGCCTCGATTTCGTATGAGGGACTGGCGACATCGCGCGCCGCACGGGCCTTGGTCACCTGAGCGACTGCCTTGGCGACCTGCGCACGGATTTCCTGGGTGACCTTGCAACCATCCAAGAACATCCGGGCTTCGGTCTCGGTCCGCCGGGCGTCCTCGACCCGTTCGAGGCGGCGCCTGAGAGCGGAGTGATCTAGCTCAGCCCGCCTGAAGGCAAAGTCGCGCTCCGCGGCCGCTCGTCCCGCGGCAGCTGCCTGCTGCTGCCGGGCAGCGGTCTTCAGATGCTCATCAGCGGCTCTGGTCTCCTCCTCCAAGCGTTCCAGGGCGGGCGCCGCGGCCTTGTCGGCCTCGGCCAGCCTTTCCAGCTCTTCTTGCAGTTTGGCCAATTCGGCCACCCTGCCCACTCTGGCATCCCAAGCCCCACGCGCGGTGGATGCCATCGCCAGCGCCTCGCTGGCGGCAGCCTTCCCCTTCTCGATCTCCAACTCGAGTCCGCGCAGCTCTTCTCGGGTTGAAGTGGCGGCCTTGAGTTCGTCCTTGGCCACGCTCAGGGCATCCTGCAGATCACGCTGCCGCCGTAGGGAGTCTCGATATGCCTCCCCTGTCGCCTCCAGCTCAACTAGCGCGCCTTGGGCAGCCTTGATCTTCAGCTCCAAGTCACTGACTTGGAGCTGAAGCTGCCCCCGCTCCTGGACGGGCTTGCCGTTCTGGTAGAAGTGCCGGGCCCGCTCCTGCTTGATGGCATCCCAGAGGGTGGACTCTGCCTTGGGGTCCGCGGTGCCGCCCGAGGCGGCTCGATCGAGAGCCCCGATCAGGGTGCTGGAACCATCGACAGCTCCTTGCTGGATCTTCTCACCCTGGACGAACCGCAGCGCCCGGTAGAGGGTGTGATCAAGCGTCTCTTCGAGTATGGCCTCGACCTTGTCGTGGGCCTGCCGGGCCACCAGATTGGCTGGGGAGGGAGCAAGGATCCTGAGAAGAGTCTCTGGGTGATGGAGCCACCGCTTGAAGTAGACGAGGTGATAGTCGCCAGTTGTGAACTCCACCTCGACCTCGGGGCCATCACTGCGGTTCACCGGTTGGACCGCCTCCACATCGTGGTGGTGGGAGCTGTCAGGAAACCTGAGAACCAAGTCCAGAGCCTCGGCGAGGCTCGACTTGCCCACCTCGTTGGGGCCCTCGATGACCGTGAGCCCGGTGGGAGCGAATCTGACCTCGGAGGACACTATGCCCCGGAAGTTCCGAAGAGAGATCCGCAGGACCCTCACGGACGTCTGCCTGCCAAGCGATGCAGGAGCATGAGCGCATCTCGGGCGGTCGCAGCAGCCGCGTCCAGGCCCGCGGCCAAGTCCCCGAGTTCGGCAACTGCTGCACTTGCGAACCCTGAGAGGTCCAGTTGGGCCAGGTCGATGTCGTCGGGAAGTACGAGTAGGTCACTTCTACCCTCAGAGACCGTCAGCGCCGCCAGGAGGTGGCTCGCCTCATCCTTGACCTGTTCGAGACGCTCATTGGTGGAAAGGTTGATGGACCCCCGGAGGGCCAAACGCACGACTGTACGGTCTTTCTCGGGAAGCCCCGAAAGGTAGCTGGCGACCAGTCCGACACTGCTGTCCCCTGCCAGATCGAACTCCTTTCTCAGAAAGTGCCAGGCGCCGACTTCGACCGGGGTCACCGATATCGCCTCAGGCTGCAGCTCCACAACCAGGGCCTGATTGGGAGGGTCCTCCCCGTAGTCGGTCGACACCGGCGCACCCGAATACCAGACGCGCTCAGCCACCTCGGCCGTCGAGTGCCGGTCCCCCAGCGCCACGTAGCTGGCCCTCCCCTCCTCTATCGCGCTCTCGAGGGCGGCCACTGAGATCAGGGACGGATTGAGTGGGTCCGGCGACAGCGTGTCGACTGCCCCGTGGCCGATGGCGATCCGGAACTGGCCATGCCCGACGGGGTCGAGTGAGCGGAGCGCTGCGCTGACGAGGTCAGCATCGGGACGCCGACTCGGCCACGGGGCCCCCACCACCTCCGCATCGGTCCCGGGTACGCTCACGGGGGAGCTGTCGCGGAGTACTGAGACCAGGGGCGCAAGGCGATCGAGGGTGTCGCCGACCGACCAAAGCGCAGCTGGGCTGTCTGGGTCGTGGTTTCCGGGCAGGAGATAGACCGGGACCGTGAAGCGGGTGAGGGCGTCGACGGCACGCGCAATCACACGGCTATCGGGCTGGAGCGAGTCGAAGACGTCACCGGCTACGACCACGAACTCGCAGGCGTTGTCGGAAGCGATACGGGCGAGCTTCCTGATCGCCTCGATCTGATCGTCCGCATAGCGGGCCCGCGACTCTGCGGGCATGAACGCCCGGGCCATGCCGAGCTGCCAGTCTGAGGAATGAAGGAAGCGCATCTCCCCGCTCTGTGAACTTGCTGGTGGGGTTGGCCTGAGATCACTGTACACTCGGCCCTGGGCTTGGAGATCTCCCCAAGCCAACGCGTCGTAAGGCCCCGATTTGCGGGCCTCTGCTCCCACCTATAGCGTTTAGCGTTCGCTACCCCGCACTTAACCGCTCTGACCGAACTCGACGGAGCTCCAAGGGGGGAACTTGGAGCGGGAGACCGGGTTCGAACCGGCGACCTTCGGCTTGGGAAGCAAACGCTCTCCTCATCAGGCTCAGAGCGCGCATGTGCGATCTCAATAGGGTGCGGCTCTTCTGGAGGGACGCGGCGGCGGCGCAATCGAGTTCCCGAGGCAGCCCGAACAGCGGCGGAGGCGCCGTGCAGGGCAGCCGCGGGGCCCCAATACACGTTGGGCCGCTCCGTGTGGGGTGATCGACTACTTCGGCACGTGGCGAGCCCCAGCCTTTTGGATGTCTTCCCCTCGGCCGCGGCGCCTGACGACTGCCCGAACAGGTCAGTCCAGGAGAGCCGCACCCATCTCAATAACAGCGACTGAGATCAAGGTGCCCCTATTCAAGAGCATCTGCCTATGTAGCCCAAAACCGAGCAAGCGTTCTGCCAAATAGATGCCCGCCGCCAGCTCTTCACTCGACGGCCCGAGGTGGAGAGACCTGTCCAGCGATCGCACCCGCGCTGGATCAAGACCCGTCTCCGAGCAGCCTCAGAAAGGCGGCCGGGGAGTGGATCGGCAAGGTCTGGTCGAGCTCGAGAAGATGGCGGTCGCCCGAAACAATGACGGCGCGGGCCGCCACCGCCAGGGCGATGAGGTAGTCGTCACCCGGGTCAGGCGACCGAAAGAGCGGCGGCTCGGTCGGGTCATCGACCACCCGCGCTTGGCGCTCAACCAATCTGACCGCCGCTGTGGCATCGCTGGCGGGAATACGGCGACGGATCTTGGGGTAGGCAAGAGCTCGCTCCAGCTCGGCCAGGAGAAGAGGAGAGGCAACCAGGTCATAGGCACCGTCCAACCCGGCCCGCAAGACCTTCGCCGGCGACCCGTCCGGTGCCAGCAGGGCCGAGATGATGACGTTGGGGTCGAGGATCGCCCGCACAGCTCAGCGCTTGGCGCGCCGAGTGTGGTGTTGCGCCTCGACGGCCAGCTCCATAGCCTCTCCCTCTTGGAGGTTGTTGCGAGCCCACAGCCGGTCGAGGAGGTCCAGGCCCAGGTCGCGCCGGATTGCCGCCTCGATCACCGCGCTGTCGCCCTGCCCAGTGCGGGCCGCGCGCACCCTCACCGCACGCAGCACATCCTCATCGATCGTGAGAGTGGTGCGAGTCTTTGACACATTGGCATCGTAGCATCGTTGTGCGCAGATGACTAGCTCCAGCCAGGCGCGCCCGACAGTCGTCTGCAGTGTCCTCGCCGTCCGGGAGGCTGGCCCCACTGATCGGGTTGCGCCGCAAGCTTGGTCGGAGTACGCGGCCCAGGTTGAGGTCGAGCTTGATGGCGAAACGATCATCCTCCAGCAGCAGCGGTGCTGCGCCGCGAGGATGCGTAAGCCGGCACACCAGAGCACCGAGGTCTTCTCTCCCGAGCCCACTCAGGCTCCAGTGAGGGCCGGGTTCAGCAGTTGACCGAGGCTGAGCTGAAGGTAGTCGCCTGTCAAGTCCTGCCGGGGGCACCATGTCTTGAGTGCAAATTGGGGCTAAGTCACCCACTAAGACGACCTGTCTCGCGGACCCGTTGATACCAACGGTGATACCAACCCGGCCGGGCACGCGTGTTATGGGATGGACCAGAGGGCGAAGCGGAGCGGCCGAGCTGGAGCTACCTCGCGTTGGCAAGTAGCCCCGCCACCGAGCCCGTGGTCACCCGCAGGCCAACCATGGCGGCGGCCGCCATGGGCTCCGATCGGCACGGTCAGCGGCTATACCAGTCAAACTGGCAGGGCAGGGCGCCACGACAGGGGTCACCTGACACCGGGTCCGTTCGAACTCAGCTTCAGTCGCTTTCGCATCCTCAGCCCTCCGCGCCTTGCGGGCTTGGCCCTTGACGACCGCCCGGTACTCGCCGCGCTCCCTGCCATGGCCGCTCCCCCGGTAGGGATGCCCCAGCTTCGCGTTCAGGCCCATGCCAGTCAGTATCGGTCGAAACGCACTACCTCACCGGGCACGTCGCCCTGCTTGCCACCACTGCCAGAACTCTTCCCGAGAGACGCCGAGGTGACGAAGCAGGGAGGTCAGCGCTTGGGGCCAGAAGTCTTGGGCCGGGTGGCAATGCACGGATCGCCACTTCCCCTCGCGGTTGCGAACGATGAGCTGTGGCGAGCCCTCGCCCCGAAGGTCCGTCCCGAAGTGCCGGAGCATGGCCACCAGTTCGCGGTACTTGAGTTCCGGGAGTGATTCGGAGCGGGGCGTCAGACGGTGACCAGCTCGACCCGCCGGGCGGATTCGGCCCGGATGTCGTCGAGCACTTCCGGGTACGTGCGGATCAGCTCGCGCAGGTTCGAAATCGCCTCTGCCTGCGTCGTGCCCTGTGCCACAGCTCCGATTTCAACGGCATCAGCCACCCATCCGCGCCCCGGTGCCTCGATCAGCGTGACCGCGATGGTGACGGGGGCTGATGCACTCAAATGCGGGGTAGCGTCCATGCCCACCATGGTACGCGGCTCGGCCCCAAATGAGTTCGTTCAGGCCCTCCCCGTCCGCTACGCCAGGCCATTTTCCCATGGGCGGTGCCGGGCCGGCCCCATGGCGGACCGCCCAAGCGATCCCGACAGGGTCCGCGCCAGCCGACTCGCGCTCACGTGGCCCCGGGTAGCGTCTCTGCACCTCTGCGGAACTCCAAGTGAGGCGTAGCCGAGCGCATTGGGACCGAAGTCGCCACGAGAGACGACCGCGGTGGCATGGACGTTGCGGTGGAAGCCGCACCAGAGTGACACCCATCTGGGAGGGTGTCCAGGCTGGGTCGAGTAGGGTTGCGCATTGGTGTCCCGCCCCCCGCTATCCCAGCGGATGCCCCCACCGAGGCGAACAGTGCCGGACTCCAGCGGACGCTCGCCCCCAAGAATGGCTCGTTTGATCTCGAAGCGGACGTCTGCGAACACGTGCGGACAGCAAGCGGATCGACTGCAAGACCCGGCATCGGTGGTTCGACCCACAACACGTTCGGACCAGTATCCGGACTTGGACAAGCGCCTCCAGTCAACGACCGCTGACCAGAGCTCGAGCCATGGCGTCGTAAGCGTCGTCGTGGCTGAGATGAGCGTAGTGATCGGCTATCACCTTCTCCGAAGCACCAGCTATCGCCGCCAGCTGAATCGGGTTCATTCCCCGCCTCAGCATCTCCGTGATCCACGAGTGCCGGAGTAGGTGCGGGTGGACCGGCTTGCCCAGTTGCGCCTGTTTGCCCAGCAATCCCACCATCTGGGCCACCCCGGACTCCGTCAGGGGCTCGTAGGTGTCGCCGTGCAACCGCCGGCTCGAGTAGAAGATTCGACCCCCGGCGGCGTCCGCCGGCCGGTTTCGGCTCAGGCACTCCACCCTCCTGGCCAGATCGGGAAGCATCGGCACCAGCCGCTCGCGGTCGCCCTTGCCCCGAACCCGCAGGTAGGTCCGGTTGCCGCCTCGTCTGATGTCCTCCACGCTAAGCCCAGTCAGCTCCGCCAGACGCAGGCCGCAGTCGGCGAAGAGCCGGACGATGACCTTGTCCCGTTCGGTCCGAGCGCTGTCCTCGAGGCGGTCGATCTCAGCCCGGCTGAGCACCTCCCTCTCTCGTCTTGGCTGCTTTGGCAGCTGAGGCCGCCCCCCTACCGCCTCCCCGCGAGCCTCCGCCCAGGCCAGCAGCTGCCGCACCGGGCGCACGTAACTGTGAACGCTCGCTTTGGAGAGCGGCTTGCCTCGCTCGCTCTGGCGGCTCAGAAGGTCGGTGGTGAATCGATCCAGCGTGGACTGAGAGAGGTCGTCGGTGGTGGCGACTCCCTCCCTGCGGCACCACGGAAGAAAAATCCTGTTGAGAGCGAACCCATAGGCATTCTCCAGCGTTCGCACCGAGAGCCCTCGGGCCCGGCAGGAGTTCAAGTAGTCGTCGACCAGGTCCGGTACCGAACTGGCCCCCGGGGCAACCGTCTTGAGTGTGACTGGCATCGCTTCTCGACTCCCCAGTGGCTTCTGCTCCCTGAATTAGATAATAGTGGCTCTTTGCAGAAAGCACCTGTTTATCAGCGTCTGCGCGTGTTAGATTTTGGATCTATTTCAGGCTGCTTTATGCTGCCCTAACAGCCCTAGCAGATGCTGTTATTGAACTCGAAAGTTCGCTTTGGAGCGGGAGACCGGGTTCGAACCGGCGACCTTCTGCTTGGGAAGCAGAAAGTTTTGAGCGCTGTGCTATGAGAGTGGAGGGCTGAGCGCTGTGCTAAAAGTTATAGTGTGTGGCCGCATCTCCTGGTACGGCCAGCCCGCGACCCGAGTGCGTGAATCTTGGCCCCTGGGATGTGGTAGGTTGGAAACAAGGTGAGTCAGACAAGTAATCCGTTCGCGCTGGCAATGGCCGAAGCCGAGTCGAGGCCCTTGAAGGCCAAGCGCCGAATGCCGGTGGCACCTCCCCATGCGATCCTGGCAGCCGACATCCTACAGTGTGGCCACTGCCACGCGCACTTGCCGGGGATTTACGACTGGTCGGCGTTTAGTCTGGCGTACGACGCAGACGGGGTTCCGGACCCAGCCATCAGGCTGTGGCATGCGGAGCGCCAAGAGTGGGAACAAGTCGTCTGGTGTATGGCCGCGTCGGTCCGGCGGCACGGGCAGAGAACCGGACGGGTTCAGCCGCGACGGGGATGGGATGCGCCGCGAGAGCGAGGCCCCGTATCCCCGCAGCGAAGCTTTCGCGACGCGCGCTGGCCGACGAAGGGCCGCCCTGAGCCACCGTGCTGGGCACAGTGCTGGCGGTGCGAATACGTGAACCGCATCGAAGTGGCACCAGTCTACTAGCCCTCCCTCTAGCGAGCATGCCCCACCCCCACAAGTAACAACATCTACAAACCAGTCTCCTAGAGGTTTGCGATGGGGTAGAGAGTGGTAACCTAGATCCTAAGTAGTCCGGACCGGGTTAGAACACCTAGCGGAACCCTTTCTCCTTCACGGCTCAGGCACGGCTCGTCGCTCTGAAGCGGCAGGTACGGCCGGAGAGAGTGTGCCGTGAAGACACCGGACACCGATCGGGTGCAGAGAGCGCGCATCGCCGCGTACGCGCTCCATGCGACTCATAACTCTCGTGAGATCACCGCGCCCGCACGGGCCGCATTCTTGGCTGGGGTGGCTCGGCGGGTAGATCCTGAGGGCATCCTGGGCGAGGAAGAGCGGGAGCGCCGGGCTCGCGCAGCGCTCCGATCGCACATGGCAGCGCTGGCCCTCAAGTCGGCACAGGCGCGGCGGAGGCGCGGGTGATGAGCGCGGCGGCC
This sequence comes from bacterium, assembly GCA_021795235.1. GTDB lineage: Bacteria > Chloroflexota > Dormibacteria > Aeolococcales > Bog-877 > AG-12. The sequence continues at coordinate 14,814 of JAJYPP010000002.1, forward strand.
ATGCTGTCGGCCAGCCCTACACCCCGAGTCAGTCGGCGGTCGCCGTGCGACCCGACCCTGGCACGGCTACCGATCTGGGTGCCCCGTGGCGGAGATCAAGCCCCGTCGTCCATCTATGGCGCGCCGTGCTCGGTGGCATTTGCCGCAACCGACGGCGAGGGGGTGCAGATTCCGCCGGAGCTGGCCGGGCCCCGGACCGGTCTGACGAGTACGGATCTCCGGATCTATTTGGAACTGCTCCGGCGCTGGGACATCGATGGCCGTCCCAGCAACGCGAAGGTGCACTTTGGCGGGCGCGAACTCTGGCGCACGATCGGAATGAAGGGTTGGGGCCTCCGGCAAGTCCAGCTCGTCGAGGCGTCGCTCATGCGGCTGAAGACGGCGGTGATCACCTCCGCCATCCGCGGCGAGGGCACCAAGGACCGGACCCACATCTGGGGCCTCGTCGACGAAGCCGAGTGGGCTCGGACGGACACCTCGGCCGCGTGGGTAGCTCTGTCGTCAGCCGTCACATCGCGCATCGCCGGCGGCCGGGCGACCTGGGTGGACCTCCGAGCGTACGACCAGATCCACTCGGTCGACCAACTCGCTGCTCGGCTCTGGCTCTTCCTCGAGGCTGAGAAGCTGGAGCGGCCATGGCACTATGCGATCTGGCCCGACCCTCGGCGCGGAGCGCCAGAAAACCCGCCAGTCGCCGAACTGCTCCGCCTGCGACCCCAGCGAGCCAGAGATGGCCTCCGGACCATTCGGCGAGCTGCAGCGAACGTGGTGGACCAGGACCCGAGGTACGACCTCAAGGTGCGACTGGGTGGCCGGGGCGCGTGGGAGTTGCTGGCCGAGCGTCGGCAGCGAGAAGCCGGGCAGCATCCCCACGACACTGTCGCCGGCCTTCCCCGGGAGCTCGTGGAGGCATGGCGCCGTCGCTACGACCTCCACCTGCCCTCGCGCCGGCAGGCGACCACAGCCACTGAGCTACTCAACCGGTGGACTCTGCCAGAGGCAGTGGCGATCCTGGCCAGCGCAAGCGGGGATCCCCTGGACGAGTGGATGGCGCGTGATCGGGACCGGTCAACCGAGCGCCTGGCTACGGCCGATGCCACAGAGGCGGCGTGGGCGGCGACCAAGCGAGAGGAAGAGAGGACGGCCGCCGCGGGGCTCGCCCGGATCAGTGAGCTCCTGGCACAGCTGGGCACGAAGGTGGGGCCGGCCTGTGGATAACCCATGTACTTTGACGCGCGCTGGCCATGTACTTCGACACGCGGAATCATGTACTTCGACGCGCGCTGGCCATGTACTTTCACGCGCGGCAGTGAGATCAAATCAAGGCAGCACCGTACCCAACGTAACCGTACCCAACCGTAGGAGACTCGCTGGCGCGAGGCTCCACTGCCTGTTGAGTTGGTCGCCGAAAGCCACTCAAGGCGATCCGGCCTACTGCCGCCGACCCACCAGCTCCGCGCCGCAGAGAGGGCAGGTGCCCGCCCTACCGGCCGTGCTCCCCTCCCCAACCACTCCGAATCCAGCCTTCACTACAAGGCCGAGGGCGGCCGTCCGCGAGATACCGAGATGCTGGGCGAGTTCCCCCAGCCGGTCCCACAGCTCGTCCTCGAGCCTGATATGCGCGTCATGCCGAGACATCTCGAACCGAGGGCGGGGAGACATGTTGGGACAGTCTACTACCTCGGTGCGCACTATAGACGTACGCGTTACCGCCGTTTGTGGTACGCTACGGGGATGAGCAAGCAATCATTCTGGGTGGGGGCAGCGATCCTCGCAGTGGGCGGGCTGCTTCTGGTGAGCTGTGGGGCGAGTGCCGTGACCTCTCCCTCGGGGCGGACGGTCTGCTCGCCTCAGGGTGGCTGGTGCCTCGTTCTTCATCGCACCTTGACCTCGGCGGGAGTGACGGTGACATGCCCAGCCAAGTGGTGCTCGGAGGCGACCTTCCTGGGGACGCACGTGGCGGGGCACCAGAGCTACGGGCGCGGCGCCTCGGTCCGGGCAGTCACTCCTGGCCCGCAACTCCACGTGGTCCCCATGCCACGCGGAACATGTGCTGGCGGCCATCGGCCATCGACTGGTAGTAGGTGGTGCTCCACTAGGGCCAGATGGAGCACGTCGCCCGTCTGGGCAGGCGGACCGGCTCCCATCACCACGGTCCGGACACCGAGCTTCTGGTGCTCGGGTAGCTGCTCTAAGGGATGGTCGATCGTTGCCACGGGCAGGGCCCACGGGCATCCCTGGCGGCTCGTGTTAAGCCTGCCGGTGATCCGCCCTGTGAGGGCCGAGTGATGTGGTGGCTCCTCCTGCTCGCTTACGTGGCCGGGGTGCTCATGAGCCTGGGGATGCTGGCCGCCCGGCTCAGCAGTGGAAGGGTCCTGGTGCTACGCCCCGCAGCCATGTACCCACTCTTTGTTGTTTGCTGGCCCGTCGCGTGGCTAGTTGGGTTCGGGGTGCTGCTGATCGTCTTGTGGGCTCTCGCAGGCACCGAGCTTGCGCGGCGGGGAGGGTCGAAGTGATGACCATCTTCCGGCGCAGCTCTGCACGGATGGCGACATTCCTGTTCGCCGGGGTCGTACTCGAGAGGTACGTGTGCTTTCGGGACTCCCTGGTCTGGGCGCTAGGGCTGGGGCTTCTGCTCGCTCTCATGGTGATGTTGCCATGGGCTATGGCCAGCGCAATTCGAAACTCAAATCGGAGGTATCAGTGATGGCTACACGTCCAACTCGCGCACGGGCAACTCGTGCGCCTCGTCCACCACGCAAGGTGGCACCCGACTTCTATGGTCCTGAGGAAGTGCCACAGGGCGAAGTCATCGTCCAGAAGGCAGCGCGAAGCACACAGCCCAAGAACCCGAACAGAACGGCTGCCCACGTCAGGAAGACGCCCGGTGGTCATCCGGGACGCCCTCTCGTCCCAAGGATGCCGTTGCTTAACGCGGACGGTGTTGCATTTCGGCCCCGGGCGAAGGGATCGAAGGCTGTGCAGCCGCCTGTCGAGTTCGGGCCGATCACATCGCAGTTGAAGCTTGCTGCGGCGGTTGGCACGTTGCCCTATTCGTCGATCACTTCGAGCATGGGGTCCCTCATTAGGGAATACCGCCAGCTGATCGAGCGGGCGAATTTAATCTGGCAGCAATTTGAGCGGTTGGAGATCGCTTTGCGTGAACTCGTGAAGGAAGGCGAGGACCTGGACGGGACAGGTGCCTGACGTGTTGATCCCAGTGCTCGTCGTGATCGGCGTCGTGGACGCTCTTCTCCTGCTCGGCAATTGGCCGGCTGGGGTCGTGGAGCGCTGGCAGGAGGCGAGCGCCGGCTGGTGGCTCGCGGTTGATCGGGCAGAGTCGGCGCGGCGACGGGAAGCAAGGGAGTGATGATGAACAAGCGGAATCGACGTATCGCCATCGCGGTAGCTGTCACTCTGGTGGCCATGGGAGGGGCCCTCTTCTTTCTCGGGCACCCGGGCCCACGCAAGCCCGTCCACCACGTCCTGCCCGTGGCAGCGGCCACTCCAACGCCCACGCCTGGGGTGCCACCTACGTTGAAGGCTGCGGCCACGACGGCGAAGACGGGGATGCCGATTCTCGTGACGGCCTCAGGTTTAACCCCTGGGAGGTTGGGTGTCTTCATCGAGGGTGGCGTGATGGTCTATCTCTGCCGTGCGAATCGCCAGGGCACCTGCTCGGTGGACCTGGGCAACAACTCCCCATCTCCGCGCACTTTCGTGGTGACCGACGTGGCGTCAGCCCTGGAATCCCAGTCGCTTACCCTCACATTCACCGGGGCCCACATCCCTCCGAGTGGCGGCCTCATCCCGCAGTCTGGGCCGGGTGCCAAAGTAGATGGCTTGTGGTGGGGGGATCTGCCGGCCCCGACGCTGAAGGTAGCGAGTGCGACAGCCACTGTGGGCAGTACGGACAAGTACGTGATGGGCAACGTGGTGCCCGGACTTGAGTACACGATCACCTGGGGCGCAATCATCGACTTCCGGCAGGCGGCGACATTCTGCACGCCAACGTCGGGCTCGCACACTTGCAGCGGAACTCTCACAGCGAGCACTGCTGGGGTACGAAAGTACACCGCGAGCTATGGCGCCAGCGTGCCGAAGGCAGTGACTGTTACCTGGACTAGTCCGGGTGCGGCGCCGTCATGAGCCGCTCAACCCTTCTCTTGGGCGCCTGGATCTGGGCCTGTGTAGCCGTGGCTCCGCTCCTCATTTTCCTTGTGATGACTGCAGGGGCTCACAGCGGCGTTGCATTCCCTCTCACTCCCGGCGCCTTGAATCACGCATTGACGCAGTGGGCATCGAGTTTCGGGAACAGGTTGGCAAGTCAGATTGGAGGTGGATGACATGCGCAGGACTGCCGCGCTGAAAGCACGGGTGAACCAGGTCTGGATCGCCGTGGGGTTGATCTGCGCCGTCGCAGCGTTCGGGCTCGCGTACTACTTCACGCGCGCCAGTGCCACTCCTCCCAAGCCGGTGATCCCGGCCAACGGCTACTTGGTGGTGGTCGCTCGCGTGTCGATCCCCAGCGGGACCCTCATCACCCCCGGCATGCTCGAGGTGACCAGGATCAAAGGGGTCCTCCCGGGCAACGCATACACCTCCTGCCAGACTCTGGTGGGGGAGCCCTGCGCCACAGCCGCGGGCGTCTCCGCTCCGACCACGGCCACCAAGGCGACCACCCTCAACTACTTCGCGGTGGTCCCCATAGCTCCCAACACCGTGCTCACCCAGAGCATCGTGGCGCCCAACAAGGTGGCTCAGACCCCATCCTTCGGCAGCCTGAACCTCCCCCCGGGAGACGTGGCCATGGCGGTGACGCTTCCCCATAGCTCGGTCGGGGGTTACCTTCAGGCCGGCGACAGGATCGACATCATCTCCAAGGCGACCAACGGCAATGCCGACTTCTCGTTCGAGGATCTCCCGGTCCTGGCGATCGGTCCACCGGTCACCACCGGATCGGGGAGTTCAGCCTCCGCCTCGGGCGGATCGGTTGTCCTCCAGCTCACTCGCAGCCAGGCGCTGGGGATTCAGGAGCTGGTGGCGACGGGCTCGATCTACACCGTGGTGCTGCGATCCGCGGCCGACTATGGCCACGGGTACATCCCGACCACAGTCAGTCCCGCCGACCAGTTCACCCAGGCCTGCGCGGTTGGCACCTCTGTGAATCCGATCATCGAGGAGGATCTGCAGCAGGCTCAGGCGGCGGTGGCGGCGGCGACAAAGACCTATACCCTCGCTCAGAAGCAGTACAGCAAGGCCAACAGCACTCTGCAGACCCTCTCCAGCAACAGCCCGCAGCAGCCGGCTGCCAAGCAGTTGGTGCTGTCCGATGCCGCAACCCTGGCCCAGGATCAGTTCTCCCTCATTCAGGCGCAGAACACAGTCACCTCGGACCAATCCGTGCTCTACTGCGGCGCCAAGGCGGCGCAGTCGCAATCCAGTGCCAGCGGCTACGGATCCGGGAGCCCACAAATGTTGCAGAACCTATTTGGGTTCAACGTCAAGTAATGGAGGTAGGTGAGATGAAGTGGATGGCGCGACTGCGAGTGTTCTTGGTGGCGGCGTCGATGGCAGGCGCTCTGACCTTACTTAGCACAGTCCCGGCGGCCGCAGGGGGGTGCGGAAACAGCTGCAAACCGTGGTCGCCTCCAGCGCCGGCCCAGAACGGGTTGCAGACGATATTGCTTATCGACGCCGGCGGTGTAGTGGTTCTTGGGGTGCTTCTTCTTCTCGTGGTGCTCTACCTCAGGAAGAGGCGGAGCCGGCTGGGAAAGGCGGAGTAGTAAGGGCCATTTTTTCGACCGCGCCAGAGGGGCACGATCTTCGCGAGGCCGGTGCGGACCGGCAGCGTCAAAGCGGTACGGAGGCGTAAGCGATGAGCGTATTTGGTTGGATTGCGCGGCGGCTGCAACCGGGGCAAGAGGAGCGAGAGAGGGTCGGAGAGCGAGAGAGGTACCGGGCGTGGTTGGAAAATAGGGAGCCCGGGCAGAGCTTCCCTCGTGATCGAATGCAGGCGGAGGCAGACGCTCGGCGCGAGCGCCACCCCGACATGTTGAGGCGGCGGGCGGTGGAGCGGGACGATGCGTTGGAAGCCGTGGCGTGGGCGGAACGCGAGGCGTACTTCGTGGGCAGCCCGGGCCAGATCGAAGGCCGTCCGATGACGCATCGCGAGGCCGTTAGGTGGGATATGAAGAGGAAGCGTCAAGAGCTTGAAGAGGCAATTCTTCGCGAAATCGACTGGTTCGTGGGAAAGGGCATCCAGCGGGACCATGCCGAGGATATGGTCCGGACTGGGGGTGGCGAGGACAAAGGCGCGGTCGCTCGCCTGAGCGCCGAGTTCCATGCGCTCGAGCGTGAGTTGGCCGCGCTGGACGCGGCTGAGACGGCTGGCGCCGAGCCTGCTCCGGAGTCCGAGCCCACTCAGGTGGTAGGCCCGGAGGCCAAAGTGAGCGGCGTGGTAGGGGAAGTGGCTCAAGCGCGGAGGGCGCGCGGAATTTGGCACTACGAAACTCCAGCTGAGGTGGCGGCGGATCAGCGCTGGGCCGAGGCAGCCGAGAGGGCCGGTGTCACGGCAGAGGGAGCGCGTGAGTGGGAACCAGTGGCGGCCGAGCCGACTGCGGCCGCCGAGCCGCGGGGAGTTGAGCGAGGCCCGCTGACGGCAGCCGAAGAGGCGCTGGCGCTGGAGTTCATGCTTGATGAGCCGACGCGCGATGAAGAGGCGGAGGCTCCCACGCCCGAGGCGGTGCCGGACTTCGAGCACGAAGCCCAGGAAGCGAGCGGGACTCGGTGGCCCTATGGCCTAGTCCCGGCCCCGCCCAAGGCCGCGCTTCTCGCGCCCGTCGACGACAAAGCGGAGTTGCGAAGGCGGGCGCGCGAGGAGCAGGCAGAGCGCGAGCGAGCCGCGGCCGAGGCGTATCAGAAGAACCTGGACGGACTCAAGGAGATGGGCTTGTCGGCACGAGCCGGCGAAACCCCTGGGGCGGAGCACGACCCCACCGAGGGAGTCCCACTTGTCCCCCCCTCCAGTAGGCAGAGGGATGTGCCCCAGGTGGTCTTCGATCTCCGGGCGCCGGAAGACAGGCTAGAGGAAGAGTTCCTGGCCGCGGGCATGGACCCGGAAACGATGGTCTGGGACCCAGATGAGGTGGCTGCGCGCGCCGCCGAGATCAGCATATTGGGTGCCGAGTTGGACGCTGTGAGCGCCGCTCCGGCTGGGCTGCTGGGGACCATGGAGCCCGTGACCTCGCTGACTCCGGAGGACGAAGCAGCAGCGCGCAAGTTGATGTTCGACGCGCGGACACGCGCTGAAGAGAAGGCTGAGATGCGCGAACAGTTCGCGCAGTGGAACGGAGTGGAGGCTGACGTTGTGGTGCCGGCCTCCGAGCCAGTGCAGAAACCTGCGGCTCCCGACACGTGGGAGGCCGACCAACAGCACGCGATGGCACGGCTTGGCGGCGTTCAAGAGGTGGCGGATAGAGAAGGCTGGGAGGCTGAGCCTGAGGTGCCGGAGGTGATGGAGGACACACTCCAAAGGTGGCAGACGGCCGCGGCCCTGGCGAAGGACCCGGATGCGCAGCTCCAAAAGGAACTCCAAGAGACCGAGCGGCGGAGGCAGGCCCGCAAAGCTCAGCAGGAGCAAGAAAACGACGCACAGCAGCAGGACCGCGGCCAGGAGCTCCAGCTGTGAGCCGCAGACGTAGCGACGAGGCGATCGGGCGGCCGGTACCCATCGCGCCGGGGCAGTTGCCCTTGTTCCCAACCGAAGACGCCGGCGATGAGTGGTGGACAAAGCGGCCAGAAGTCAAGGTAGTTGAACCGTCAGAACGCGCGGAAGTCGAGGACCCGTGGCGTGGCGCTGGAAGCTAGCAGCCTGGATCTTGATAGTGGGGCGAATCACGTACTGGGACCGTTCGTAGTAGGGTACTATCTGGTACGCTATAGGGACGGTGCATCAATCCGTCGGGGTACAGGTAGCAGGCCCCGAACCCAACGAGAAGGAGGTGGGACATGAAGATTGGAACGATCACTGTCGTGGCTGTGGTGGGCCTCATGGCCGTGGTGGCGGCAGTCGGATTGGTGTCGCCTGGAGCAAAGCCCGGTGCTGCGAAGCCATCTGGCGCATGCACAATCACCAACGGGCACTTTGTATGTCAGGCCACCGCCCCTAGCCATGCGCCGGTGCCAAGGCCGAAGCCTGGATCTCGATACAAGGCGGTGAAGGCAACCTCTCTTCTTCTTCTGGCCAGCCCGCCATTCCCTTACCCATTCTCGATCGGTCCGGCGAAGCCCTGGGTGGCGGGTCAACCTGCGCCAAAGCCGACGCCCATCCTCCTTATGCAGGTGTCGGCAGGTCTGGCGACAGCGCCAGCCTCCCCCACTGCGACCGTACTCCTCTCGGACTGGCCGGCCACTGGCAAGGGGATGGTCTTCGTCAGTGTCTATCAAGGGGACAACGTCGACGCCTGCTCGTCCCCTCCGCTCATGACCAAGCCGGCCGCAGCCGGCGCGTGGGGGGATCCCCATGAATGGTCGGCGACATTCGTTGGCTTGGGGGTCGGCAGTTATGAGGTGCAAGCGACGTTCAGCGGCGCCAAGGGCCCGATGTCAACCCCGTGTGGGCGCGCCGCCCTCAAGGTCGTCCCAGCGCCGGGGAGTGGTCAGTAGGCATGGCCATCGCCGTGCGGGTTGCGCGCTTGAGGACCCTTGCTGGGCCTCGGGCTTCCTTGAAGCTCGAGGCCAGCGCGTGGCTCGTTCCGGCGGTCATCGCCTTGGCCGGCGTCGTGCTCCTGGTCCCGCCCGCGCTCGGGTACGGGTCAAGCGATCCATTCGCACTCCGGCTGTCGGTACCGTTCGGCCTGTTGCTGTTGGCAACCTGGGTCCTCCCCAGATGGGGTCGGCTGACGGTTCTAGCGGCGACTGGGGTGCTCCTCACTCTCCCTGCCACCGTGTGGCTCTGGTCGAGCACCTTGTCGATCGCCCCTGGATGGCTGCCGCCCGTCGCCTACCTGGCATCGACAGCCGCCGGGATCTGGCTCTGGCGCCGGTTCGCGACCGCCACTGCTCCCCGAGTCCGGATCGCGCGGCCGAGTTGGTGGGTTGTGGGCATTGCGGGGGCGGGTGGTGTTGCCATCTGGGGCGGAGCCTGGCTCCTGCCTGCCTCATGGTTGGGCCGCTGGGCCTACCAGCCACCCGCTAGTAGCCTCGCGGGCTGGATTGCCGTGGTGGTCGGCTGCACCGCCCTGGCGGGGGCTCAGGAATTGGCGTTCCGCGGGGTCCTCTTGGGCGTGCTTGAGCCCCGCTGGGGCACGGTCGCGGTCCCCTTGCAGGCCCTCGCGTTTGGACTCGCCCATCTCTCGGCACCAGGAGCGACCTCGGGCGTGGGACCTCTCATTCCTTTCTTTCTGGTCGTGGTTGCGCTCGGCCTCATCTGGGGCTGGATCTCTCGGCGGACCGACTCACTCCTGCCGAGCTTTGTGATGCACACCGTCGCTCTGGTCTTCCTCTACACGTTCGTGGTGGGGGTGGGGTGATGAGACGGGGCAACAGGCAGCGAGGGCAGGTCGCTGTGCTGGGCGCGATCGTCTCCGTGGCACTGATCCTGATGGTGGGACTCGCGGTGGACGCGGGCATCAGCTACGTGGACAAAGGGTCCTTGCAGGCAGGTGCCGACACCGCCGCCACCGCTGGTGCGACGATGCTGGAGGTAGACTTTCGCGCCTGCCTGACCACGGGCATCCTGCCCTACAACAACGAGGACATCGCCGCGGTTGCGAGCGGGATCGCCCATAAGGCGGTGATCGCCGTCGCCAAGGTCAGCAGCGGCCCCGCAGTCGACTACGTGACGTACAGGAGCGGAGTGGCCGTTTCGATGGGGCCGGCAGGTGCATACAGTGGTCCGCTTTGCCTTGGGCCCGGGGAATGGGCTGGACCTGAGGGGGTTAACGTGGCTCTCGGGAATAGCCATCAGACCCCAATGCTCTCCCTTGGTGGGATCCACTCCGCGAGCGAGGCCGCCACGGCGACAGCGGCGTTCGGTGTCGTCCAAGGAGGGGGGTACGACCCATTTGTCGCCTGTGCCCAGCAGCCTGTTGGGGCCAGCGGACCCCTCCAAATGGGCGACACCGTTCTGCTCGCTAGCCCCTCCTGGACGAGGGCCGAAAGCGCATGTGGCAGCGCGGCGGGGGCGGGATTCATGGGGTATCTCCACAACCCGTCCCCCTTGAGACTCACCTTGCCAAGCTCGACGGGAATCGTCGCCGACAGCGCTGGCGGAAACGCCTGCGGGCTCTGGCCGCACCACATCGCGCCTGGTGATGTGGTCCTGGTGCCTTTGACGAACTCCGTGCGCTACGACGGCCGGTATCAGATCTCGGTCGCTGGTTTGATCGCGGTCCGGATCACCCGGTACACGTGCCCCATCGCTGAGGGAGTGGTGACCTCCACTGCCGGCTCTGCCAGGGGCCTGCTGGTGTGCTCCGGCCCGACTTCCCCTGCCTGCCTCGCCGCACCAGCCGACGTGAACACGGAGGCCACAGTTGTTCAACTCGTCAGCTAGAGCGAAGCGGCGCGGCCAGAGCATGGTCGAGTTCGCGCTCCTCCTGCCCATTCTCTTGATCCTGGTGGCAGGTGGGGCCGACCTGGGGCGGGCCTTGTTCGTTGGCATTCAGATCACCGATGCCGCACGACAGGCCTCCTTGTACGCCGCGGGGAACCCAACCTCGTACACCCAGCCCGAGCTGAAGGCGATTGCCGAGGACGGCGCCGGATCCGGGGCCTTGGTGTGCCCGGCTGGCCAGCTGCACCTTTCACTGGGCCCAACCTCCGACGTCACGGGTGGCGGCAGCCTCCAAGCGGTCACCGTAACCTGCGACCTTCCCATGCTCACCCCGGGGATCCCGTCCCCGGTAAAGCTTCAGGCGACTACCACGGTGCTGATCCTGTCATGACCGCACTCAGACGCGCCAGGAGCCAGCGGCGGGGTGAGCGCGCGCAGACCTTTGTCGAGTTTGCCCTGGTGGCGCCCATCTTCTTCGCCTTGCTGGTCGCCATCTTCAGTGTCTGCACCTACGTCTTGGAGGTTCAGGTCGCCAACGACTCGGCCCAGGCGGCAGCGCGGTGGGCTGTGGTGGCCGCCAACTTCTCGGGGAGTCCGCCAGCACTCCAATGCCCCAGCGCTCCCACTCCTCCCGACATGGTCCGAGCGGCCCGCAGCGGAGCTGGGCCGTTCGCTGGCTCCATCAATGGGTCGACCGTGCAGGACTCCGCAGCTCCCACGCCCGCCACCATCGCATCTGGAACCTACGGATGTCAGGTTAGGGTGACCATCCCCTACTTCAGCTTCGGCGGCTACTTCGGCCTTGGGCCGGCCGCAATCACCGCCACCGCCGTGGACTACGTGGAGTGACGTGATGATGCGATTGAAGGGTTGGCAGACCAGGATCGGGGGGGCGGCCCTGCTGGTCGTCGCTCTCGACTGGGGAACCCAATATTGGGTTAGCCATCTGGGGGTGGCGCCGTTAGCGAACACCGCGAACGGCGCCGTGGGCCCGCTGCGGGACGCCATCTGGAACGGAGGCCCGGTACAGATTTACTACGCCGAAAACGGAGACCAGGTCCCTGCTTGGCTGATCGGGCTAGCACTGGTGGTCACCTTGGCGGTCTTGGTCTCGTTGCGACGCGATCTACCCCACTTTCCGTGGTGGGTGCAGGTAGCGGGTGGGGCGGCGTTGGGCGGAGTCCTGGGAAACGGGCTTGAACTGTTGGCAGTGGGGCATGTCGTGGACTGCATTGCGACCACGCTGCCACTTATTGATCGAGAAATTCTCAACCCGGCCGACGCTGGCCTGCTCGTCGGCGGATCGGTAGCCGTAGGCGGTGGTTTCGCCCTCGCAGTCGTCAAGGCGTTGCCGAAGGCGCTCCCAAGCTGGCTCAAGCGCGGGATGGCGGTGGTGGCGATCACGGGCTTGTCGGTCGCGGTGGCCTCGGCCGTCTTCATGGCATGGCGCGTGGGGCTCGCGGCACACCCCACGCCGACAGCCATCACTACGACTGCTTCCTCCGTCCCGCGGATCACCGCCCTGGCCTCGGCCTCGGGATCACGGACCCTCGCAATCCGGGGCGGGCATGTGGAGTGGCTGTCCCTGGACCCGACGCGCTGGACCCCCGTGAGCTTGGCAACCCGGTTCCCCTTCCCACTGAATGGAGCAATGCAGCCAACTGCCGTGGCCGTGACCTCCCGTGGTGTGGGTCTGGTGGGAATGAGTACTGGGGTCGTGCTGGCAATCGCGCCCGGCGCCGACCATCCGGCTGCAGGGTTTGCCGATACCGCGTGGGGCCGCGTGGTCGCGCTGGCCGGCATGGGGCCCATCGGGCACCTCGAGATGTTGATCGCCACCACGGCCGGAACTTACTCGTACGGTCTCCCGAGTCCACTCGCAGTTGTCTGGCCCCACAAGGAGGCGACCGCCGTGGTCGCGCCGGCGAATTCGCAGGGGACATGGGCGGCCGTGGTCGGTGGGCACCTGATGTGGGCTAGCGTGGCGGCGGGGACCGCAGCAGGAGGCTTGGAATGGGATCCGGGCACCTGGTCAAGGTTCAAGAGGGCCAGCTCAACCACTTGGACCGAGGCCTGGCACCCCGGCTTCTGGTTCTGGGGCAATGAGCCGGCGGGTAGCGCGTGGTCGCAGGCGTCGTCCCGGCCACTCGGGGTCCACCCGCTCTTGACCGAGCGCCCCGGCGGTCAGGTCGCCGTCGCGACAAGGAAAGGCGCCGTCCTCGCTGGTTCCCCGGGCGAAAGCCTCAGCGCGCAGCTGCACACGGTGGCGACCTCGCCGCTTGGCGCGGCTGCCGAGCCGACGGGTCTGGTCGCCACGGCGTTCGCCACCCCGGGGAACGTACTCGTCTTGGCCACGGCTGGCGCGCCCCTGCTGGTCGACGGCTGGTCGGGCTGGGAATCGCTGGGTGGGCCCACAACCACCGTCCACCTCGTAGCCGACGTTGGCGGGAGTGTGGTGGAGGTGCTCGCGGGCGGCGGCGTCAAGGTCGTGGCGGTCCCGCCCACTGTGGGGCTCATGCCGTCACCGGGGCGGTCCATCCCAGGATGGGCGGGTCCTGCCTTCGGGCTCGCTGTGCTCCTGGCACTCCTCACGCTGGCCGGCTTCGCCGCCTGGCGGCTCCCCTGGCGGCCACGGGTAGCCGTGTTCACTGCGGCGGGAGTGCTCGTCTTTGGCGCCGGTGGGGTGGCGGTGGGTCGCTTCGTGATTCCGCCTGCCGCCCGGTACACCCGGAGCCAGGTGCAAGAGGCGTGGGTGAACGGGGCAGATGCCGCTGGAATCGGAAGTTGGCTCCTGACCCCGCCTCAGTGTGGCTGGTTGGCTCGGGCGGTGGGCTGGCATGGCCCGTTGCCCAACGAGGTGACAACAGCCGGTGAGCCAAGCTACGGCCAGTTGCCCAACGAAGTTGTCCCAAGCTGCGCGGTATGGGTGCAGCAGAGCCCGGCGCAAGACCACGCCGCCATGCGGCATCCGCTGAGCGTGGATCTGAATCAAGACTCGACTACCTACTACCTGCAGATCGACTTGGGCCCGGTGGCGACGGCGGTGACCCAAGCCGCCGCGCAAGGCGCATGCACCAGGTTTGCATCTGCCTGTGAGCCTGTGGGACAGAACGGGAAGTTTCTGGCGTACTACGCGGTCCGGGTGGCTCTTCCTCATTCGTTCTATAGCGTCTGGCAGAAGGTGCTGGGAGGGGCGGCATGACCACATCCCCTCTCTCCCTCACGTTCCCCGATCGAGCATCCGCGACTCTCACTTCCCCACGACTACCCGACTACTCCCGTATATGGTACGCTATGGGGATGCTAGAGCATATCGTCAGGGTGGGCGGAGTGATCCCTGGAGGTGCCGCATGAACGCGCCTCGGCTGCCGCTATCGATGGTCCCGTCCAGCGCCAAGGCGAACGTAAGGACCGTCCTCTCGGCAGAGGCTTGGCAGGCCGTGGCCAAGGAAGCCAAGGCGCGGGCCGGGCATCGCTGCGAGGCGTGCGGCACCAAGGACCTGCCGCTGGAGAGCCACGAATTTTTCTCGTTTGCGGCCGGAGTGCAGCGGCTGGAACGAATCGCCGCTCTGTGTGCTGCTGAGCCTACAAGTGGCCGGGTCGGCTGCCACAACGTCACACATGCAGGTCGCTCGTTGAGGCTCGGGGGTAGTCGGCTCGCGGAGCCCATCGTGAAGCGTCTCATGGAAGTGAACGGTTGGGAGGCGGCGGAAACCATCCGATACATCGAGGCCGAGTTCGCCCTTGTGCGGGCTCGCGGTCGGCAAGTATGGCGGCTCGACCTTGAGCTGCTGCGTGAATTTGGGATCGAGCCACGGGAACTTTTCCCGACTCGGCCCCTCGGCACATCCTGGTGGCGACGCCTCGTCGGCGCCGCATAGGAGGTTTGACATGGCTGGACCTGGACAAGGCGACGAACTAGAGCAGTGGATGGCGAGCGGCCAGCCGGCAGCGCCTCCGCTCCCTGCTGGGGTGGGGTCCAGCCCTGCAGGCCCTGGTGGAGGGACCCCGAAGCGCGGCCTGCTCAACCAGCTGCTCCTCGGCGGTGGAGCACAGGGCGGCGATCCGACCCAGGGAGGGTTCGGAGCGGGGCAAACCGGGATGTTGAAGGGAGCCTTGTTCCCTACCCACAACTGGCAGGCCTCGGTCGTGGCGACCGGGATGTCACTGGCGGCTGGGGCCATGGGCGCGCTCGGCAGACGGATCTGGGGTGAGCGGGTGTGGGAGCCCGATCGTCGTCTCCCGGGGATCGAGAGCCGCCTGAATGTCCTATACGAGAGGCATGCCCGCGGTGAGCGCGTGAACAGCACTCAGGCAGCCCTCATGGAACGGGAAGTCAAGGCACTGCAAACGTTGGCGGACCGGCCGGCGCAGCTGCACGACGAGCTGGCGGCGACCTACCAGACCGAAGCCGACGGGGTGGACGTGAACACTCGGGCGGTGTTCGCGCTGGAGCGGGAGTACTTCCGGTGGGCAGCCGGGGAGAACATCCGAGATGCCGTCGGCCCGTTCCCTTGGTTGGCTCCGCTTGGTTGGCTCACGGCAATTGGGATGGTCATTGTGGCTGGGATGGTCGTTCTCTTGGTCGCGTGGAACCTCTTGATCGACCTTCCGGCGGAACTCACAATCACCGTCATCCTTGTGGGTTTGTTCACCTTGATAGTCGTCCGCAAGCGGGCTCAACACAAGTGGAAGAAGGGTCTGCCGACACGATTCGGTGCCTGGGAGTACAGCATCTCGAACTGGCGGAATGACGTGGCGGATGGGGCCTACGCAAGGTGGCAGGATCGCCGGGCGAAGGCTCAGGAGGCAGGCCGGTGATCTGGGGTAAGCGCCCGACGGCAGCGGCACCCGACACCCGGCCGCGGACCCCGAGCGGCGTGCTCGATCCGAGCGTCGCGGAGGGCGAGTGGGCCGGGTTCTGGTTGGGCTGGACGGCGAACGCGCGCTGGGATGGCGCGGGCCGGCCCATGGTGGACAACTGGGACCAGATGGCGGTGCTCGATGGCGGGATCCAACTGGTCCCCCCGCCTGCGCCAGCGAGCCAAGAGCTCGCAGTCGGCCTCGTGGCGGGCCCCGGTTCCGGGAAGACGTCGATGATGGCGACGGCGGCGATGCTATGGGGCTCGTCGGCGATCATCGTGACGTCAAAGCCAGACCTTGGCAAGCTGGTAGCTGGCTACCGCTCGAGGCTGGGCCCCGTCCGGTGGTTGGACTGGTCTGGGGCGGCGGTGCCGGTGCCAGGAGTCATCCCGGTCCGCTGGTCGATCCTCGACGGCATGGACGACCAACGGACCGTGATAGCGCGCGTGGAAAGCCTGCTCTCGGCGGTTGAACACGGCGGACAAAGAGAGACAGGCATGTGGCGCGTGAACGCGGGCAAGATCGCCAAGGCCTACCTATTTGCGGCAGCCACCGCGGGGCTGGGCCCCGAGCAGATCCTGGACTGGCTGAGTGAGTGCGACGTGCGTACGTCGGCCGCGATCTGCGACAAAGTACCAGGGTGTCGGTTCGGCCGGGACCTCAGAGGGCTGCCTGTGACCGCACAAGTCACTCTTGAGGGCATGTTCGCGTCCGCGTCGCCTATGTTCGCGGCCCTTTCAGATCCCTTGGTGTTGGAGGCGATGCAGGACCCGAATCTGCGTGTGACGGACATGCTTCGTGAGCGCCAGACCTTGATCATCGTTGACCCGCAAGGAGAGTCTGAGGAGTCGCCCAACGCGCCTTTGACAGTTGCGTTGGTGGCCCGCATCCTCTCTGAAGCCCGTCGGCTGGCCGCCGCCGAGCCTGGCGGGGCCGATCATCCCCCTCAGCGTCTCCACCCAGCCTTGGCACTTTTTTTGGATGAGGTCGCCAACGTGTGCCCCTTGCCCCTTTCCCGACTCCTGAGTACCGCGCGGGAGATCGGCCCGGTTGTGTGGGCCGTCCAGAGCCCCGGGCAGCTGGAAGCTCGCTATGGGAAAGCTCAATCCGAGGCCATATGGGACCACACGTCGGCCCGCATGCTGGGTTCGGGGATCGCCTCAGAGCAGTGGCTCGGGGGCGTGTCGGCCATATTGGGCAAGTTCGAAAAATTGTCGCCATCGTGGGACCCCGACGGGAAGCGGAGCCACGCGGTGAAGGAGCAGGAGGTGATGACAATCGCCCAGCTCTCGAGCATCCCGAAGGGTACCGCTCTGCTGATGAGGCAGGGCACTTGGGAGATGGTGCGCTGGCCGCACCCGGCCAGCGTCGAGCCAATGAAGACCTGGATCAAGCTCCCGGTTGAGCCCGCCGAGCAGAGAGAGGAGCGAGAGGCGGAGATCCGCGCTTGGAATGAAGCCGTGGAGGCGTCCCGTGGGGTAATCGTTGGTGAGTCGGAGAGCCCCCCGGAAGGGTCGCTGACAGTCAAGGGCACTCGCAACCCGTTCCCTTATGGACAGTGCACGTGGCGGGCCTACCACGAAAACCCTATCCCTGGTGTGGGCGGTGACGACGACGCCGACCGGTGGGTGGAAAGAGCGGCCCGCAGGGTGGTGCGGGTCCCACCAGACAGCCGACCGCCGGTCGGTGGGCTGGCGGTCTACCGCCCTGGCGCGGCGTATGGCGCTCACGGTCACGTCGCCGTGGTCACCGATGTCTTCCTTGGCCCACACAGTGGCGTGCAAGGCTATCGCGTCGGCGAGGCCAACCTCAAGCTCGGGAACCCCGGCCTCACTACCTACCGGGTGGTGACCTGGCCGGACCCGAACGTTGTGGCATTCCTTCCGCCGTTGGACGAGTGGTACTCGTATAAGCCTGAGGCCGCTTTCGCGGAGCCCTGGGAAGCTGAGGAGGCTGGCAACGGCGGTGGAATGGACGGAGTAGGAGGCGGTGGCGACGATGAAGTAGGAACGCCGGACATGTTCCGGGAGGAGGCACAGTTGTGACCAACGAACTCATGGCTCTACCGCACAATCTCGATGCGGAGAGGGCTGTGCTTGGAGCTCTGCTCATCGATAAAGAGGCGCTGGGTGAAGTGGTCGGGCTCTTACAGCCGGGCGACTTCTACCTCGATGCTCACGGGGACGTGTACCGAGGGATGCTCACCATCTTTGCGGGGGGCGGCCCCATCGACACCCTGACCCTGGCGGACGAACTCGAGCGGCAGAAGACCTTGGAAAGGGTGGGTGGAATCGAGGCCCTGACCGCACTCCAGTCCGCAACGCCAACTGCGGCGAACGTCGTCCACTACGCGAGGATCGTGAAGGATGCCGCGACGAAGCGAGGGTTGATCCAAGCGGCGGGCCGGGTGGCGGGGGTGGGCTACGACGAGGCAGTAGCGGCGGCAGCCGCGATAGAGGCTGCAGAGAAGGAGATCTTCACTGTGTCCGACAGTGGCCGGGCCCGAGGCCAATGGGAGACCCCTGGACCAGGCTTGGCGGTGCTCTGGCAGGGCCTGGAGACCGCCCACAAGAAGGGCCCCGGGCAGGCGCTTACGGGCGTCGCGTCAGGTTTCGCCGAGCTGGACGCCATCACGTACGGGTTCCAGCCGTCCGATCTGGTGATCGTGGCAGCTCGCCCGGGGGTGGGGAAGACCTCGTTCGTCCTCAATATCGCGCGGCACGCAACACTCAAGTGCGGAGCGCGGGTGGGCCTCTTCAGCCTGGAGATGAGCCGGGATGCCTTGCTGACGCGGCTTCTCTGCAACGAGGCGGGAGTGGACCTCTACCGATTGCAGCGGATGCAGCTAACCGCGGATGAGTGGACGAGAGTGGCCCGCGCTATCGAAGCCCTGGCGCCGGCGAGTCTGTTCATCGACGCGACAGCGGGACTTTCCATCATGGAGATGCGCGCCATGGCGCGGCGGTTGATGGCAACGGGCCCAGTCGACCTTCTCATTGTGGACTACTTGCAGCTGATCGCGCCTGCCCGTCGTTCCGATTCGAGAACCCAAGAGGTGACGGAAATCTCGGCAGGGTTGAAGACGCTGGCCCGGGAGATGAACGTGCCGGTGATCGCAGTCTCCCAGCTTAGCCGGGAGTCGGAGCGACGGACGGACCGACGGCCCCAGCTCAGCGACTTGCGCGACTCTGGCAGCATCGAGCAGGACGCCGACATCGTGATGTTCCTCTACCGCCCAGGGATGCACGAAGAGGGCAAGGATCCGGGAGTCACGGAGCTGAACGTAAGCAAGAACCGGAACGGCCCGCAAGCTCGTCTCTCTTTGTACTTCTCCGCGAAGCAAACAGCCTTTCACGAAGTGGACCGGGTCCATGGGCAGGAGGGCAGCCGTGGATGAGAAAGACACCCTCCCGGAGGCGAGAGGCGCTGCGCCACTCGCCTCCGGGAGCGAGTGGACCCCTTGGGGCGACGTCCATCCGGCCCTGCGTGCCGCTGAGCAAGGAAAGCTCATTGAGTTCGTCGACCGCGAACTTCGGGTGGGTTGGCCAAAGGCAGCATCCTTGCTGGAAGCATGTTTTCCTAGCCATGGCGACGTGGTGCTCCAGCTGCGCTCCCTGCGCCTCCACCTAAGAGATGCGCTCATACCCCAGTTGAACGACGACGGGACGGTGGGCACGGCAGAAGTGGGGCTGATCAAGCAGTGGCAGGAGGAACTCCACCAGTACCGGGACCTGTGGGTGGAAAGCTTCAAGTCCTGCCACGGGAAGACGTGCCCACGCATGGAGTCGCCCGAGACGTCTGCTGAGGACATGGCCGCCTGGCACGCGAAGGAGGTTGGGTTGGCCGCCCGCGCATGGGGGCAAGTGCCGACGGAACCCGAGCGGTATCTCGAGCCCTACGAGCAGGCGGCGAGAGGTGCAGAGCATCGGGCATCGAGAGGGAATGGCCCGAGATCTGAGGCGTCCGAATACGACGGGGATCCGGGGCCCGGTGAGCCCGACCCGTATGAGACGGTCCCGACGTGGTAGAGGGGTGATGGTGTGGCCAGGAGCTTGGCGGTTCGGCCTGGTCCGGCCCTCGTAGGGCGTCACACAATCCCAACCTGCGCTGTCTGTGGGCAGGAGTTCGAGGCCCGGCCCGCCGGAGCCCCTGGCCGACCACGTCTCACTTGTTCCGTGGCCTGTCGCGCCGCTGCCTACCGTCGACGGGAACGCGGGCTCCCGGCTTCGACGCCAAAGGTGCGGCCACGTGGCCGTCTGCCACTGGCAGCCCTGGTCGCAGAGCGCGCCCCGTAGTAGGGCGCCTAACTCCCCCTACCTCCACGCCAAGGTGATCCTCTCCACCACTGAAGGCCTTGGGGGAAGCGCAAACCTCAGCTACCACGGATTGAGCATCAACCGAGAGATGGATGCCATGGTGCCCGCCTCACTGCTCCCCGCCGCCTGGGCGTGGGGCGAGGCCTTGTGGAGCAAGGGGACACCGGCGGGCTGACGGAGCCGCAGCTCGGCATCCTCCTACATCGAAGCCAGCTCGGTGATCCACTCCCTGACCTGCTCGACCGCCTCATCCAGGTGTCATGTCGAACCCTTCGCGGTCCCGTAAAGCCGTCCAAGCGACTTCCCAGTCCGGCCAGACGGTGATCTCCGGCGGCCAAGGGTGCTTCGCGCGCCCCTCGAATATCTCCCGGCAAGCCGCCGCGATCGCAGGCTGGTCCTCCGGCCTTACGGCCAGCTCACGGATCAGGAGCAGGTCGTGGAGGTCATGGACTCTCCGGTTGCTGCCTTCGGTGGGCACCTCAGTGCATGCGTGGAGCTTCTGGGCGACTTGGTATCGCAGGGGCAGAAATGGCGCGGTTGTCGGACCGGGCAGATGGACGGGGCTGAGGGAGATTGCTATTGTCGCGACTTCAAGCCGGTCCAACGAACGCCCTTCGGCCGCCGAGAACTCCAGGGGGACCGTGGCGAATGGCTTGCCCTTGTAGGTCAGCCTGAGCGGCACTCGAACCGGCGGCGGAGTAATGCCCGCACGGGTGATCTCCTGTACTTCCCCCAAGACACCAACGAACCCGCGCCACCCGTTCTGGGCAGCCACGGCAATCTCGCTCAAAACGGCTTGGATCGAGCCGCGGTAGGCGGCATCGAAGTCGGCGGAAGCGCGGGCCATGAGCCCGAACCGGAGCTCAAGAGCTCTCCCGCCCTTGAGGGCGATCCGAGCGTCGCCTTGGTCATCGACCATTCCCTCGATCATCCCGACGACTACAAGGCTGCTCACGACGTTTCGCAGTCGTCCCGCTGTCGCCTTGACTGTTGGCTCTCGTGCCCATGTGTCGAGCAGACGCTCAAGGTGAGCACGGTCCCCGGGCAACTTGGGCGGTGATGGTGCCGGCGAATCACCGCTCATGGCCCGGTTGGCTGCTCCCGCTCAGCCAGCTGAACCCGAAGGCGGGCCTCGGCGAGTGGAGAGAGAAGCTGACGGCCCCTGGCGTTGACGATGGCCTGTTCGACCAGTGTCCCATCTAGCCCGCGAGCAATGCCCTGAGCAATAGCCACGCGAGGGATCACAACCGGGATGTTGTCGACGGAGTCTATGTCGGCTGGAGTCAGACGATCGTGCATGAGCCGGGCCCGAGGCCCAAGCTGTTTCCGAACTCGACCGCCCGGGGGAAGCACTACGTCGATCGCCCGAGGATTGACATCAGCCAGTTCCCAGAGGCCGATAGCAGCTTCGCCACCGACGACGGCACCTTCCCCAGCCCAAAGCACCGCCTCCTGATATTCATCTCGAGGAGTCGGCGGGATCGCCATCAAGCGGTAGAGGCCCCACCCTCGATGCTGAAGTCGCCCCTTGGCGGCGAGCTTGCGTAAGTAGGGGGCGCCCACTCCAATAT
Organism: bacterium; assembly: GCA_021795235.1. Taxonomy (GTDB): domain Bacteria; phylum Chloroflexota; class Dormibacteria; order Aeolococcales; family Bog-877; genus AG-12. Next base: position 36,122 of record JAJYPP010000002.1, read on the forward strand.
CGCGGGCGTCGGCTATGCGGAGGAAGCCGTGCTGTTCGGCAGCTCGCTCAACCATGCGTTCGATGGTCAGCGGTGGTCTTGACATGGCAAGATAGTACCGTAATGGGTACGTTCGTGGCAACTCAGTCGTGTAACGCGGGCCGATAGCGTGTCCTTATGGGGGCTAGTGTGCCATCTACGCCTTCACGGTGCCCGTCTCCCTGCTGCCTGGGGCGTGGGCCCGGGGTGAGGCCCTCTGGGACAAGAGCACGCCGGCGGGCTGAGTTCTCCTGCCCGGCTGCCATGGTGACGGGTACCGTTCGATCTGTCCGGCCAAGAGCCAGCCCTATAGAATCCCTGACTGGGCACTGGAACGCCCACTCACGATCACAAGGGGTGCTCTCAATGAACCGTCGCGAACTGGCCAAGACCTTGCAGGCCCAGCTGCTCTACGACGGTGACCCGAGCGACCCCGTCTTCTCGAGCTTCAGCTTCGCCGACGAGACGCTCCAACTGATCTTCGGGCTGATCGGGCAGAAGCTCGAGGCCGGGGAGGATGTGGCCATCGCTGGGTTCGGCCAGTGGAAGGTCCGCGAGAGCCCGGGTGGGATGCGGCGCAACCCCCGGACTGGGGCGCCGGTCAAGGTAGCCCCTTCCAAGAAGGTCCGCTTCTACCCGGCCACCGCTCTCAAGGTGGCCGTCGCCTCCAAGCCAGTCCGCCGACGCGCGACCCGGCGCCCCGCCTGACCGGATAGCCTCGGACAACCTCTGGCAAGGGGGGGGCGGTGCGCTTCGAGAGTTTCTCCTTCGGCTCCATCCAGATCGATGGCGTGATCTATGAGCACGACCTGGTCATCGACCGAGGGGAGATCCGAAAGCGAAGGAAGAGGGCCTCCAAGGAGTACCGGGCCGCCTACGGCCACACCCCTCTCTCGATCAAGGAAGACATCCCGTGGCACTGCCGGCGGCTGGTGGTGGGGACCGGTGCTCAGGGCGCCTTGCCAGTGATGGACGAAGTCCTGCAGGAGGCCAAGCGCCGCAAGGTGGAGCTGCTGAGCCTGCCCACCGCGGAGGCGATCGCCGTCCTGAACGGTGGCGGCAAGGCCACCAACGCGATCCTGCACGTGACCTGCTGAGCTTCACCATCGCATTCCCGCACCCTGAGCGGCACAGGTAGACTCCCCACTGTGGAGATGCCAAAGCCGGTCGATCCAGAAGGAGCTGCCCACGAGCGGGCGCTCCAAGAGGTCGGCGAGACCATGCTCATGATCGAGGCTGCGGTCACCCGTGTGGACAGGGCTCTCACGGCCCTCCAGCGAGAGTCAGAACCAGACCGGCAGGCACTCGTCGGTCTTACCAAGGCCAAGCGGGATCTGGAAGGCGTCAGGCGGAGGCTCCACCAGGACGTGTACCTCTACGTCGACGCCCTGCCGCTCGAGTAGGTAGAACCTTGGCCAGCCTCTCCGGTGAGCAGATCCAGTCTCAACTGACTAAGTTCGCCCGAGCCTGGGGGAAGTACCAAGGTACGGAGAGAGCGGAGGCCCAAACCTTCCTCAATGAACTCTTTGCTGCCTACGGGCAGGACCGGCGCGCGGCAGGCGCCCTCTTCGAGGACCCCCAGACGGACGGAGGGATTGTGGATCTACTCTATCCGGGGGTCGCGATCATCGAGATGAAGGCGCCAGGTCAAGCCTCTCGGCTGGAGGCTCACCGAGAGCAAGCCCTCCGTTACTGGCACCACTCAGACAGTCCTGCGGAAGGGCGCCCTGCTACGCCATATGTGGTGCTGTGCGCCTTCCACCGGTTCGAGGTGTGGGAGCCCGGCAAGTTCCCCTCCGGGCCCCGGGACAGCTTCAACCTGGACGAGCTAGCGGACCGGTACGAAGCCCTACTCTTCCTGGCGGGGCAACAGCCACTCTTTCTCGCTCATCGCCGTCACCTCACCACGGGGGCGGCCGAGAAGGTAGCGGACCTGAACGCCGCCCTGAGCGACCGGCACGCCGCCGACCCCTCTGTCATTCGGCGGTTCTTGCTCCAAGCTGTCTGGTGCCTCTTCGCCGAGGGTCTCGGCCTGCTCCCACACGAACCGTTCTCGCAAATCGTGGGGGCACTGTTGTCCGACCCGGCCCGATCATCCGCCGCAGAGCTAGGCCACCTCTTCGCCGTCTTGAATCTCGCCGAAGATCAGCAGGGTCCCAGAGGAGGCGTTTACTCAGACACCCGGTACGTGAACGGCGGTCTCTTCGCGGAGCCGGCTCGAGTCCACCTGGAGCCATCGGAGCTGGCCCTCTTGGCTGAAGTGGCGGCCTTCGACTGGCGAGATGTCGATCCCACCATCTTCGGGGCCCTCATGGAGGACTGCCTCGGAAGGGATAGGCGGTGGGAGTTGGGAGCCCACTACACCTTTGAGGCGGACATCATGCGGATCGTCCGGCCCAGCATCGTCGAGCCGTGGGCCGAACGCATCACCGGCGCCACCTCGATCTCGGGCGTCGCCGAAGTCCTGGGAGCCCTCTGCAAGCTGCGGGTCCTCGACCCAGCCTGTGGCTGTGGGAACTTCCTCTATGTCGCCTACCGAGAGATCAGGGGCTTGGAGCAGATGGCGAAGCAGCGCATCAGGGACCTGGCCACTGCCGCCGGGGTGGCACCTCCTGCGAAGCTCCCATCATTCCCCATCTCGAACATCCACGGCATCGAGATCGATGAGTTCGCGGTTCTAATCGCGAGGCTCACCCTCTGGATGGGGCACAAGCTGGTCACCGACCAGTACGGGTTGGTGGAGCCAGTCCTCCCCCTCGTCGACCTGTCCGGGATACGGGCTGGAGACGCTCTGGTGTTGGAGTGGCCTGAAGTGGACGTGATCATCGGCAACCCCCCCTTCCATGGGGCTCAGCATCTGCGGGCAGCACTTGGCGACGATTACCTCACTTGGCTGCAGAAGACATTCGGATGCGGCGTGAAAGACCTTTGCGTCTACTGGTTTCGCAAGGCCGCCGACCACCTACCGCCCGGCGGGCGGGCAGGCTTGGTCGGGACGAACTCCATCTCGCAAAACCGGGCCCGCGGTGCCAGTCTCGACTACGTGGTCCAGCACGGCGGGGTGATCACCTCGGCGATCTCCTCCGAAGTATGGCCGGGCGATGCCAGTGTGCATGTGAGCATCGTGAATTGGGTCAAGGAGCCTGAGACGTCGCCAGAGGCGTTCATGCTCGATGACAAGCCGGTGCCTGGCGGAATCGACACGTCGCTGCGTCCGATGGATCAGACGCCACGGCCACAGCGATTGGAGGCCAACCTGGGACGCGCATTCCAAGGGCCGATCCCCGTAGGGAAGGGCTTCGTGCTGACCCCAGATGAGGCCCGACAGCTCCTTGCGGACGGGAGGGCGCCGTATGAACAGGTTGTGCGGCCCTACCTCATTGGGGATGACATAGCAAACGAGGTGGGCCAGCGACCGAGCAGATGGGTCATCGACTTCGCATGGATGTCCCTTGAGGAGGCACGGCGCTACCCCAGAGCGCTCGAAATAGTGGAACAGCGGGTCAAACCTGAGCGGGCGTCCAACCGGAACCCGGCCCGAAAGGCCAACTGGTGGCGGTTCGGCGTACCGCTCATAGAGATGCGGCAGGCCGTGATCGGGCTACACCGCTATCTGGCAGGGACAGCGACTGGTAAGCGCCTTCTGCTCACATGGTGTGACTCCGGCTGGTGCCCGAGCAATCTGACCAACGTCTTCGCGTTTGATGACGACTTCACCTTCGGGCTGCTCAGCTCGACGGCCCACCTGGCCTGGGCTCGAAGGTGGTCGTCCACGCTGGAGGACCGCCTTCGGTACACGCCGACCACTGTCTTCTCGACCTTCCCGTGGCCGTACCCTGCGGATCCTGCGTGGTGCGAGGAGGTCGCCATTCTCGCGGTGGGCCTAGCGGCCCTGCGCTCCAAACTCTGTCAGGAAGCTAACGTCGGGCTGACCCGCCTCTACAACACCATGGATGCCGGAGGGTACAGGGATCTTGCCGACCTGCATCTGCGCCTCGACAGGGCAGTGGCTAGGTGCTATGGATGGCCCGAAGCCATCGCCCAAGACCACGAGGCGCTCGTTGAGCGGTTGGCCTATCGAAACGCGGAGATCGCCGCTGGGGCGGAGTACATTCCGTTCCCACCGCTACCAGGGCTAGCGTCAGAAGCAGCTATCGAACTCACCATCCATGACTTCATGTGAGGGAGGGGCGGTGTCGCGAAAGCACTTGCGCGAGGCGGGCTAGATGGAGAGCCAGCAGCCGCACACACGCCTGGTGGCCGCCATCGAGGGGCTTATGATAGAGGTGGACTGGGATCTGGGGCAATGGGTGGCGACAGACCCAGTGACGGGAGGGTTCGGAGAGGGCGACACTCCTTCTCTCGCGGCGGCGGACCTGCTTCACCGCCTGCGGGCACTCCGTGAAGCTCTGAGGGCTGACCACGACAAATTGGACTCACGCCTTGCCTCACACCTTGCCCACCTGGAGAGCTTCCTCTCTCGGTGAAGGGCAGGGACCTCGACACGGTGGCTCGAAAGCTCCGTGCCCTGGAGACGCCCTCCGATCATGTCCGCTGGCAGGTCCCTTGCGAGTGCGGCAAGATCCTCGCCGTCCCCTTTCGCTCAAGAAAACCACCCGGGCAAGACCTTGGAGATCGGATCGAGGGGTCGATCGTGAAGCAATTGGGAGTGAGTAAGGAACTGGTCAGGGAGATCGCAGCTTGCCACAAGAGTCGCCCTGAGTTCCTCGCCGCGCATGCCGGAAAAGGCCATCTGCGTGACCTGATGCCACGTCTAGGTTAGGGGAGGTGGAGACGGCGTATGTTTGAGCGCTAGTTAGATCACAGCGCTTCCGCCCGTCAGAGGTGTCGCATGCCCCACCCAGGAGACACTTGGCCACGGTTCTGTTCGGCTCGACATGAGAAGCCAACGCTCTGGCTAGAGGGTCGACGGAGCATCGTCGTCGCCTGGCCTCCCACGGCGACTTGTGAGCGATGCCATGGTGAGTCCCCAGACGGCTACGTGGGACCTTCAGTGGGCGACTCCGTCCGCTTCCCTAATAAGGCGATCCAGTTCATGTGCGAACCTTGCGCCCGGGCCCTCCTTGGCCTTCGCCCGGGGGAACTGGCCAACGAGAACTGCATTACCCCTGACTGCAGCGGAAACGAGCACGAGAACGTAGTGCGCGGGATCGGCCCCACCTTACCTGCCGACGCCCCGGCCGACACGGCGATTGCCTACTTCTCGCCAGAGTACGCCGAACGCGGCTGGAGGGTGATAAGCGCCGAGCCAGACCCTAGGGGTCCGAGCCCCTGGAGCGGCCCAATGTGGCGCATAGTGTTCACGCCGGCCCGCAAGCTGTGGTGACCTGGCATCACTTCTTGGCCGCCCCGAGGACAGCGTCCCCTCCGCGTGGCTAGGTCGCTGAGCTGTCTCCTGGCTCAGTGTCTCGGACCCGTCCACGCCGCAAGGGCAGGCGGTCCCCGACCACGAACACGGTGACGATGGACCCCAGGTCCAGTGCCGCCACTACACCAGCTACTGCTGGCTGGCCTAGCGATCCAAGGTACGCGGCCGCAGCGAAACCCACGATAGCCACGCCGAGACCGAACCACTGCCCACGCCGCCCGAACTCGGTGGCCGCTTTGAATTGGTCGCGTTCCAAGCCGATCTGGTGCCTCTGGTAAGCCTCGGCCATTTCGACTATCCGATTCGCCAATCCGGGCATGATCCGCTCGTACCCAGCCAGGGTCTCTGGCGCTGGGATTGGGTCCGAGAAGTGCGAGAAGAAGGCAGTGACCTGTGGCCTAGAGAACAGCCGCTCAAGGACCTCCGGGGTGATCTGCTCGAGCAGGTCCTTGGCCAACTCCTCGGCCGACGGGGATGGCCCGCTGGGGTGACCACCTGTAACGTCTGCCAGCCCCGCTCCAGGATCCCGAGCACCGCCATCCTCCGGGGAAGGCGCACTGTCCACAGGATGGGTCACTTGCGCGATGCGGCTTCCTGACGATCAATCGCGCAGCGCAGGTCCGCACCGACGCGCTGCCAGGCACTTGCTGGGCTCGCCTTGGACTCCCGGATGATCCGGCCCTGGTCAGCCCGCGCCCGTCTGGCGGCTAGATCAATGATGACACCAATCCCGGCTATCAGCGCTGCCACGCCCAACGCCGACCCAAACTCGTCAGTGTCTCCTCTGCGGCGGGCGCCCATTCCACCTCCTTTCGCTCGGGATCCATCCCCGAGGTGTGGTCCCTTCACACCAAGGCCCTCGATCTGATCACCCCGGGAAACCCTAGCTAGTCGAGTCTACAACAGCAGCCAACTTCGGCTCCGGCCTCCCCAGCAGGAACCCCTGCAACTCGTCGCAGCCGTGCTGGGCCAGGAACTCCCGCTGGGCCTCCGTCTCCACCCCCTCGGCAACCACCGTGAGCCCGAGGCCGTGGGCCAGGCCAATGGTGGCCACCACGATCGTCTCGTCGTCAGGACGAACACCGATTCCACTGACGAAGGACTGGTCGACCTTGAGGACCTGGAAGGGGAAGCGCCTCAAGGCGGTGAGGGACGAGTTCCCCGTTCCGAAGTCGTCGATCGCCAGGACCACACCGAGGGAGTGCAGCTCCTCCAACACTCTTGCCGCCGCCTCTGGGTCCGTGCTCAGGACGCTCTCCGTGACCTCGAGGTGGAGATGGTCAGGGGAGAGGCCGCAGTTGGCGGCGGCCTCCGCCACGTGTGGGACCAGCCCCGGGTCCAGTAGCTGCGCGACCGAGAGGTTGACAGAGACATTCAGGTCGGCCGCGGCGGGATCGGCGGCCACCCATCCGGCCAGGGCCCGGCACGCTTCGTCGAGAACCCAGGAGCCGATCTTTGAGATGCTCCCGGTCTCCTCAGCCAGGGGGATGAACTCCGCTGGCGGCACCAGCCCTCGCTCGGGGTGCTCCCAGCGAACCAACGCCTCGGCGCCTGCGACCCGTCCAGATGCGGCGGAGACGATGGGTTGGAAGTGGAGCCTCAACTCCCCTCTCTCGGCCGCGCCGGCGAGCCGCTCCCCCAGCTCGACCCGCTCCACGAAGGCCCGGTCGTCCTCGGCCTCGAGGAGGTAGAGACGGTGGTGGGGTTGGAGCTTGGCCTCGTGCAGGGCAACCGCGGCACGGCGCAGCGTCTCCTCTGGAGCGTCGCGGTCCGAGCAGATGGCGGCACCTGCGCTCACAGCCACATCCATGTCATGGCCACCGATCCGGTAGTGCGAACCCAACTGGTCCAGCACCCTGGTGACAGCGGCCTCGACTTTGTCGACCGGGATCTTGGGCATCGCCACGACGAAGGTCTCCCCGTCGAGCCTCGCTACCACATCGCTGGGCCGCACGGCGCGCGTGAGCCGCTTGGCGAAGGTGCGCAGGACCTCGTCCCCGACAGCCAGGCCTTGGGAGTCGTTCACCTCGTTGAGCCGGCCGAGATTGAGAAGGGCGATAGCCCCGTGGGCACTGTCCCGATCCGTCGCAAACGTACCCATCCTCTCCGTGAGGCCCCGCCTGTTGAGGAGCCCCGTGAGCTGGTCGTGTTGGGCCTGCCAGGCCAGCTCCGCCTCTATACCCTTGCTCTTGGTGATGTCCCGCAGGATCCCCAAGAGGGCGATAGCCCGGCCGCGGCGATCTTGCAGCGGGACGGTGGAGATGGAGACGTCGATCAGGCGGCCGTCCCGCCGGCGCCGTTTGGTCTCAAGTTCCAGGATGGACTCTCCGCCCAGGGTGCGGGCCACGATCTCCCTGTGCTCAGCCTCGAAGTCGGCCGCGATGGTCGGCAGCCGATGACCGACCACTTCACGGGCCTTCCAGCCGAACACTCGCTCGGCGGCGGGATTCCACAAGACTCCAACGCCGTCCGCGTCCACCACGGCCAGCGCCACGGGGGACTGCGCCACCACGGCCCTCAGGAGCCGGTGCTCCGAGAGATCGGGGTCGCGGACCGCGGGTCGGATCAAGCCCTCCCGATGGCCGTTGCCATCGGGCATGGCCTTGGCACGAGCGACCATGGGTTCGAGACTACCCGCCCCGCCCCGGCGTCTGACGCCAGGCGATCAGGTTGTCACAGCGCCGTCACACGTGGTTGACCAAGGCGGCCAACGTCAGAGCTGCTGCTCTTGGCCCGGCTGCTGCTGCCTCGCCTCCTCCTCTTCATGCTTCCGGCCCCGGCGCCGCTGCTGGGCCTTCGCCTGGTCATTGTCGATGGTCCGACTCGCAACTCGAGCAACGGCCGCTGGGTCCGGTGTCGGCATGGGCGAGCCCTGCACTTGAGGAAGCTGTTCGGACGGGTGCACGACTTCAAGAGCAGACTCCTTGACCGGCACCTGGGGAGGCGCGACCGTGGCAGATGGGTCGAGGGGAATGCCAGCCCTGGTCAAAGTGGCCTCCTGCCCGGCCACGATGGCTCGGGTCACCAATTGGAGGTCTCCCCGGTCAATGGCGTTGGTGATCTCAATCGCGGCCCGTAGCCGCGTAGCCCTTGGAGACTCCTGCGCGACGTACCGCTGGCGGGGCAAGTCCCGCAGAGGTCGTGCCGCCTCTGCCTCGCGCTCAACGGCCATCGCCGCCAGCTGTGGCTGCAATTCGGGGATCGTGGTCGGCTCGGGCTCAGTCGCAAGCGGCTTGCTACGATCGCGGCGCAGACCAGCTTCGAGTAGGAGCTTTTGGTCATGTGCACTCGGGGTGTTTTCCTCTGGGAGGTGATGTTCCACATCCGCAGGCCTCTCCCCCGCGAAGCAGAGGATGTTCTCCTCCGAAGCCCGAGTCAGCGCGGTGTAGGCCCATTGGCGAGAGAGTGAGTTGGCATCGGCGAGCGTCCAAGCACGGCGCACGGAGTCACCCTGGCGACTGTGCACGGTCATGGCGAACCCGTAATCGAGATAGTTCTCCGCATAGTACCGTGACAAGTACAAGAGTTCGCCGTCTGGCCTCCGCACTTGGACCACGCTCTGGCCGATCTTGTTCCGATTCAGGCGAAGCGGTAGCGACTGCAGGACAGGATTGTCTTCCGCCTCAACGTGAATCTTGGTCACGACCAACAGTTCACCAGTGGATACGCCAAGCTTTGGGTTGTTCCGCCGCGGCTGGAGGATGTCTCCTACCGCGAGCTTGAGCCCGCCGACTTCGATTTCGTCGCTTTGGATGGCTCCGCTTGCCACCAGCGCGGCCCGGATGGCAGTGTTGAGCGCCTTCCGGTCCTTGTGGGTCGCCGCCTGGGCTGCCACGGATTCGCCGCGGGCATGGGCCTCCACGTACTGATCCTTGATCCATTCGATCAGGTGAACCTTGGCCTCGCGGAGGCTGCCCGTCGCATAGACGACCCGTCCAGCACTAGTTGCCCAGTCGAGATAGGCCTTGGTATCCCCCTCGTGGAGAGCATCAAGCGCGAGAGCTTCATCGTCATCCTTGAAGCGCTGGTTTTGCGTCAGGGTATAAGTGGGGACCAGGCGCGCCAACTCCTTGAGGGGCGCCGCCGGGCCGATGGGGTCGAGCTGAGCAAGATCGCCCACCAGGACCAGCTTGCCCTTCACGGCTTCGACGTGGCGGGCAAGAGCGTCGAGGTCCCTGGCATTGACCACCGAGGCTTCGTCGCACATCACTACGCATCCCTTCGGCAGGGGGGTGCCGCCGTGCTCGGCGGTCCCCTCCACGCGCTGCCTAAGCGCGGCGATAGTCAGCCACGCGCTTTCAGGAATGCCCAGGTCGGCGCCCAACGCCCTCGCCCTCCGCTTGACTGCGGCAGTCGCGATCACTGGGATTCGGCTATCTCTGAAAGCCTCTGCGGCCGCCTTGAGGGCGAAGCTCTTCCCTTTGCCCGCACCTCCAAAGACACACACGACGCCGGCGCCATCTTTGGTGATCCCCTCCACCATCAAGCTCTGCTCGGTGGGGTCTTTGGAGGTGCCGTCTTTGGTCTTGAAGAGACCGGGGTTGGATGCGAGCGCCTTGGTGACGGCCTCCGGCCGAGCAAGCGCTACGGCGGCGTCCAGCCGGCGGGTGGCGTTGTCCCGGATCCTCCGTTCCAGAGCGATGATCTCCTTGGTCGTGTACCGCTCGGCATGCTCGCCGCGCCATGCCCCTCGAGCGGCCACCACCCGCCCATCCTTCCGCCTGATCACGTCCTTGGCGGTGACCTCTCCGGTATCCCCTAGCCCCACGATCTCATCGGTCAGCTCGCCGCCCAAGAGGGCGCGGGCCAGCTCAACGCTGCGGTCCACGGGGACGCCCTGGGGGAAGTGGCCGGCAACCGCCTTGAGTGCGTCGGTGAACTCAAACACGTTCACGTTCTCTGTCAAAGCCCGGGCGAATCTCCGCGCCAGCGCAGGGTTGATCGCGGCGATCTCGGCCGCGCCCCGGTTCAGGACCTTTTGGATCTGCTCCTGACCCAGCCCGATTTCGGCAGCGATCTGGAGCCAGATCGCCCGAAGCTCAGCAGTGCTCTTCGGGCTCTCCTTGCCACTCCTTGTCCGATGGCTCGCTAGGTCGCGGGCCTCCGCCGAGGCCTCATCCAGAGGATCAAGCCCTCGGGCGATTCGGTCGGCATTGACCTCGGCCAGTGCATCCCTGACCCCGCCTTCGACTTCGGCCGAACGCTGTGAGAAGGCTTCAATCACCTTACGGTCGTCCAGCCCCTTGATCTCGGATAGCCCGTTGACCGGCTGGGTCATCTGAAGTCCTAGACCCGCGAGGTTGGCCCGGTGCTGCGCCTCATAGAGGTATCCCGCCGTCTGTAGGAGCCGGTAAATCTCAGTGGCATCAAGGGCATTCCACTGCCCATCGGACAGGCTCCTCATCAGGTTAGCCACCACCACATGGGTGTGCATGTGAGGGTCCTCAGCACCATCCACTGGTCGGGTGGCGCGGTGGAAAAAGGCGGCGGCAACGAGCCCCGCAGTCCTCTCGTAGCGGATCGTGTCGGGATTAGGGTCGTCGAGACCGCCGCTGGCGTGACCCCTGCGCACGAAGGAAACCTGCTCCTCCAGCCAGGCCAAGGCGGCATCCACGGCATCCTTGTGAGCGGTCTCCAGCTGGTCTGCGAAGGCTCGGTCGTCCGTCAGCGCCCACAGGATGGACACCGATTTCGGGCAGGTGAAGAGCAGGTCGTAGCCCGAGACTCGCGCCCCACCAGGCTGCCCCTTGGTTAGTTGGGCGCCAGTGTCCGGGTCCCTGCCCGCCATCAGGGCCTCGTACCGCTCCCGATTTTCGGTAAGGCTCACCCGTCCGGTGAGCCCCAGGTCCTCAACCGCGCCACGGCCGATCCAACGGCCTGGGGCCTCGCCGTGCTCGGAGTAGTAGCCGAGGATCCGGCCATCCACCTCCTGAATGGCGACGCTGGATGCCATGATCACCCGTCCGTCAGGGCCAACGAAACCCGCCCCAACTTCGGCGGCGGTGACGGTGTGAACATCGTCCTTGGCAACCTCTCGCCCGTCTGCCAGGCGGTAGCCGACGGTCCGGCGCCGGGTGACCTTGCAGCGGTGGACGTCCTTGGCAGAGACCTCCTTACCACCCACTTGATAGCCAGTGATCCGACCCTCGGAGCGGATGGCGATTGCCCGGTCCAGCGCCACCTCGATCCCGTCGGCAAGCCTCAGACCAGCGACCGAGACCTCTCTGCGGATCCGCTTGACGTCATCTATCGGAACGGTTGTTCCGTCTGCTAGACGGTAGGCCACGAGGATGTTCGGGTCCAGGGATCGGGTGACACCCAACTCCTTGGCGGTGGCCACATCGGCCACCGCCCTGAGGTAGTAGCCGGGATCTTTGATCTTTGCGATTCCTAACATTTGCCAACCCTCGGGTGAGTTGCGAGGCCCTCCCGTCAAGGGCCGACCGCGGCCATCGTACCACGTGGGCATCTTGATGCAAGTGTGCCAGGGATGCTCGGCAGCCATGTGCGAAGGTCACGCAAGCCAAGACAGTGGAGACAAGCGAGGCATGCGGGACGGCGAGCTGGCCAGCGGCAGACGGAGCAAAGGCCCGTGCTGAGGAGCGAGCGGGCATGGGGGAGACGGAGGGCGGCGGAGGTGGAGCGCGGCGGATTGGGAGTAGCCAGAGTGGGGCCCAAGCCTGGGTGGTCAGGCGCTCGCTTCCGCGCTATCGGCCGCCTCCAAGGCCGCTGTCCGTAGGACCACTGGCAGCGCGGGCAGGGTCCCCCGGGCCGTCCGGTACAGCCCTGCTCTCTTGAAGACCGCCCCGTCCGGCCCGCCGGCGAGACCCCTACCTGAGGCTGGCCGCCACACCCATTCGCCCGGCCGGAATCTCCCTGGCGAACCCCGCCGCTCTGCGTCCCCTGGGCCTCGGCCCGAGCCGCTCAGCCACGAACTCTGGGGTGATCCACACCTGCCGCCTGGGAGCGCCCTGGGCGATTGCCCGCTGGATGACCGCCTCCATCCTGGTCTCCACCGACCGTAGCCCGGCCTCGTCCGGCCCCGCATAATCGGTGACCAGAACCTCCATACCGTCCGGCGGGAGCGGGACCGACCCGGCAGTCACTCCATAGGCCGCGAGCAGCCGGGGCCAGACGTGAGAGACGGCCACCTCCACTCGCTGCGCCGCCGACAGGCCCGGCACCTCCACCACCTCGCAGCGGTCGAGGAGCGGGGCGGGGATGGGGTCGAGGTCATTGGCCGTCGCCACGAAGCTCATCGCCGTGGTGGGGTAGGGGACACCCAGATACCGGTCTGACCAGCTGGTGGACCCGAGCAGCTCCAGTAGCCACGCCGTAGGAGAGGCGCCCCGCCCGTGACCGACGGTGACCTTGTCGACCTCGTCGAGCACAATCAGGAGGCGGGACGTCCCAGCCCGGCGCACGGCCCGAATGATCGCCCCGGGCTCCGAGCCCGCCCACACCCGATCCGCACCCGCCAGATAGCACTCGTCCACGGCGGCCACCGGCACGTTGATCACCTCACATGGCATGCCGAGCGCTGTGGCCATCGCGCTGGCCAGGGTGGTCTTACCGGTGCCTGGCGGGCCCACCAGGAGCAAGGGTCGCATCCGGTGGTCGCCGCGGCGCCGCTCGATGTGGGACATCGAGGCCACCCGGTCAGTGAGGATCCTCTTCACTCCATCGTGGCCGCCATGGGTCTGGTCGAGCACGCGACGGGCTGCGGCCGTGGTCGCCGGCGTCCCCTTCTCTTGTGTCGGGCCCCACGGCAAGGCCGCGATCACCCGAAGCCAGGCCTCTTGGCGGCGGACGGTGTACTCGTCATCGGTCGCCTCGACCGCCTCCGCTACAGCCTCCACCTCCGCTTGAACCGCATCCGAGGCTGTCTCAACCGCCTCGCGAGCCGCATCGGCCAGAGCCACCGTCCTCTGCGGTTGGGACGGTCGCTGCCCGGTGGCAGTGGATGCTGCCTGGAGCGCCACCACTTGGGCCCGCCTCTCCTCGGCAACGCGTCGGGCGAAAGGACAATCGCCTGGGGCGAGGGTAGGGTGAAGCACCCCACAGCCAGAGCATGGGAGGTCCGAGAGTCGGCGAACGGCCATACCACCACCTCCTGCCAGCCACCAGGGTGCTCGCCCAAGGCGCGCACACACCCCTGGGAACTGTGGAGGTGTGGCGCGGGCGAGGGGCCAGCGACCTCTTGAAGTCTAGCCCCGGCCGGCGGCCTGGGAACTACCTTGAGAACTCCGTGCCACTTGCTTGGGGACCGATGGCTGACCGACTCCCTCCGGCGGACGGCAAGAGAGACTTGAGGTCTCCGTTTCCTTGATGGGAGCCGGGCCAGACGCCGTGATCACGCCGACGAGGCGAAAAGCAATGTGCAAATTCTGCATATTGCTTCTCAGACGCCGCTGCCCGGGCGCGGACGATCCCCCATGGGGCACAACTACCGAGGAATGCTTGGCAGTTCCGCCGCCGCCCGGAAGTCGGCGATCCATGCTGCTGCGGCCTCCAGATCGTCCACCATCGTCCGATACCTCTCGTAGGGCACCAAGACCGCCTCGGCGTGGCGCCGCAGGCCCAGCACCACGGGTTCAGCAGCCGGGCCCGCCTCCCGGAAGCGGGCCAGAAGGGCGGGGAGCCGACGCCTTGCCTCCGTGATCGAGAGAACCTGCACAGGGAGGGCCGGGGAGGATCGACCGTCGGGGGGGTACATCTATGCAGATTCTGCATATTACTTCTGGCCGCCAGGTCCCCCATGCGCGCGGGGCTCACGCAGCGCGGCACTATACCAATCGGCACTGTGCTAAGTGGCCTCCCCATGCACGGAGCTTGCGGAACATGGATAGTCCGCACTGCGGGAATGGTATGGCGGCGTCCCCCTCCGCGCGGAGCTTGCTGGTCCGCTGCCCCTCTAATGGCAGGGAGAACCGGCCGCGCCGGGCCCCACCTTCAGCGTCCTCTCTCCGCTGCCCTCTGGGTCCCCCACTTCCTCGCTCCGCCGTTGGCCTCGATCAGCTGGTCGAGCACCTGCTTCAGCAGCACGGGCCGGTAGTCGATCCTCTCAACCGAGGCGTTGAAGTGGCGGGGACTCGGCGGCGGGTTCTGGTGGATGTGGCCGTGGACGTTCAGCTCACCCTCGGCCAGGTCCTCAAGGGGTTGGTGGGTGAAGCGGACCGTCCAGCCCTGGTACTCGAAGGTGAAGGGCTCCACCATCAGCCAGCCGATGGCCGCAAGGGAGGCGAGCTTGTCGGAGCCGTCGTGATTGCCGGGCAAGAGAAAGACATGGCCGGGCAGGGTGGGGAAGCGGTCGGGCACGTCGGCCGCCTCTATGTCCCCCATGAACACGTCGCCCAAGTGAAGCACGGGGTCGTCCAGCCCGACCGTCTCCCACCATCGCTGGACCATGAGGGCGTCCACGTGGGCCGGCCGGACACCGGGTGCCAGGACCTCGCGCAGTCGGCGATGGCCCCAGTGAGTGTCCGAGATCAGCCAGAGCCGGTCCAGCTGGTCGAGGAAGCGGCTGGGCCGAACCCAAGGCAACTCGGCTCGAGATCGGATCGCTGTGCTCATCGTGGACATGATCCCTGCTTCCTACCATCAATGCCCAACCCCGAAGACCTGCCTCAGCCAGATCCATACGCCCAATGCCCATCCCTGATCTCGGTAGGTGACCGATCAGAGCGGTGCCATACGTCCAGTGCCCATCCCGGCACTTCCGGAGCGGGTTGGACAGACCGATCGGAAAGGTGGGGTTGGGCATTGATGGTATGGAGCCGAGTTCGCGCGGCTCTTGCCGGGCGGGCGGGGTGGGCATCAAGTGTCGGTTTCGGTCGGGTATGGGTCCTCGTCCACATCAGGTGGTGGGCATTGGTGGTATGAAGTCGGGGCCGCTGCCGACCGGAACGCCTACATCAGACGCGCGACGCTCCGCCGCCCATCGTTGGTCGCTCTCTCCATTGCCGCTGACGCCTCCCAAAACGCGGGGCTGAAGTTTCCGAGTTCTGCAGGCGCGATGCCCTCCTGTAGCCGACGGCCGATCACGGCCCATCGACCTGCTGCGGCATTGAAGTTGGCTTTCGCGGCTAGGAACTCCTGGGAGGGGCTGCGCCCGGCACGGGTAGCATCCTTGAGTTCATCCACATATAGGGTAGCCAAGCCGTTCAACCGCCTGATCTCAGCATCCATCGCTTCCCGAGTCGACTCATACGAACTGTTGTCCGGCTGGGGAGGTGACATACGTATCTCCTGGGTAAGGGCCGGAGACGCTGCGCGCATACCGCTGCGGTACCTTCTGACAGCGACTAGAGCGCTGATGGCGACAAACAACAGAAGCGGGACGATCGCGCCGAGCCCGACGCTTACGAGAGTCCAGGTGGCACTGGCACTTGTGGCTGCGGCGATGATGAGCCCGAGGCAACTGCCACATCCCACGAGGTAGCAACCGCCCTCCAGTGCGGTCCCGCTACTGTCCCCTTGCACACCTGGCCGGGTCCCACCACCGCCTCCGCGGCCTCGTCCTCGGCGCCGTGATCGTGGCGTCAAGGCACGATAGAGGTCCCGCGTCGCCTTGCGTCGCACCTTGCGGACGGGATGGCGCCACCCTAAGGCGCTCCTGGCTCGCCACATTTGGCGAGAGTTTAGATGACCAGGCCATGGTGAGGCGCAAGGCAGCTACGAGAGGCTTCGGGCCCGCTGGTCTCCGGCAAGTCCGGGAGAGTACGGCAGCTTCTCGACGCCGTCCACCCATAATCAGAACCGCTCCATACGCCGAGTGCCCATCCCGGCACGTCGTGATCGGCCCGGGCAGGCCAGGGGGACCTGGAAAGCTGGTCACGGGGGGTGTGGTTCGACTTCATCCGCCTCTTCTCATCCCTGACTGCGAGCGGCTCGTAGAGGGTGGCAAGCCGCGCCATCTCGGCCTGTTCACCCGCCGTGAGTTCCCCCTTCGTCGCGGCTAGTCGCGTCGGTAGGCGGCCTTGAGTTCGGCAAGGTCTGGCTGGCCGGCGGCGCTCGTCTCGTCGTCGCCCGCTCCGTTCATATCGGATCCCCGAAGCCGTCGAAGTCGCCGGGCAGGCTCCACGGCCAGGTCCCCTCCCGGACGGCCCGAGCGACGCGACCGTTCTCGTAGAGCTTCTGGATCCGCTCCACCACCTCGTCGGCGTCGAGGTGCTCGCGTGTCTGGCCGTCGGTGCTGGGGTTGTTGGCCACGTGGAAGCGGACCCAAGGGTCAGGGCTCTTGCTCAGTTCGGCAAGCTCCTCCGGCGTGGTGCTGGTCATGGCCGCCCCGACATCTGGGCGGGGACAGCTGCACGCGATGGAATTCTCGACCGCCCGCTGCTGCTTGGCAGTAAGCCGATAGAAGGGCCACGAGTTCATGAAGTTCTCGACTATTTTCATCTCAGTTCTCCTCTTGGGGCCGGGCTTGGGAACCGGCCTGCCGCATTGACCGGCGAGGTGGCGGCCCCTCTGCGTTGGTTACTCAGCCCCCTCATCCGTCAAGTAGTCAACGAGACCGGGCGGAGCGTCCCCTACATCGTGAGGCCGATCCTCCCATTGCACTAGCCATCGCCCGCAGACACCGCCCGCCTTGGTGGCCGCCCCACCCGACGGCACCACCTTGACTACGCGGTCGCCAGTCAATAGGTACTCTGGCAGATCGCGGATGAGGCCCACCTCGTAGAGACGGAGATCGAGATCGTCCGACCACCAGAAGCGGATCGTGTCAAGAAGCTCCACATCCTTGCTCCCGAACACCTTGATTGTGAGACCGGTCTCGTCGGTGACCAACGCGATCTCGACACCAGCAGGCGCAGTGCGCTCCAAACAGCCCAGAGCCCGGGCGGCAACCTGTCGCATCGACTCCGGCGAGATCGCCGGCAAAGAGGGCTCCGTAACACTTAGGGGCGACCCGAAGCGCCGAGTCACCTCATCCTCATCAAGGGCGCTCATCTCACTTCCTCCAGTAGTGGCCGGGCTTGGGAACCGGCCAGCCGCATTGACCGCCTCAGTGGCGGCCCCTCTGCGTGGGCTCACCCCTTTTCAGATGGCGGAATCGTTTTCCCGCTCCTGGGCCTCCCTCTCCGACTTCATCTCCAACTCCCGAGCATCCATCTCTCTCATCCGCCCCTCCCACGCCCTCTGCACCGCCGCCTCATCCTCCGCCGCCTCCTCCGCCTCCTTCGCCTGTGTGTCGCTCATTTGGCTTCCTCCAGTAGTGGCCGGGCTTGGGACCGGCCAGCCGCATTGACCGCCTCGATGGCGGCCCCTCTGCGTCAGCTATTGGCCGACTGGAGGGCTCCCACGCCCGCTTCGGCATAAGCCGCCTGCTCATGCTCCAGCGCAGCGGCGGCGATGAGCGCGCGGGCTTTGTCAGGGTCGATGGCTTGGCCCTTATTGGAGCGGGCCAGGCCTGCGAGGACCTCCAGCGTCGCGCGCACCTCGACGGTGTCCCGGAACGTTGGGCCGGTGAAAGTGGTTGAACCGTAGTGTCCAGGCTCTCCATGCTCCCAAAAATAGCTGTGCCCGTGCTCTATGTTCTCGTTGCAGTGGTCTGTGTCACAGACCGCTCGGGTGAGCAAGATCACCCCAGGCCGCCATGCTCCTCCCGCTCGCCGCCAGCCGCGCATCCCGCCCCTCGGGCCGCGGATTCGCTCGTCGTCCAGATCCACTGCATGGCTGTTCGGCAGCAGCTCTTCCAGAGCTTGCGCAAGCGCCTTAGTTGCGCTGGTCCTGTTACCTGTCTTGTTGCTCATTTGGCTTCCTCCATGGCCTCAAGGGCCAAGGTCAGTTGTGCGGGCGGTGTCTTAGAGACTGTCCGCTCCCACGCCCGCTTCGGGAGCCAGTCATTGGCGTCGGTCCAGTCGATCACTTCCAGCACGGCATCGCTGGCCGTCTTGAAGTCGCAGCCTGCGGAGTCCCTGACCATGAGCATTAGCTCGTACCAAGTCGGGCGGTAGCCTCCGCGCTTGGGGCCATCCCCCGCCCAGTGGAGCGAGAGAGCACGGGCAGTGCGCTCCGGGTCTACCAGCTGACGGGTGCGGCGCCCTCTCATTCCAGCCCATCCCTGAGAGCGGCCATCCGTTGCCGGGCTCGCTCCACCTCGCCGGTCCAGTACTCGACTGCGTCCCAGCCGAAGTCCAAGGCGCACTCCAGATGGAACTCCGCGAAGTAGAGCGCGTCCTCAGCAATTTCGCGGCGCTGAATTAGAAAGCGCATCTCGGCGGTGGCTCCCAGGTCATCGGCGACATCCTGGGCCGTGCGCTCGATCTCGTGCATGCCGCGCTCCTATGACCTTGCCAAGGCCCGAGCCCGAGAGAGGGCACGGGCAGAGGCCGCGTAGTTGCCGAAGGCCGCCGCCAAGTCTGCCCTCGCCCGCTCCCCCGCCGCCCTGATGGCTTGGACCGCTTCCGGGGCCCCGTCCACAGGAACGCGTATGACCTTGATATTGGCCGCCATGGCCGCGTCATAGGCGGCGCGAGCCCTGACCTCCGCGGCCTCCGCCTTTCCGTGAGCGAGGCGGGCCGCCTCGAAGTCATCCGTCGGAGTGGCGGGCATGGTGTCCACCGGGGCCGTTCCGAAGTCGAACGTCAAGAGGTCGGAACAGTTCCTCATGCGTACACCCCCACGGTCCGAGCCGCGGTCCTGACCACCAGGGCGAGGCTCTCGGCGTACACGTCGTCGATCTCGTAGGTCGTGGTGCTCTCGAAGGTCCGGCGATCGAACTTCATCGCCTCGACGGTGTAGGTGTCGTCAGCCGCCAGCAGGATGACCACCTTGCGCAGAGTCCTGCCCGCCGACTGGCCCACTGTGAAGTGGAGCCCATCGCCCCGATCGACCATCTGCCGGGCTCCGAGGCCTTGCAGTGTGGCATCGCCGATCTGCCGAAGGATCGTCCGAGCGTCTGCCGGTCGGGTGGCCTTGTTCATGGGTATATATTAGCACGTCCCTACATCCGTAGGTGCCCAGATCCGCAAGTGGGTACGTCACGATCTAGTTACTTTACGCTGAGTTCGAAGGGAATGCGCCTCGCGGCGTAGACAATGCCGGGCGGAGAGTCCCCAGTCGGCCACCGTGCGCGCGGTGGTGCCGGCCTCCCGCTACGCGACCAGCAGCTGTCCGGCCCCTCGCCTCTACAGCGGGAGGGAGAGCGGGTTCACGGCCACCTGCGGAGCGGCCGCCACGGTGACCTGCGCTTGGCTGGCCACTGGCAGTTGGTTACCTCGGAGCTGGACCCTTCTCGACAAGCCGGGCATCCGCAACTCGCCCGGGCCGGATCCCGAAGCCCATCATGCCAACCGCCCCCGGGTCGACGACCACCTCGATGGACGGGGTGGCTGGGTCATCGTTGACCTCACCACCCTTCACCGTGAACCTGTCCCCGGTAGCAGGGTCCACAAACACGAACCGAGGCTGGCCCTTCTGTCTCCCGAAGCCCAGAAACTTCATGGCGGCTAAAGTCTACCCCCCGACCCACGCGGTCATTACCCAACGCAGGGATAGTAGAGCCCTCGCCACCTCCAGAGGTAAGGATGGCGTCACCTACTGACGTGACGAGTGAGCAACAATTGCCCGAGAGTGGGGTTTGGGTTCGACCACTATGGCTTTGGCTCTCGCCACTCTTTCCCTCACGTCCTCACGTCCTAATAGACGTACCTCATCACCTCCCGACGTGTTACCATCCGGACGTGAATACCACACGCATAGTCACGGTCAGCGCCTATAAGGGCGGGGTTGGCAAGACCACGCTGGCTTTCGAGCTTGCGGCGAGTCTCGGGGCGGTCCTGGTGGACTGCGACTGGGACAGGGGTGGAGCCTCGGGGACCTGGGGAGCCGCGCCGTCTGATGGCCGTCTCCTGCGGGGCCTTCTGGGAGACCATCCGCCTCGCCCTCTCCGTCGTGCCGGCAGGCCGGACCTCGTGCCCAGCTCCCCTGGCTTGGCGGGATGGATCGGCGACCCTGCCGTCGCTGCCGGCCGCCTAAGGGAGTGGGCCGAGGCCTGGGACCGTCCCGTGGTGATCGACACCCATCCTGGGGCCGTTCCGCTAACTGACGCGGCGTGGGCCGCCGCCGACGTGGTGGTGGTCCCGGTCGGAATAGGGTGGCCGGAGCTGAGGGCGCTGGAGGGCCTGCTCTCTGAGCGGGCGACGGCTTTCACGCTCATCCTCGCCCCAAACCGGATACGGAGCCGAGCCGTGATCCGACCCCAGCTGATAGCGCTGGTGAACATGGCGCGGGCCCACGGGGTGGCGGTGGCCCCGCCCATCGGGGACTACCCCTGGCTGCCACGTCGAGCGCGACGGTCCGCCCTGGTCCTCAACCCGAGCCCCGGCCGCGCCGTCGCGGCGGCGGCTGCGGACTTTAGAACACTCGCCCACACGGTGGAGCAGGCACTGGCGATTGACACGCCGGAGCTTCCTGCGCCAGCCGAAGTCTTGGAGGGAGCCAATGCCTGACGATGGCTTGAACACACTGGAGGAGATGATCCAACAGCCGCGACGGGTTACCCCATCGCTGACGGGCGGTAGACGAACAGAACCAGAACGGGCCGCCGGTCGCACTCCCGAGGTAGAGAGTCCTCCACCTAGTGATGTCCCTATGCCGCGACGTGCCAAGGTGGCAAGCTCCCGATCATCTGTAGTCGGTACCCAGGAAGGCACGGAGCGCCCCACGTTCGCGGCCCGGAAGGTGCAAGTCCAGCTCCGCTCGGAGCAGGAGGAGTGGCTTCACCGCATCTTGGCCGATGGCCTGCGGGAAGGCATCCGCGTATCCGAGGCCGATGTCGTCAGGGTGGCGATGGACCGGCTAAGGGAGGGAAAGGCCGGCTGGTCCGAACTCCGCGAGGCAATCCTAGTCGAGACCAAGCAACGGGCCCGGCGACGGTAGAAACGCCAGGCCGCAGCGGGGCAAGGGCTCTTCTGAGATCGTTTGGATGGCCGTGAAACGGTTGCGCAACCGTTCCCAGTCGCTCCCGGGCAATGGTCTGACCTATGCGATCACTAAAGGAGAGGTAGCTTCGCCCAGACCGTGCTCACGGTGGCAGGTGCCCTTGGTGATCTCGGCGAGGCCCGCTGCGAACATGGACCTTGGCTGAGCTGCGGCCAGACAAGCTCCTGCCTTCCAGATCGAGAGCCGGGCCGCCGGACTTTGAAGAGGATCGCTTCCCAATAGTTACACCGGTCCGCAGGCTCACCCTCAATCCTGGGTACTGACTCACCGAAGCCGGTTCGCTGCCAGCTGTGAGACGCTGGAAGAGTTCAGCCAACTCGCCACCGTCGGCTACCTCCAGCACATGCCTACCCCGGCCCGGCTGAGCGATCAGGGAAGCCTTCGGTGAGGCCTCTAGTTGGTCGAGGTAATGAGCACGCAGCGCGGCGCCGTTGTCGGCGCACAGACACTGCATGGGCCGCTCCCCGATGACGTGGACCGTTCCTTCTTGGAGAGAGGCCCTTGCCACAACGAACTGGTGGGCTTGGGAAAAGGTCACGGAGGCAGCGGCGGCGAGCACCTCAGGCCGCTGCCGGTCCGCCACGTCAAAAGCCGCCCGCCTGCGATGCGCCGCCTCAATGAGGACCGCCGCGCCACCCAGCGCTTCAGACAGCCTCTCGCCCATCGTGCGGTTATCAGACTGGTCCAATTTCAAGTCGTTAGGGACGCTCCAATCGCTTTCAGGCAGGCGCGCGAGTCCGCGATGGTCACGTGCAAGGACCAGCCATATTGCCGTCGGCTCATTGCTGGCATCGACCTGAACCCTGATAGCCATGCCGACCCACATCAGCCCCACATCACTTGGAGCTGTGACCCCTCGAATGGTCGCCCCGGCATCTGCAAGCCTGACGACGTCGTCCAGCGGACGCACCTCATCACGCGGGACCCCATCCGCCGCAACCCACTGGATGGACACTGTGGCGTCACGGCCGATGGCCTCACGTGGGACGAGGCACCCGGCCTCACTGCGGAGGGCAATCGAAGCAACAGGACGGCCCGAGAGTACGACTTTCTCAACGGCGCGGACCACGGGGTCCTCGTTCAATGCCAGCCCGCATCGGCAAGCGGGCTCTACCAGAGACTGGCCGATCTGCATTATCGGATTCCTGCAAAGTAAGCTGGGGCGTTAACGTGACCCACGTCCAACGGGTCATGGTACGCCGCACCTTGGAGTACGGGCCCGGCCATGCTGACTGCGAGATGCGCATAGCTTGGGCATCCACGCAACGTCTGGCGAGTTCCACCCGACACGCAAGGTTCGCCACTAGCACCTATCTCGAGGCGGTAGAAGCTAACTCCAAAGCTGGGCGATCCACGGCAGGACAATAGCTACTCATGTTTGAGGAGACGTTTACCGAGGAGCTGCAGCGCCGCTACGGTAGCCGCCCTCGGTCCCAGCGCCCTGAGCTGTATATCGTGGCGACCGATCCCGGTCGAGAGAAGCAGCGGGCCTGGATGAGCACAGCGGTGACCCTGGTCCCGGCACCGGGGCGCACCAAGCTGATCACTCGGCTACAAGCTGCCCGCGGCTTTCTAACGGCGTACCACGAGCTCGCCCTGGCGGCGGTCCTTCAAGATGCCCAACTGGTTCCGGAGTACGAGACCACGATCGCGGGGGTGACGCCAGACTGGTTCGTCCCCGGCCGTCCCCCACTGGTTGTCGAAGTATGGACACGCCAGCTGCCCGACCCCATCCGGGTGGCAGCGGACGGGTGGCGGCCACTCCGGGACCGGGTCCATACCATCCCTGTCCCGGTCGGGCTGCACATCATCAGCCCGGCACGAGAGGTCCTGTCCCCACCAGATGCCGCCACAGGCAAACGGATCGTAGGGCAGCTACAAAGCTGGCTCCTCAGTACCGTGGCCCCTCCCGTAGTCGGCGCGAGACAGGTCATCGAAGGGTATGAGTTTCGAGTGGCGCAGCCAGTACCGGGTCTCCGAGCTATCCTCCATACCCCTACAGGTGGCGGGTGGATCGACTCCAGCTTGCTGCTGGAGGAGGTTAGACGAAAGGTGTCTCGCTATGCCAGAGGCGCCCGGGAACGCGGAGCGTCCTTGATCGTGGTGGTCGCGGCTGAAGCTGGCTCTGGCATGGACGCGAACGTCCTCAAGGCAGCTCTTGCCGGAATGCAATCCCTTTCGCACTCTATCGACCCCCTGCCCGTACCAGGCCAGGCGTTCCAGTGGACGATCCAGAAGTGGAGCACGGGGGTTCCGGAGACCTTCGATCCAGCCCTGTCAGCCATCGGCTGGCTCGTTGCGGGGACCGACTCGCCGGGGACCTTGACCTTGTTTCCGATGGCCAACGCTGAACAAGCGGTGCCGAGGCTGTCAAGTGCGCTGGTGGCGTGGGAGGAAGGCTCGTGACCACGCAACTGAGCGCGACTGGTCGGTTCGGGGTACCTGGGACCATCCTGCTGTCTGGGATTCCGGCGACCGGCAAGTCCACCTTCGGCAACTGGCTCTCAGAGCGGCACGGCTTTCTCCATACGGACGTGGAGCACGGCGGACTGCGTCCCCTGGGAGTTCAAGAGACTTGGGAAACGGCGCTCTCCACACGTGATCCTGGACCCTTCGTCGCGGCCCTAGCCATCCTCGGGCGCCCGGTGGTGATTGACTGGGGGTACCTGCCGGGCTTCCTGCCGTTCGTCCGATCCCTCCACGACGTGGGGCTCACGGCCTGGTGGTTTGATGGTGACGTGGCCGCTGCCCGAAGTCGGTTCGTGGCGAGAGGGACGGGCGACGTGCTGGCCTTCGATCAACAGATGGCCCGGATCGAGGCAGCGCGACCACTCATTACGGAGTTCTACGCCGACCGGATCGTCCGCACCCTCGACGCCGCTGGCCAGTTCGAGAGCTGGGAGGTCGTGCGGGACCGCGTGATGGCCGGCACCTCAACCCGCTGAAGCCGACGAGGAAATGGGCGCGCCAGCTCCCACGAGGCCTCCGTGGGTAATCCCCGCCCTGGCGGCGGCTACGATGCCCAAGTGCCTGGCAGTAACCGGAACACGCCGCCCCTCCTCTTCCTCGACGTGGACGGGGTGGTCTCCCCAATCGCCGGCGCGCACATGGGACCACTCCCCACCTGCTGGCCGACCTGGCAGCGGGCGCCCTCTATCCACATGCCCGTCTTCTTCGCGCCCGACCTGGTGGCCCGCCTGACGGCGCTGCCTGTCGAGCGGATCTGGTGCTCGACCTGGGAGAAGGAAGTTGACACCTACGGGCTCTCGAAGGACCTTGGCTGGGCCGGGCAGCCATACCTGCCGCTTCCCGCTCCGGTTCGACCGTGGAACAAGCTGGTGGCCGTCCAAGAGTCCCTGCGCTCACAGCCGGACCGCCCCTTCGTCTGGGTCGATGATGATCCGCGCATGGTCTCCAGTGGGATGAGGTGGGCCCGAACCATCCAGACGCCGCACCTGCTCGTACACCCCGAGAAGAAAATTGGGCTGAGCCCGCGGCACGTGGACCGGATCCAGAAGTGGGTGGAGATGATCAGGGGCTGAGGCCCAGTTGCTGCGCTGAAACCTCCACACCCCGCCACTCTCCGGGTCGCCTCTTGGCTCTTGCGCCCGGTCGTGATAGGATCCCGCCGTGCCAAGTGGTCAAGAAGTACCAGGGCAGCTACTGGTCCTCGACGAACACAACAGTCCGATCACTGCTCCCGTGCCGTGCGTCTTCGACTGGTTCATGAACATTGGACGAGCCGAGTTCAAGTTCCGCTCCCGGCACGACATTCCGATCCCCGAGGGAACCACGCCGAGAACTGTTGCCATAGCCGATGATGCGGGACGCATCCTTTGGGCACATCCCATCGTCCCCAAGGTGCAGCGGAGGCTATTTGTCCTACCTGACCCGGACCAACCGGCCGTGAATCCCGGCGAGGAAATCCCAAGGTCTGTGCAGTAGGTGCGGTCGGAACCGGCGGTCAGTAGAGTGGCCCCATGCCCTCTCCCCTCCCCGGCAATCCAAAGCGCATCCTGGTCGCGGGCGACACCCACGGCAACTGGCTGCACTGGAAGCGCGTCCTGCTACCCGCCGCCCATGAGCATCAGGTAGACGGGATAGTCCAGCTCGGGGACTTCGGCTACTGGCCTCTGATCGGCGAGGGCCGGGACTACCTGGCCTGGCTCAGCGCTGAACTCGACGACGACGACTTGAGCGTCATCTTCGTTGATGGCAACCACGAGGACCACAAGGCCTTGCGCCAACTCCCAGCCCGCCCGGACGGCTTTGTGGAGGTCACGGACCGCATCCTCTGGGCTCCGAGGGGCCATCGGTGGAGTTGGCAAGGAGTCCGCTTCCTCGCTCTCGGCGGGGCCTACTCCATCGACCGGCACGAAAGGAAGCTCGACTCCGGGAGATGGGGATGGTTCAAGGAAGAAGTGATCACGCCGGAGCAGGCGAGCCGGGCCATCGCCGGCGGCCCGGCCGATGTACTTCTCACTCACGACGCTCCAGTCGGGGCACTGCCCCAGGTGACGGTGTACGGCCTGGTGAAGTTCCTGCCGGGTGTGCACCAGAGCGCCGGACGGGTTCGGGAGGTGGCCGACGCCACCAAGCCGAAGCTCCTACTCCACGGCCACTGGCACCAGTTCCAGCAGGTCCGGCTTCCAGGGCAGGAGACAGAGGTGATCGGTCTGTCCACGGACGGCACAAGAAAGAGTTGGATGGTTCTCGACCTGCCCGGGTTGGAGATCACCCACGCGCCCACGACCCAAGCGAGCCTGGATCCGTTCGCCGGCCTTGACGACGTGGGAGGGGGATACCGCCTCGCCGATGTCGAAGGGGCGCTCACGCCTGAGCAGCTGGCTGACTTCTCGGGGTGGTTCCGCGGCCACACCGGGATGATCGACCAGATCGAGGGGCCGATCATCTACCGCCACGATTGTGAGCGCTGGCTTCAGCAGTGGTTGGCCCGAGGGGAAGCTGATGGTCAGTGACGGTGGCCGCAGCGGCGGGGCGCGCGCTCGACCCGGATACTCTTGGACCCGCCCGGACTGGAGGTTACCCATGAGAGAGAGGATGCTCGGATCTACTCCTGAGGATCGGAGGCCGCTGGCCATCTGGCGACTAGCGAGGCTCTGCGGTTATCTAGGCGGTGGCATGTCGTCGAGGAGAAGCCCAGTAAACATCGCTTGGTCTGGCCACCCATCGTCGAGTGCCTTTCGAAGTGCGGCTCCCGTCAAGGCCCGAGCGTCGAGGCAGAGCTTCGCGGTTGCGGCCGCAGACTTCGTTGCCTCGGGCCCCATGTAGCTGCCGTGGACCACGGCTGACCTAGCTTCGTACAGCTCCCGAAGAAAGGCAAACCTAGCCATCCGCTCCTCGCGTCGCTCTGCCAAGTAAGCCGCTCCGTTCACAGTGAAACGGAAGCCCATCTCCCCTCGTGGGCCACGCGGCAGAAACAACGACTCTAGCGCGATGACGAAGTCCACGATGGCATCTCTTGCGTCCGCCCGGGTAACTCCGGAAGTGAAGCGCCGCAGCGCCGCTGCTGCGGGCGAAGGACGCGTGGCGGCTAGCTCCTGTTGCACCTTGCCAGCCATGGCCAAGATCCGACTTAGGCTTGCTGGCTCAAGGGTACGCATGCTAGATGG
This sequence comes from bacterium, assembly GCA_021795235.1. GTDB lineage: Bacteria > Chloroflexota > Dormibacteria > Aeolococcales > Bog-877 > AG-12. The sequence goes on from JAJYPP010000002.1 coordinate 63,110, forward strand.
GCCACGTGGTATCAGTGGCACCGGAGTGTTAGTCCGCACCATCGATAGCCATCTCGGTTCAGCCATGAGTGCGGCCGCCCCACCCCCAGCGATTGGGAACTCTAGCAAGTGAAATGCCAAGACCACGGCTTCTACGAGTAGCCGTGGATCAGCCGCCTCTGACTTGGGCCCGGTGCCTCGGACCTCGAGCGCTAGCGTCTCGCTCATGCCCACATAGGAGCTGAACGGCATCGGCAGGCCGTCTGTACCCCGCCCAATCATCGAGAGCGGTAGGCTGCGATAGTTGATGAGGGTGCCGACCTCCTCTGGTGATAGCCGAGTCACACGTAGAGGGCCAAAAGCCATGTCATCCTCAATCGCGAGGCCTGCCACGGGGATGCGGGCTACCCAAACGGCGGTGGCTCCACGGGCGAAGTTGAGCACCTCTGACGTGAGGCTGGCTGCAAGGGCTACATCGGCATGCTCAACGCTTGGTAGTGCGGCTAGGTATTCGAAGAGACTTTGGCGCAAGAGCAACACGGCGTAGAACAGCGGGTCGTAGCTCGGTCTGCCGGACCCTGCAAGCCCGTCCCCGATACGCCCACTGAGGTCCAACAAGGTTGGAGTGGCCATAGACCGCGCCACTAGCCCCGGGGCGGCCGCAGTCTCGAAGCACACTCGATCGCCGAGTGATCTGACCATCGCCTGCGCGACCGCTTCGGCTTCGAGGTCCAGGAAGGGCTGCAGCCATTGGTACAGCATGGCCCAGCCCGCAAAGTAGTTGGGCGCAGCCAGCACCGAGACGAGACGTGCTTCGGAGTGGGTTTGATGCCCGCCGCTTGGGCCAGGCTCAGCCACCGTGACTTCGATTTGCACCCTCGGGGGAATGCCCTGTTCTCTCAGCACGCGGGCAGCAGCCGCTCGGCGAGCCTCGAGCCAGCCGACTACCCGTTCGTGTAAGGGATCCTCCATCAGGGAACGCCGCAGGCTGACAGATGGGCCGGCACTACTGACTCTCGATCCGATCTCGCGGACTGAGCCGCTTGTGCGCTTCCCTGGCCCTCGCCCCTGCCCGAGCTGCGCCATAGCGATCCAGCATCGACCGAGTTGTCCAGCCCGCGATCCGCATCAAGTCGCCCTCCTCGCCTCCTGCTGAGAGCCAGGAGTCGGCGAAGGTGTGGCGGAACAGGTGAGGCCAGACCTTGCGCTCGAGCCCGGCCATACCAACGCGGCGCCTGACGATCTGGTAAATGCCTGATGAGGTCACCTTGCCGCGGGGACCGATCCAAAGGAACGGGAGATAGCGGCGGCGATGACCTCCGCGCATCCTGAGATAGCGGTCCAGATCGCGAGCAGACACGGCTCCGAAGGGAGCCAAACGCTCCTTGTCGCCCTTCCCCATGACCTTGACCGTGTGCGCCCTGAGGTCCACAGCATCGAGGGTCAGGTCAGCCAGCTCGGTCCGGCGAAGACCGGTGTCCAGCAAGAGGCTCAGGATGGCGGCATCTCGACGGTCATCGAACGTCCGGCCCTCGCACGTGTGGAGCAGGCGCCGGATGGCGTCGACCTCCAACACCTCGGGCAGCTTCTCCGGGACCCGGGGAGCTTTCATTCGGGCCATCGGCGAGAGGCTAACTTCCCCCTCATCGGCCAGCCAGCCGAAGAATCGGTGGAGGGCCCTGAAGCGATTCGCGGCAGTGGCGGGACTGTAGGTCCTCAGGTGGTCGGAGATGAAGGCTTCGAGGTGCTGGCGCTCCACCTGGAGCGGGTCCACCGGGAGATTACGCGGCCCGGCGAACTCGACGTACTTCTGGGCCGCAGCCCGATAGGTGACCAGGGTCTTGGGCTTGGCCGCCTCAGCCTCCAGGGAGCGCTCAAAGCTCTCCCAGAGCGGGCCGAAGGGCACATTTTGGGGCTGCCGTCGGAGCGGAACGATCTCGGCCATTGGCCGGAATTATAGTGTGTACGAGCGCTGTGCTAAGTTTGCAGACGCGCGCCGGATGAGTTATAGTGTGTAAATGATCTCGTGGAGCGGGAGACCGGGTTCGAACCGGCGACCTTCTGCTTGGGAAGCAGACGCTCTGCCAACTGAGCTACTCCCGCCGTCCTCCCGGAGTATATCGCGGTACCCTGGTCAGGTCTGAGGCCAGTCCCAAGGAGCCCATCCATGATCACCGCCTTCCTGCTGGTCAACGCCACGAGGCAGTCGTTGGCCACGGTGGGCCCGAGGCTCGCCACCTGTCCAGGAGTCGTGGAGGTCTACACCACTACCGGTGATGTGGACTTCATCGCCAAGGTCGCGCTGTCAGATCTGGAGGCGCTCGCCGAACTGGTGCAAGACCACCTGGCCAGGATCGACGGGGTGGTTGCGACGCGCACCCATCTGGCCATGCGCCGCTACAACCCGGAGGAGATCTCAGCCGCCTACGACCTCGGCATCGACTGAAGATCGACGCTGCCGTCGGCGGCTTCAGAGCCCCGCGGCGCCCACCAGATATCCGATTCCAGCCGTCACCAGCATCGCGGCGGCGCCACCCAGCAGAACCCGCACCCCGCCCCTGCGCCAGCTGGCGCCTCCGGCCAGAGCTCCCATCGAGCCCAGCGCGCCAAGCGCCAGAACCGCCACCACCGCCAAGGTGGCGACCCGGGCGGGGACCGGAGCGACCAGGGCCGCCAGGACGGGCAGAGCGGCTCCTGCGGAGTACGCCGCCGCGGACACCGAGGCGGCCTGCGCCGGGCGGGCCCTTCCCTGATCCGTGATCCCGAGCTCGTCCCGAGCGTGCGCTCCCAGAGCGTCGTGACGCATGAGCTGCGCGGAGACCTGTACCGCCAGCTCGCGCTCGACTCCCCGAGCGACGTAGATCGCAGCCAGCTCCTCAAGTTCGCCCTGAGGATCGTCACTCAACTCGATCCGCTCGCGCGTCAGGTCCGCCAACTCCGAATCCCGCTGGGTCGAGACCGAAACGTACTCGCCCACCGCCATGGACAACGCCCCTGCGACCAAGCCCGCGATCCCAGCCAGGAGCATCTGGTTGGCCCCGGCGCTCGCGCTGGCCACTCCCAACATCAGACTCGCGGTCGAGACGATCCCATCGTCGGCCCCGAGCACTGCCGCCCTCAGCCAGCCTGTGCCGCCCATCCCCTGCCTCCCGGCTGGCACCAGCCTCGGCCCGTGGCGGATCCAGGGTCCGAGGGTATTGGGATGACGAGGTGCATGTACGGGACTACCGGACCGCGCTGTCGACTGTTCCCTGCACCTCCTCCACGAAACTGTGGAGGAGCTCGGCCATCCGGTCAGGATCGGCCCCGGAGGCGATCACCCGGTAGCGAGGGGTGTCCGCGTCTGGAAGCACCAGCACGTACCCGGCGTCGAACAGCACCTTTAGGCCATCGGTGAGGTCAACCCGCTCGTGGCGGTGAGCCTCCGCCAGCCGACGCATCACCTCCCCCTTCACCTCCCACGGGCAGGGGACCGTCTGCTGCTGGTGGTAGCCGACCGGCAGTTGACGCCGGATCTGCGAGAGCGGAGTGTCGAGTTCGACGCTCATCTGGATCGCCGCCAGCAGGGTGAACATGGCGTCGTAAGCGGCCAGGTGGTCGGGCCAGATGAACCCACCGAGGCCGTCCGCACCGAGAACGGCATGCCCGCGAGCCGCGCCCCGCACCACCGAGGTCAGGTCAGCCCGACAATGGCTGAGCTTGCCCCCCGCCTCGTCGACCACTCGCCCAAGCTGCCAGCAGGCCGACACCGGGGCGACGACCGCTGACCCCGGCCTAGTGCGCAGCGCCATCGCGGCCAATAGGCACGTGGCCTCCTGGTGGCCAATGACCTGCCCCTCGTCGTCGATCACGAACAACCGCTGCCCCGGTGAGTCGACGCGAGCCCCGAAGTCGGCTCCCACGGTCTTGGTGATGCTGGCCGCCTGCTGCAGCTCCTCGTCGGGATCGCGGGGCACCTGGGGAGCTGATGCCTCCTCCTCGAATCCGGAGCGAAGGGAGATGGTCTGGATCTGGGCGGCATGCAGTAGGTGCGGCAGCGCAACGGACGAGCTACCGAAGCTGAAGTCGATCAGGACCCGGGGATGGGCGGCCCGCACCTTTTCCAGGTCGAGGCGTGAGAGCACGTCCCGCTGGTACGCGGACAGCACAGCCTCGGGATAGCCGATCTCCTGGATCTCCCGGGGCACCACGCGGCGGAAGTCCTCACGGAAGAAGGTGTTCTCCAGCTTCCGCTCCTGGCGCCGGTCGAGGGCGATGCCCTGCTCGTCCAGGACCTCGATGTCGGCGGATCGGCTGTCGACGGGCGATGCCACGATGTGCACTGACCCGGCGGCCTCTGAGTCCCTGGTGAAGTGACAGGTGACCGGCACTGGGAGTTCGCTCAGGTCCATCACCCTGGCCCCGGCGGACAGCATGCCCGAGATCATGGCCCGCTTGATCATGCGGGAGCCGGGGCTGCGGTCACGACAGATGGCGAGCTGAGACCCGCGGGGGTGAGTCGCCGCCCAGGCGGCGCCCAATCGGGCGCACCATTCGGGGGTCAGCTGCACGTTGATAAGACCGGTCAGCCCGGCGGAGCCGAACAGCGCCGAGCGCCAGGCCCCGGCCCAGATCACCGACTCGTGCACAAGTGATCCTGGTTCGATCTCCTTGCCCGGCCAGATGCGCACGCCCCGCTCCACCACCGACCCCGCCCCGATGGTGCAGTCGTCACCGATGACACTGCCGTCGTCAAGGAGGACCTCCGGCTTGATGGTGGCGGCGCTGCACACCACCGCCTGGCGCAGCCGGCTGCGCTCGCCCAGATAGGCCTGCGGCCATATCACCGAGTTGCTGAGCTTGGCGCCCTGGTCCACCACCGAGAAGCGGTCAAGGACCACGGGGCCGTTCAGGAAGACATCCTCACCCACTACGCAGTCGCGGCCGATGAAGGCGGGACCGACAATCTGCGCAGATGCGGCGATCTCCGCGCCTTCGCTGATCCACTGGGAATCGCCCACGCGCCGGCCCGCGATCTCGCACTGGACCCGGCCCTCGAGGGCGTCCCAGTTGGCCTGCAGGTAGCTTTGAATGCTGCCGATGTCGCACCAGTAGCCGCGGCCGACGACCGCCCAGAGCGAGTCCTGGCGGCGCAGCATCTCTGGGAAAACGTCAGAGGACCAGTCGCACGGTTGGTCGGAGGGAATGTAATCCAGGACTTCGGGATCCATCACGTAGATCCCGGTGTTGACCTGATCACTGAAGACCTCTCCCCACGAGGGCTTCTCCAAGAAGCGGTCGATGTGCCCCTCGGGGGAGGTGACCACCACGCCGTACTCGAGGGGGTTGGCGACTCTGGACATGACGATGGTCGCGTGGGACCGGCGATCCCGGTGAAAGCTGATGGCCTGGCTAAGGTCGATGTCCGTTAGGGCATCGCCACTGATCACCAGAAAGGTGCTGTCCAAGAGCGCGGCGGCGTTCTTGACGCTCCCGGCGGTCCCCAGCGGGCGGTCCTCAACCGCGTACTCCAGATGCATCCCCAGCTCCTGGCCGTCACCGAAATAGTTGCGGATGGAGGCGCCCAGATACTGAAGGGTTATGACCACCTCGGTAATGCCGTGCCGGCGCAGCAGGCGTAGCACGTGCTCCAGACAAGGACGGCCCACCACCGGCACCAGGGGCTTGGGGCGGCGGCTGGTGAGAGGTCGGAGCCGGCTCCCCTCGCCACCCGCCATCACGACCGCCTTCAAAGCTGGCCTCCTTGGGTCCCCCTGTCCGCGATGGCGCCACCGCCATCCCCCGCCCAGATCATACGAAGAGTCGACGTCTGCGACGCCGTCGAACAACCCAGATGCCCAAGACGACCGCCAGCGATGACACCAAGGTGATGCCGGCGGTGCCCAGCAACTGCCCTGCCTGGCTGGCACCGCTGTATACCGGTGGCGCCGGCAGAGTCTGGAGCCGATGCAGGAAGAGGCCATTGGGCGCCGCCGCCACCACCAGACCACTGGGCCGCCGGGCATAGACGGGCCCCAGAGCAGCCAGGGCCTCCACCCGCCCGCTCGGAGTTCGGGGCGCAGCCCGGTACCAGGTGTACCCGCCATCGGGAGTCAGCAGCGTGCCGAAGCCCGAGGTGGCGAGGTAGGCAGCTTCGGGCCCCACCCCCAAGATGGCGGTGAGGTGCGGCACGCCGCCCAGGCCGCCATAAGGGAGCAGTTGAAAGACCGGCACCCAGCCGGTCCGATAGAGAGCGTAGATCAGACCCCGGTCGTCCCCGGCCAGGATGATCCCGGCGCCAGTCTCGGCCACGGTGGCGTGATCGCCAAGACGGGGCGAGCCCTTGCTGGCCCGTACCTGACCACGGGCGTCGACCAGAAGGATCCCGGCGGCGGTGGCCACCGCGAAGGGCTCCCTGGCAACGACCGGACCGGCCAGCGCCAGCGGCCCCGGGCGAGGGATGGTGCGGTTGAGCTTGGTGAGCCGGGACCCCAGGGGGCCCATGAACAGGCCCTGGGCCGTTGCGGCCAAGGCCACCGGGTGCGGACCAAAGGAGACGGCCAGTCCCCTCGGCTGACCCGGGAGCTGCTGCAGGCGACGAGCCCGGCTGCGGGGGCCGACGAAATAGAGCGCCCCGCCTGCGTTCAGAATCAGACCGCGGCTCCCGGACGCGGCCACAAAGCGGGCCAGTCCGCGGTCGCCACTGGGGACGAGAGCGCCGGTCGTGGCGTTCAGCCAGTACGAGCGCCCGCCCGCCACGGCCAGGGTGACCAGCCGAGTGTTGGAGGCGATGGCAGACACGGACGACGGCGGGCCGGGGGCAGGCAGCCACCACGGCGAGGCCGCGCTGACCGGCGCCACCGTGAACGCGGCCAGCAAGAGTCCTGTTCCCAGGCCGACCAGAGTTGGAAAGACCCTCCGGCTATCAGCCACCGTAGAGTCCGCTCACCACCACCGCCAGCACATAGAAGTCGGCCACCACATGAACGAGCATCGCCGGCAGCAGGCTGCGGCTCTTGATCGTCATCCAACCCCAGGCCCACCCGAGCGCGATCACGATGGGAATGAAACTGTAGGCGGGCCCCTCGTACTGGATCGCCAGATGGGCGATTCCAAAGATCAGCCCCTGGGTGACAACCGCCGCCGCCCGGCTCTGCTGGCGCTCCAGCGCCGCCATCAGCACTCCTCGGAACTGGATCTCCTGGGCTATCGCACTGGTGGCGTTGGCGATCCCCAATGCGGCCCCCCCCGAACCGCTGAGTGCCAGCAGGGGGACCCCCTCCCGCCCCAGTAGGGGCGCGGGCAGGGCGAATCCGATCAGCAGAAATACCGCGGTGCCGACCACACCAAGACCGACCATGAAAAGAGTGGGCTTGACCCACAGGCGCAAGTTGGGCCGCGGCGCCGGAGTCAGGTAGTGAAAGCACAGTCCCATCGCCAGGGCCAGCACCAGCTGGGCGCCGCCGGCGAAGGCGTTGCGGGCCAGTCCGTACGGCGCCCCGATGAGCCCGCCCGCGGGACCCGCATATCCGATCAGCCAGAGCCAGGCCGAAAAGGGAAAAGCCAAGGTGAGGAAGGCGAACGCCAGCGGAGCACTGCCGCGGAGCTGGCGAATCCCCAGGGTCGCTCCCGTCACTGCGGCAAAGTAAGCGGTGAGTCGCCAGCCGTCGGGGTCCACCCCCAGGGGGTCGCCAAAAACTCGCGGAAGCAGCAGCACCACCGCTGCCCCCGCCAGCATCAGCAGGAGCTCGGCTCCCCCTACCCCGCCGCCCACGACCGAGGAACTGGGACGGCGCAGCCAGCTCCCGCGACCCGGATCGGCCGCCACGCCTCAACCGATCCGTAGTCGGCTCAGGACCCGGGAGTCTCCTCGCGCTCAGCAGAGGCGGGTTGGCTCCCATTCGTCCCCGGCGGGGCTGGATCTGGGTACCCCCCCAGCGGCATGTCCAGATCCTCGCCTCGGAGCCGGTCCACCAAGTCGTAGACCTTGTCCTGCACGGTGCCGGAGAACAGGAAAGCTGCCCCCGCGCTGGCGAAGATCCCGGCCGCGAGCCACTTCTTGGAGATCCGTCGACGGGGCTGCTCTGGCGGCTTGATGCCGGTCTTGGCCAGAGAGCTCTGCACCTTCCTTCGGGTGTCGGGCGGAAGTGACTTGGTGGCCTCGTAGGCGGCCTGAACAACCTTCTCGGCCAGGTCGGACGAACGCTCTCGAGCCTGCTCCACGGCCACCGCCGCCCGTCGCTGGGCGGTCTCTGTCACCGGCTGCATCTGGGCGGCGATTCGACCTGCCAGCTCGGGAACCTGGTGCGAGGCCGCCACCACCGCAGGCGCCACCGCCGCGCCCGCCGTCTTGACGCCGCTGCCCAGAACCTCCACCACCGCTCCGGCGGCGTCGGACGCGGTGGCTCCGAGTCTGTCCATGGACCGCTGCTGCTTGCGCGAGAATCTCATCGCGTCTCCTCCTTACTCGTGTGCCCCTACGACGAGTGTAGCCCGGCGCAGCGACAATCATCACCCGAGAAGCCGGGTCGAGCGGCTTGGGAGCTGATCGCTGGCGCCGGCGCGGGGCCCCAGTTGGATTGCGACCGGATACCGCACCTGACCGGCGCCAGGGCACTCCGCGTCACCCCGCTCCGTGGAGGAACCGCATACGACGGTCCAGAGGTCATGGAGGTGATTGCGGGAAATGCTCCAGTGGGCCGTGCCCAGACCCGATGCCGGGCGCCTGCCGAATGGCGGCCGTCACGTACTCCTTGGCCGTCCTGACCGCCACTTCGAGAGAATCGCCCAGGGCGAGCCGGGCTGTTATGGCAGCCGAGAAGGTGCACCCGGTTCCGTGGGTATGCCGCGAGTCGATACGGGTCCCGGGCAGCCTGACAACCTCCCGCGAGGAGACCAGAAAGTCGGTCGGCTCCCCGGGAGCGTGGCCCCCCTTGACGACGGCGGCCGTCGCCCCCATGGCGACGATCGCCTGGCCGGCCAGGATGGCGGTCTCCTCGGAGTCGACGGGGAAGCCGGCCAGGACGGCCGCCTCTGGCCAGTTCGGCGTGACCAGGGCGGCCAGGGGGATCAGCTCCTCCCGCATCACCGCGACCGCTTCCTTCTCCAGCAGGGTGTCGCCGCTCTTGGCGACCATGACCGGATCGACGACCAGCTGTCCCCAGGAACGCTCCTCTAGCTGCCTGCACACCGTCTCGATGTGACGGGCGGTGAACAGCATGCCGGTCTTGACCGCTCGCGGACGCAGGTCCACGTCCAGAGCTTCGAACTGGGCGATGACAAAGTCCAGCGGCAGGCCATGCACCGCCAGCACTCCCACGGTGTTCTGGGCGGTGAGCGCCACCGCCACGCTGACCCCGAAGACTCCGCAGGCGGCAAAGCTCTTGAGGTCTGCCTGGATTCCGGCTCCACCGCCGCTGTCGGTGGTGGCCACGGTGGCGGCGATGGTGGTTCGTCGGCGCGGAGGGGTGGCAGTCACGGGTGAGCCCCCGCTCCAGCCAGTACGGTTCCGTGTGCCCGCTCCAGACGGCGCAGGAGAAGATGCGCGGCGGCGGTGGCCGCCGCCCCTACGAACCCGCTGATGTCAGCCGGCTGGCCGAGGAACCGCCGCTGGGCGATGGGCGAGACGAATCCCCACTCACCTGGAGGAGGAGGTTCGTTGAACAAGAGCACGGTCATCACTGTGCCGAACGCGAAAGCCGCCATCATCGGCCAGCGAAACCCGCCCTGAAACCAGTACCCATGAGGGGCCACCAGTTGCCGCGGGTCAGGGTTGCGCGAGCCGAGGTGGCCGTCGAGGATCACGACCATCGCCCAGGCGGGGAACCAGACGTAGGTGACGGTGAGGAAGTCCACGTAGTTGCCCTGGAAACCGCTGCCGGCAAAGAGCACCAAAGTGGCGATCAGACCACCCATGCCCCCCACTGCGGTCGCCGCCACCCAGCGCCGCAGGCGGATCCCTATGGCCGGGGCACAGAGGGCGGCAGAGTAGACGTTCAGGTAGTTGGAGCTCAGCTCGGCCAGGACTATGAAGGTGGCGAAACAGTAGGCGAAAGCCACCGGTACCGATGCCACGATGAGGTTTGGCAGCAATGTGCCGGGGGCGGCTGTCTGAATCGCCGCGCCCAGTAGGCCGCAGCCCACCAGGCTGACCACGGTGCCTCCGCCGCTGGCCCCGGCGACCCTTGAGGAGCCGGAATCGGCGGGCAGGTAGCGGGAGTAGTCGCCAGCGTAGGTCACCCACGACACCACCAGAGCAAAGGTGAGGGTGAAGCCAAGCGCCATGGCGGCGAGGTGCGGCCCCAGGGCAAGACGGCTCTGGAGCAGCAGATCCCAGCGCGGAAAGGTGAACAGGGCCAGGGCAGCGCAGACGAAGAGGAAGGCCGGGACCTGGATGTGCTGGAAGACTGAGATGGTGCGGTGTCCATAGACCGCCACCAGGAAGGAGACCAGGGCAATCCCCAGCAGCAGCAACCCCGCCACCCACCCGGGCGCGCCCTGGAAGATCGGCAGGGCCCGGGTGGTGGTCACGGCGATGGCGCAGTCGTAGGCGAACCAACCGATGGCGATGACCATGGTGAGGAAGCCGCCGACCACCGCTCCCCGGCGGCCGAAGACCATTCTCGACTGGACGATCTGCGGCGCGCCGCTGCGCACTCCGGTCAGCGACAGCACTCCTAGCATCGTCCCGCCGGCCACCGCCCCGGCGACCGCGACCAGCGCAGCATCCCAGAACCCCAGCCCAGCTGCGGAGATGAGCAGAGCCCCGGCGCACAGCGAGAAGAAGTCTGCCAGCGCCCCGGCCCAGATGAAGAAGAGTTCCCGAGGACGCCCCTGCCGACGAGCGGGAGGCACCGGCTCAAGGCCTCGAAGCTCAATCCGGAGGAACTCGTCATCGTCCTCAGGGAGCGCGGGATCGCGGCTCGACCCCCGGACTGTCTCTGCCACACTCGCCTGTGTCACTGCCACCTCCTTCCCGGGCACGGGCTCAGGGCCGACAGGACGAGGCTTCCCGACGCTGGTACTAACCAGATCCGGTGGTCAGGGTTGGCATCGTGCCTCTCAGCGCCCTGTCGGCGCACCCCTAGCAGGGAGTTTCGCTCCCGGGTGAAGTGTAGGCGGCTGCCGAGGGGACATGGCCAATTCCGGTTCTCGACCCGGGGCTGAACTCCTTGCTTGACCTGCTTCGGGCCCACGACTATCATCGACCCCTATGATTCGGGACCCGAAGTGTTCTCCTGGACCGGCAGCCCGGGACGAGAGCTCTCGGGAACTCCTGGCCCGCGAGTTCACCGAGCTCCAGTGGCGGCTTCGTCTCCGCCTGAAAGGGTCGCTGGCAGCCCACAGTGGAGCTACCGCTGACCGGCTGGCCCACCTGATCACCTCCACCACCATCCTCCAACGTCAGGTCGTCATGCTCCTGGCCAGACAGGAGGCCGTGTCGATGAGCGACCTCGCGCGCCAGCTCGTGATCAGCCCCAGCAGCGCGACCGAACTCGTGGATCGCCTGGTCGAGCGGCAGTGGGTGGAGCGTCGGCCCCACCCCGCGGACCGGCGGGCGGTGCTGATCAGGCTCACGCCGGAGGCCAGGGCACAGGCCGACCAAGTGCGCCAACTGATCATGGCCGGCGTGAACCAACTCCTCTCCCGCCTCGATGACACGGAGCTTGAAGACCTGGTCGGCCTCCTGCGTCGCCTCGTCGACTCCGATGCCGAATCGCAGGGAGAGGCGCGCACCACCGGCCCCGAGGACAGCGACCACCCGTGAGGCGTCTGTTCACCGGCCTGGGTCGCTTTTCGGTTCGCTTTAGAGTCCCGGTGGTCTTGGCGTGGGTCGTTGTGACCGTCGTAGCGGTCCACGCGTTGCCGTCTCTGGCCTCGGTCAGCAAGGACACCAACTCGGCGTTCCTGCCCAACAGCGCTCCGTCCATGAGGGCAGCCCAGCTGGCCAGCCCCTTCCAGAACTCGCGTCTGGCGGTAGCGACCCTGGTAGCCGTCAGCGACCACGGCCAACTCACCGGCGCCGACCAAAGAGCCATCAGCGCTTTCGAGGCCGAGATCGCCAAGATTCCGCACGTGCGGGTCGTGCGTGACCTGGGCACCTCTCCCAATGGAGACGCGCGCCAAGCCCTGATTCAGGCGGCCGTACCAGCCTTCGGCGGCGGCGACGCGCCGCAGCTGGTGGCCGCGATCAGGGGCCGCTTCGCCAAGGCCAGCCTGCCCGGGCTGACGTATCACCTGACCGGCACCCTCCCGACCGTGATCGACAGCCAGCAAGCCTCCAAGCAGTCACAGCAGTTGACCCAGCTCTTCTCGGTCATCTTCATCCTGATCCTGTTGCTGGTCGCGTTCCGCGCAGTGCTGGCACCGTTGGTGACCCTGCTGCCGGCGGCCTTGGTGCTGGCCCTCTCCGGACCGGTGGTGGCCGAGGCCACCCACATCGGTGTGCAGGTGTCGGTGATCACCCAGGTGATCCTCATCGTCCTGGTGCTCGGAGCGGGCACCGACTACGGCCTCTTCCTGGTGTTCCGCACGCGCGAGGAACTTCGCCGCGGACTCAGTCCCAACGAGGCCGTGATCACCGCCGTCGCCACGGTCGGCGAGTCGATAACCTTCTCTGCCCTGACCGTGATCGCCGCCCTGCTCAGCCTGATACTGGCCCAGTTCGGCCTCTACCAGAGTCTGGGCCCGGCGCTGGCGATCGGAGTCGGGCTGATGCTGCTGGCCGGACTGACGCTGTTGCCGGCGCTGCTTTCGATCTTCGGGCGCGCGGCGTTCTGGCCGACCAGAACCCAGCGCCAGGATCGCCCCACCTTCGGCCTCTACGGCTGGTTGGCCAGAGGGGTGGTGCGCCGGCCGGCCTGGGTCCTCATCGCCGGCGTGGTCTTATTCGGCGGCCTGGCTCTGGGCAACCTCACCACCACCACCGCGGGTTTCGGAAACACCAGCGCCCCCAGCGGCACCGACTCTGCGGCCGGCGCGGCCGTGCTTGCCCGAGACTTCCCCGCCTCCAATGTCCGGGCCTCCGCCGTCCTCTTCCGGCTCCCCCACTCGGCCTGGACCAACCCCGCCATCCTGAGCACCGCCCAGCGGAGGCTGGAGCAGTCGGGCCAGTTCAAGACCGTGATCGGAGCTCTCGGCGCAACTCGCCTCCACCCCGCTCAGGTCACGCAGTTGCACTCCCTGCTGGGGGCGCCAGGTCTCCTCCCCGAGGTCGAGCCCACGACGGATGCGGTGGCGCCGGCAGCCTACAACGCCTATCGCGGCCTGGCCCAGTTCGTTAGTCCGAATGGCCGCACCGTGCAGTTTTCGACACTGCTCCGACACAACAACGACAACTCGCCTGTGGCCCTGGCCGCCGTGCCCCAGGTGCGCCGTGCCATCACCGGGATTGCTCGTGAGATCGGAGCCAACGGCAGCGGGATTTTCGGAGTGGTCCCCTTCGCCTACGATGTCCAGAACCTGTCCAGCACCGACCTGCTGCACATCATCCCGGTGGTGGCGATCCTGATCGCGATCTTGCTGGCGATCGTCATGCGCAGCCTGGTGGCCCCGCTCTACCTCGTGGTCAGCGTGGTCCTCTCCTACCTCGCCGCGCTGGGGTTGGTCGGGGTCGTCTTCGTCCATGTGGTCGGCCAGGGCGGGATCAATTTCATCCTGCCGTTCCTCATGTTCGTGTTCCTGATGGCGCTGGGGTCCGACTACAACATATTGGTGATGACACGCATCCGCGAGGAGGCGCATTCTGTGCCTCTGCGGCTGGCGGTGCAGCGCTCAGTGGGATTCACCGGGACGACCGTCAGCACCGCCGGGCTGGTCCTGGGCGGCACCTTCGCGGTGCTCGCCATCGCGGGGTCTGGAGGATCAGGGGGAACTCAAGTCGAGCAGATCGGTTTCGGGATCGCGGCCGGGGTGTTCATGGACACCTTCATCATTCGCACCCTGGTGGTCCCAGCCGTGGTGGTCGTCCTGGGGCGCTGGAACTGGTGGCCCTCCGGGCTGTCTCGGGCCGTGCTGCCGGCGCAGACGGAGGCGCCTGAGCGAAGAGCCACTGCCCCTCCCTGAGAGCGGAAAGGAGCGCCGGCCGACCACCACTGGGCCCAGCTGGTCAGCCGGTGGGAGAGATGGCCGCCGAGCCGGTAGCTTGCACTTCGCGACCGGCGGCGCGGGCCGAGGTTGAGTCCTGGGCCGACCGGGTCGTGCGGAACATCACCAGGATCAAGATGAGGGCCAGCAGGGGGATCTGGGCCAGGTACTCATCCAGGCTGCGCCAGCTGAGCCAGAACGCGGCCAGGGTCAGGACCGCCGCACCTAGCCGCCATCTGGGCGACCAGACGCCCCAGATCCAGATGGCCCCGATGGCGAATCCGGTGGCGAGCAACCAGACGATCCTCGGTGGTCCCGCCCAGAATCGCGCCAGAATCAGCTCGGAGGGGCCCGAGCCCAGGGGAAAGGTGTGGGCGCGCAGGGTGTTGTAGACCGCCTGGAGAGAGTCCGGGTAGCGGACCACCAGGGGCAAGACCGCCACCAGCAGGGTCAGGAGCACCCCCGCGATGCGCTTGCCCCAGCCCCGCAGGTCCCAGCACAGCAGGACGTATCCGGGCAGAAAGAACCAAGCCAGCTCGTTGCTACCAACAGCCAGGCCCAGGCAGACCGCTGAGACCCATGGTCGCCGCAGCGACAGCACGCTCAGAGCCAGCAGCACGTAGGCGAACGCCTCGCCGTTGCCGTTGGCGGCGAAGTTGACCGCTGAACCGTTGAGAAAGTAGGTCAGCAACAGCAGCCCTCCGGCGGCCGGCCAGAGCGGTCCCGCCACGGCCAGCACCAGAAGCAGTAGGCCCAGAATCGGGAGAAGGGTCCAGATCGCCCGCATGGAGCCGGAGGTCCTGGCCACCGGCACCATGGCCAGCGGATCCAGGGGAGGCTTGCCCAGAGGGGAGAAGAGACGTTGCCCGCCGTGATCAGGGGTGTTGGCGGCGGCCAGGATCTGGGCGGGGGTGGGATAGACCCTGACCGAGGCCAGCGGCCCTGCCCGGTACGGCGTCGCCAGCAGCGGCGACAGGTGGAGGCTCGCGAGGCAAGGGATCTCTTCCACCCGGTATGGGTCGTGACCGGTCGAGATGGCGCGAGCGCCGCAAACCGCCATGGCATTGGCATCGTCTATGAGCAGGTGGTTCCCCGCCACCGAGCGGCCGATGCCGATCCCGACCACGAGCATGGCCAGCACCCCGAACAGAGGGCTCATCCAGAGGAGCCGGTGCATCCGGAGCCGCCGGAGCAGATTGGGCAGGGGTCGGCGCAGAGCCAGCGCCACCAGCACGCAGAAGCTGCCGAAGGCCAGGTATTGGACCACCAGATTGGCGAGCAGCGCGGTCCGGCCGGGCACGCGCGCTGCCAGCCACAGCCAGTTGGAGAACTTGAAGGCGCCGTAAGCGACGAGGAGCAGGCCGACTCGGTCCGCCAGCTCCCCGGTCGGGCGCCAGGTGGGCCTGATCCGTCTCCCGACCGCCTGCCAGATCCTCAAGGATGCCATTCTGCCAGGAGTAACGGTTGGGGATTCCCATCATCTGGCCCGCTGACCGGGCCCCACCGCCAGCCGCGCGCCACCGATAGTCGACAGGATGAGTCACCGGCCGGAGCAGCTCCCATTCAGCTGGAGATCTGGTCGGCATCTTCGGATGATGGTCCCCTGCCCGCCCCATCACGAGCCGATCCCAGTCGCGTCTTGAGCCCACGCAGCAGATCCTGCCCGAAGGCGGTCGTGGCGGGAACTCCCTCCAGGATGCGGTAGGTGCGACGACCATCCTCCAACCGTTCGGCCCGCAGATGGAGGGTGGGCGCGGGGGGGTTGAGTCGCAGTTCCTCCGCGAGCTGGAAGAAGTGAGTCACGAGGACCACGGTCACGCCCGCCTCCACCAGCGCCGCCACCACCTGGCGGGCAATCTCTGAGCCCTCGCGTTCGTTGGTGCCACTTAGGGGTTCGTTCAGCAACAGCATGGCGCCTCGGGAGAGCTGGCGGACGGTGGCCGCCAGCCGGGCCAGGTCGGAGTCCAAGCGGCCGGTGTCGAGACCGGGCGTCTCGCCACGGACGAAGTGGGTCTGCAGGCCGGGGGTGACCGAGGCGGAGAACTCTCGAGCGGTTACGAACATGCCCGCCTGGAACATCAGCTGCGCCATCCCCAAGCTGCGCAGAAAGGTCGACTTGCCGCCGGAGTTGGCCCCTGTTACCACCACCAAGTGACGGCCGCCAGCGTCCACATCGTTGCCCACCACCGAGGCCTGGGATCTCAACGTGAGGCCGGCGTCGCGGAGCTCGCGGCAGCGAAAGCCGGCCCCGCCGCCGAGCAGCGGTTCCGGCCAGCAGACCTCTGAACCAGCCTCGCTCAGGGTGCGGTGAAGGTTGCGGCAGCCTAGGTAGAAGCCCAGCTCGAACCGGAGCGCCCTGAAGAAGCTGAGCACGTGATCAGCCGCCTGGGCAACCGCATCAGCGGCGGAGTTCAGCCCCCGGTCGACCAGGTCAGCCAGAGCCCGAAAGCCGGCGTCGTCACGCGGCGCGATCTGGAAGGAGTACTGAGAGCGCACTCCCAACCCCAGCCGCTCCCCCCAACTGGTCCTGGCGCGCGACGGGGAGCGCAGCACGTAGTCGAGGCCCTGGTTGCCAGGGCCCAGGCGAGCACTGATCGACTGCTCTCCCCCGAGTCGGCGTAGGTCCTCCAGGCATCCCTGCAGGGCAGCCAGGTAGGAATCGTCGAGCTCGGCTTGCAGAGTGGACACCAGCTGCCGCACTCCCGGGGAGGGAAGCGCCGCCATGCTGGTATCTACCGCCGACCGAAGCTCTCGCAGCAGGGGCAGGAACAGCTCCAGCGCCTGAGTTGCCCGGCGCAGGGAGGATGTCGGGCGCCGGCTCGCCAGGCTCCAGATCCTCCGCTCGCCGTCGATCGCCGCCACCGCCAGCGAGTACATCGCCTGGAAGCCCTCCGAGCCGTCCAGGCAGTCCTGCAGCACCTCCTGGCGATACCTCACGCCGCTCTCGTCGACCAGGCTCTGCAGGATGACCCCCCGGGCCACACCCGAGAGGAACTTGTCGCCCTGGCCCATCGCCTCAAAGAGGTCCTCCAGGCCGAGGTCGACCTCCAGGTCGGAAGCCTCAGGCGAGGCCGCCGTGCCCTGCTCGGGGTCGCGATCCGGAAAGAGCAGATGAACCTTCAGCAATGCAGGGCTCGCTGAAGCTGCGCGTAGGTCATACCATGGCGCTGAGCCACCGCCAGCGCGTAGGCGAGTCCGTCGGCGGGACGCCGCTCCACCCGGAATGTCCGGCGCGCCGGATCGTCGGGATCCACCTGGCTGACCATGCTGACGGTGGCCGGGCCCAGAGCAGACAGCTCCACGATGAAGGTCACATAGACGCCCAGGACGCCTCGGCCCATGAGCTGCTCCACCACCGCCTGGCCCAGCTCCCGCCCGTCCTCAAGGCTGGCTGAACCGAAGGTTTCGTTCAGGATCACGACTGAGCGGCCAGTGGCGCGGGTGAGGATCTCCTCCACCCTAACCAGATCGTCCTCCAGCCGCCCTCTCAAGTCCTCCAGCCTCTCCTCGCGCTCGAAGTGGGTCAGAAGCTGATCGCACAGCAGCAAGGCCAGCTCGGTGCCAGGCACCGGACAACCCAGCGCCGCCAGGTGGTGCAGCTGCCCAAAGGTCCTGGCCAGGGTCGTCTTGCCCCCCTGGTTCGGCCCCGACACGACCAGAAGGCGCTCGGCACCGGCCAGCTCGAAATCATTGCCCACCACGGGAACCCCGGCTGGCACCAGCCGGGCCGCCATGGCCAAGTCGAAGGTGCCCCGCGCGCGCTCCACCTTGGAGTCGGTTCCTATCGCCGGATAGGAGAAGGCGAGCCCGGCCTGCCGCAGCGGCTCGATGTGCTCCAAATAGGCGAGATAGAACTGGAGCTCACGCTCGACGCGCCTCACGGTGGGGTCCCAGAAGTCGCGATGCCGCTCCCAGAAGCTCTGCTGAGCGGAGAAGGGCTCTGGGAAGAGCCGCACCACCAGATCCAGGATCCTTTCCTCCACCGAGCTCAGCTCATGGCGGAGAGGCATCTGGAACAGATGACTCTGGCCCTCCGCCTGCTGGAACCGCGCGAACATGGCCCGGATCTCGGCCCCGTAATCCGCCTCGCCCTGGTGCCTGCGCACGGTCACCCGGCCCCCGATCACATCCACCTGGTAGCGGACCCGATCAAGCTGATCTCGGACCGAGGCGGCCTCCGCGTGAAGGCTGGTAAACCCGGGAGCCACCACGTGCTCGCTCAGAAACTCCCGCCAGCTGCGCAGTCCTGAAGAGCCCAGCTCAAGGTTGGCAAGCGCGGCGGCGAGGTCCAGCAGCGCCCGGCAATAGAGCTGGACCGCCTGCAGGAACCAGGCGCCCTGCTGGGGCACGTGGCGCCGATTCTCCATGTTCCCCACCAGCTCTCTGGCCCGCCGCAGAGAGGCCGCGAACGCCGACACGGCCGCGAGCGTCTTCCCGTTCTCGAGATCGCGGAACACAGCCTGGCGATACTCGACGGTACTCGTTCGGGTGGCGCGGGTACGGAACAAGGGGCCGAGGTCCCACTCCTCGCGCCCGCGCGTCACAGAATCCACTATCTGTCCGATCCCAAGATCGGACAGGGTCGTCCGGTCCTGCTCCAGATACCCCGGGTCGGGTGGCCCGGCGACTTCTTGCAACAGGCTCAGAGTCCTCACCTCAGGCCCCTGGCACCTGCCCGCGTGGGCTGTGGGTTTGCGCCACGGCGACCACCCTCGGCGGCACGACGTTGATGAAGGTGTGGCCGCGGCCTGAAGAAGGGGGCGAACCGACCATGCCAGCCTCCGAATTACGGCCCTGTCAAGTGCTCGGTAGAAGCTATTAGCCGATCACTCCGGCATACGCGGGCCTCATCGCGGTGGTGGCGTGATTGTCTCATGCCATCCCCCGGTGCCCGCGCAGGACCACCCTGGCGGCGGCCCCTAGCCAGCCGCTCGCCGTCCGGTCCGCCACCCTGATCTCGATAATGGGAAGGTGGCTGGTGACCCCCTTGTCTACACCGACGGCTGGTCGGTCCGCCAGTACGAGCTGGACGCCAACGGCCATGTCAACAACGCGGTCTACCTCAACTGGGCCGAGGAGATGGCCTCCCGCCATGCTGAGCACAGCGGGTTCGGTGCCGCCTGGGCCCGGGCGCACCAGGGCGGTTGGGTGATCCGCCGCAACGAGGTGGACTACCATCTGCCCGCCCGCTTCGGAGATGCCCTGCTCCTCACCGTGCGGGTGGAGGCGATCCGGGGCTCCCGAGGCCAGCGCCGCACCACCATCGAGCGGGCGGCCGATTCCCGACTGCTCGCAGAGGTGTTCACCGAGTGGGTGTGGGTGCGCCTCAGCGACGGCAAGCCGGCCCCCGTCCCGGAGGAACTGGTGAGGATCGCCGCCGCGGTCACCACCGCCACCCTGAGTCGCCGCAGCCTCAAGCGCCCGCGCTGAAGGCCACCCGCCTCGCGCTCCGCTACACTGCGGCTCCCTTGTAGAGACAGCTCCGATCCTGGCTCGGCTCTGACAGCGTCCGCGGTGCGGCCGCGGGAGCGAGCCACGCCCCTGGGATTGCGGCCACGGCCGCCGATCTTCTCCACGGAGCTGCTCTCATGGAATCTTCACCACCACCCTTTCCTCAGCGCGCGCCGAACGACCTCCGCCGTCTGTTTCTGGTCGCGCTGGCGGTCGCCACCGCCGGCGCAGTCGCCCAACTGGCCCTGGTCCTGAGACTGACCTACGCCACCGACTCGGGCTGGATCGTGGCCGGTCTTTGGCTCGCCGGAACCCTGCCGGCGGTCGCGCTGTCGCCCTGGATCGGACTGCTGATCGACCGGGTGGAAACGGTCCTGGTGCTGCGCCTGATGGCCATCCTGGAGGCGGTGCTGGACCTCGGCCTGGCGGTGCTGCCCGGGGTCGGGTCGGTCCTGCTGCTGGCGATCGGTCTCGGCCTGACCGTCTCCCTGTCAACCGCGGGCCTCTACGCGGTTGTCAGCACTGTTCCGGACCCCGAACGGCGATCCCGCCGGGCTGGTCCGCTCTCCCTCATCCAGGCGGCCGCCTGGGCGGGAGCGACCGTGGGTCCGATCGTGGGCGCCGCCCTGGTCTCTGCGCTCAGAACCCGGCTGCCGCTGGTGCTGGACGCGGCGGTGCTGACCGGCTGCGCCCTCGCCCTGGGAGGGCTACGGACCAGACGCCGACCCAACCGGATCGCCGCCGGCCCGGACTCGCCCTGGAACGGCCTGTCTCTGCTGGGGCGCGACCCCCACCTGCGCGGGATCCTGGGCCCGGTCGCCATGGTCATAGTCGCCGTCAACCTGGGAGTGGTCGTGGATGTCTTCCTGGCGACGCGGGTCCTGATGGCGGGCTCCATCGGCTATGGGGCCCTGGTGACCGCCTGGGGCGCCGGCATGGTCGGGGGCACCCTGCTGCCGCAACGGGTCACCGGCTGGAGCCACCAGAGTCTGATCGGAGTGGGCGGCATCCTGGCCGGGCTGGGGCTGGCGGGGGCGGGCATCAGCCCAGACATCGGCCTGGCGGTATCGGCCTATGTCTTGGGCGGCCTCGGCAACGGGCTCGAGGCCAACGCTGCCCGCCTGCTGGTCCAGTCGCGGGCCGAGCCTGGCGGCGCGGGCCGGGCCTTCGCCGCCTACTTCGCCTTCGGTAGCAGCGCCGCGGCTGCCGGGACCGTTGTTGGCGGATTGGTGCTCCAGCCCCTCGGTGCCCGCCAAGCCCTGGGCCTGGGCGCTCTGCTTTCAGTCTCCGGCGGCCTGGCCCTCCTCTTCCTCGCCCGGATTGCCCGCAGATCGACTGTCTGACCGCCGTCGAGTCAGTTACTCACCAGGCATACGCCTCTGGCGCCGCGCCGCCGGGACCTGGGAAGATGTCGTCCAGATTGGCCAGGACATCGTGGTCCAGCCTGATCTCCAGAGCCCGCATCGCTCCCCTGAACTGATCGATCGTGCGCGGCCCAATGATCGGCGCCGTCACGCCGGGCTGATGCAGCAGCCAGGCCAGAGCCACGTCGGCCGGTTGCTCCCCCAGGTCGCGGCAGAGGTTCTGGTAGGCCTCCAATTGAGAGCGATGCTCCTCAATGCGCTCCTGGTTCTGGGGATCGGCGCGCCGCCCCTCCTGCTGCTGCTCGAGGGCCCCGCCGAGGATGCCGGAGGCCAGTGGACTCCAGGGGATCAGCCCCAGACCGTAGTCGCGGCAGGCCGGCAGCACCTCGCGCTCGATGTCGCGAGCCAGCAGGTTGTAGAGCGACTGCTCGCTGACCAGCCCCATCTGGTGCCGGGCTCGCGCCCGTTCCTGGGCCTTGGCGATGTGCCAGCCAGCGAAGTTGGACGAGCCCGCGTAGATGATCTTGCCCTGCTGGCGAAGCACCTCAAAGGCCTCCCAGATCTCCTCCCAGGGAGTGCCGCGGTCGATGTGATGCATCTGGTAAAGGTCGATGCGGTCGGTCCCAAGTCGCTTGAGGGAGGCGTCGCAGGCGGCCTTGATGTTGCGGGCGGAGAGGAGCCCATCATTGGGCCAATCGGTGGGACTGGCGTAGAGCTTGGTGGCGATCACGACCTTCTCCCGCCTGCCGCCGCCCTTCGCGAACCAGCTGCCCAAGATCTCCTCGGTGAGTCCCCAGCGAACGGCGCGGCCGTAGGCATTGGCGGTGTCGAAGAAATTGATCCCCAGCTCCAGGGCGTGGTCCATGATCTGGTGGGCGTCCTCCTCGGTCGTCCTGGGGCCGAAGTTCATGGTGCCCAAGCAGAGCGGGCTGACGCGCAGACCGGAACGGCCGAGATGAACGTATTCCACAAACCTCTCCCGAACAGAGACGGAAAGCTGGGCCCGGCTGGCGCCAGCAGACGCGGTCCATTATCCGGCCCGTATTCGGACCTTCCGGCCACCCAGTTCAGTGGACGGGCACTTGGGCCCAGGCGGCGGCTTCACGACCGTTCATGGAGAGCCGGATCGCGAATG
The DNA here is from genome assembly GCA_021795235.1 of bacterium. Classification (GTDB taxonomy): domain Bacteria; phylum Chloroflexota; class Dormibacteria; order Aeolococcales; family Bog-877; genus AG-12. The sequence goes on from JAJYPP010000002.1 coordinate 85,103, forward strand.
GCGGAGCGGGCACGCCCGGCTGGGAACAGGTGCCAGCGCCCGCAGCAGGGCCCCGGTCCCCGGTGACTCCGTCCCGGGCCAGGCCGCAGCGCCTTCGTGCCTGCGCTTGGCACCGCGTTCCAGGGGACCTCTCCGGATGGCCCCGGCTCATACTCGCATGGTGAGGTACTTGGACTTGGACGGTGCCAAGCTCTCGGTGGTGGGGCTCGGCTGCTGGCAATTCGGAGAGCCGGGGTGGGGCTACGGGCAGGAGTTCGGGCCAAGGGATTCGCTCGCCATCATTCGACGCGCCCTGGAACTGGGCGTGACCGTGCTCGACACTGCGGAGCTCTACGGCTCGGGAGCCAGCGAGAGCCTGGTGGGAGCGGCCCTCCAGGAGTGGGACGAGCCCGTGTTCCTAGCCTCCAAGTTTCTGCCGCTGATGCCGGTCCCGGGGCTGATGGTCGGACACTGTCGCCACAGCCTCGAGCGACTCCAGCGACCAGCACTGGACCTCTACCAGATCCACTTCCCAAACCCGGTGGTGCCTCTGCGCCTGCAGATGGAGGGTCTGCGCCAGGTGCTCCACGGGGGCCTGAGCCAGCATGTCGGCGTCAGCAACTTCTCGCTCTCCCGCTGGCGGCGGGCCGAGCGCCTGCTGGGGTCGCCGATCATCTCGAACCAGGTGCGGTACAACCTGCTGCACCGTCGGCCAGAGCGGGACCTGATCCCATACGCCGACCGGAGCAGCCACCTGATCATCGCCTACAGCCCCCTGGCCCAGGGCGCCCTCAGCGGCCGCTACCGCAAAGGCATGGTGCCTGCCGGCCTGAGGCGGCGCAGTTGGCTCTTCACCGAGGAGGGGCTGACCGCAGCCGAACCGGTGGTGGAGGCGCTAAGAGAGGTAGCCGCCGGTAAAGGGGTCGCCCCCGCCCAGGTGGCGCTGGCCTACCTCCTCGCCCAACCCCGAGTGCTGGCCATCCCCGGGGCCAAGTCGATAGCGCAATTGGAGGCCAATGTGGCGGCGACCGAAATAGTGCTGGCGTCCGACGAGATGTTGGCGCTGCGACGTGGGGCCGATCTGTTCCAGATGTCTCGGCGCCGGGCAGCCACCCAACTACTCGGGGGCTTGGTGCGCGGAGGCGGCGCGACCGACGCCTGACTCACCCGGCGGCCGATGACGACTTGTTCACCGACCGTCGCACCCTTGCGATCTCCATGTGACCGGTTCTGGAGCAGAGTCTCAGCTTAGGGCGCACCTACCCCCACAGCCCAGCCCTGGAGGCCAGTTCATCAAAAGAGCCAGCGGCAGCGCGACCAGGAACGACCGCGGCGTCCTGGAGCTCTCCCCACCCTCGGACCTGCTGCCGCTGGTGCGCTGGACCTTCCTGGGAATGGCTCTGCTCGCCCTCTCCGTGGCGATGGTGGCGGCGGTCCTGCTGCCACACCCGGGACCCTACCGATTGCTGCTGAGCGCAGGCGGAGGGGCCTGGCTCGGCATCGCCTGGGTCACCGGCTACCGGCGAGGCCGCTTCAACCCTCTGATGGAGCTGCTCTGCCTGCCGGCGCTGTTCCTGGTCACCAGAGGCTTGGGAAATCCCATCTACGCGCTGGGGATGCTGGGCACTGGAGCCACCATGCGCGCCCTGTACGCCAGCCGCCGCAGCGCCGGCGTCGTGTTGGTCGAGTACGCGCTCCCCTACCTGGCCGCGGTGTGGCTAGTCGATGTTCGCTCGAACCACCAGCCCCCGGCATTCCCGGTGGTGCTGGGGGGGGCGGGCCTGATCTTGGCCGTGGCGATCGGCCAGCTCCTGCAGGCGGCGGTGGACCGCCACCAGGCCGTGCTGGTGAGGTCGCAGCAGCTGGGGGGGTCGGGACTGCGGCTGTCGGCGTCCCCCACTCCGGACGCGGTCCTGCGGACCGCCGTGCGCACGGCTGCTGAGCTGGCCCCGGAGGTTGGCTCTCTGGAGGTGGCGGCGGTGCGTCTGTCGCGCTCCACCCTGACGGTCTCTCCTCCCAGTGGGCGCGGAGACAGGCCGCGGCCCGAGGTCCTATTGGACCCCTCCGAGATCCCGGACGCCGCCCTGAAGGTTCTCTTGGGGAACGCCAGCCTGGAGAATGGCGGCGCGGGCTCGCTGCACATGAGGTCCTTGCTGCACTTCTCTCCTGGCAGCAGGCACCTGCTGGTCATCCCTTTCAGCCCCTCCGGCGAGGGGCGAGGCTCCTTCCTGGTCGCCAGCGGCAAGCCTCTCAGCAGCGAGCTCGTCGAAGCCTATCGGATTCTGGTGAACCAGGTGTGGATGGCACTTTCGAGGTGCGAACTCTCCCAGAGCATCAGCCAGAGCGAGGCCCGCTTCCGCGGCCTGGTGCAGAACTCCACCGACCTGGTTGTCGCACTCAGCGTTGGTGGCGAGATCAGCTACGTCAGCCCGTCGGTGGAGGCCTTCCTGGGCAGGCCCCTGCGTTCACTCAAACTGGACACCGAGACCGATGCCATCCACCCGCAGGATCTGCACCGCCTACGGGTCGCGGTCCAAGGGGTTACGCGTGGCAATGACTCCATCCCGATGCCGGACCTGCGGGTGCGGCGAGCCACCGGAGAGTGGCGGCTGCTGGAGGTCCAGGCCACCAATCTCAGCCAGGACCCAGACGTTCGAGCGATCGTGCTGACCGGCCGCGACGTCACCGAGCGTAAGGCTTTGGAGGAACAGCTCCGCCATCAGGCGCTGCACGATCCGCTGACCGGGCTGGCCAACCGGCTGCTGCTCCGGGACCGCATCGAGCACGCCCTCCGCGCCCGCCGGAGCCGGCTGCCCCTGGGCCTGCTGGTGGTGGATCTGGACGACTTCAAGAACATCAACGACAGCTACGGCCACGCGGCGGGCGACGAGGCGCTCATGGAGGTCACCCGGCTGGTGAAGCTGTGCCTGCGTCCGGCGGACACCTTCGCCCGGCTGGGTGGAGACGAGTTTGCGATTCTCCTGGAGGAGCTCGCCGAGCCGAGTCAAGCCCAGGTGGTGGCGCAGCGAATCGGCGCGATACTGCAGGCGCCGGTCAAACTTCCCAACCGGGACGAGGTCCGCGTCACGGCCAGCATCGGAGTGGTGACCTGCGAGGAGGCGGGCGATCCCGACGTGCTTCTGCGCAACGCCGACATCGCCCTCTATGCTGCCAAGGGAGAGGGCAAGGGTCGCTACGTGCTGTTCGAGGACTTCCTGCACGAGCGCGCCGTGCACCGAATGCACGTGGAGAGCGGCCTGCGCCGGGCTCTGGAACGAGACGAACTGCGCCTTCACTACCAGCCGATCGTCACCGGGGATCGGCACGCCTTGGTGGGGATGGAGGCGCTCCTGCGTTGGGACGATCCCGACGAGGGCCTGATCATGCCCGACGCCTTCGTTTCGGTGGCCGAGACGACCGGCATGATCGTCCCGCTGGGACGATGGGTGCTGACTGAGGCATGCCACCAGATCGGTCGCTGGAACGGCTCGTTGAGGGAAGGGGACACGCTGACCATGGCGGTCAACCTCTCGGCGCGCCAGCTCCAGGAAGAGTCCTTGGTCACCGACGTGGAGATGGCTCTCACCACCTCCGGGATCTCCGCGCGGCAGCTGGTGCTGGAGGTGACCGAGAGCACGATCGCCACCAATCCCACCGAGGCGATCGCCCGCCTGGCCAGCTTGCGCAAGCTGGGAGTCCGGATCGCCATCGACGACTTCGGGACTGGGCACTCGTCCTTGGCCCAGCTGCAGCTACTGCCCGTCGACGCCATCAAGGTGGACCAGTCGTTCGTGCGGCGGCTCGCCGACGATCCGACTGCCGCGGCGGTCGTGCAGAGCGTGGTGGACCTGGGTCGGGCGCTGAAGCTGGAGGTGATCGTAGAGGGGGTGGAGACGGTCAGGCAGGCTCGCCTACTCGGTACCCTCTGTCCCGAGGCGTTGCTGCAGGGACACTACTTTTCGACCGCATTGGCCCCAGCGGATCTGGAGCGATGGGCGCTGGCCCCGCGGCGTTCCCGCCCCAGCCGGCGCAAGCGCCTCCCTGCCCAGTCTCCGGTAGCGCTTGGAGCCGCCGGGCCCTGACTCCCGAGGTCAGCCGGGAGGCCAGGGGATGCCACTACCGGCGCTTGGCCCGCCGGCTCAGTCGAGGTCACCCAGAGCCCAGTGCTCGATCCGTTTGCGGAAGCGGAAGACCGCCACCATCGCCCCCAGGGCCACCACCACCGCCAACACCTCCGCCGCCAGTCCGATGGTCCCGCTGAGGTGGCGGTAGGCGCGGCCCAGCTCGAATCCCAGCAGGCCATAGGCCGTCGCCCAGGCCATCCCGCCCAGGGCATTGAAGATGAGGTAGGTCCGGTACGGCATCTCCCCGGCACCAGCCAGGATGGCGCCAAAGGTACGCAGCACGGAGAGGAATCGCGCCACGAAGACGGCCAGGGCGCCGCGCCGGCGGAAGAACCGGTCGATGAGCAGCAGCCGACGGTGGTCCAGGCCGACCAGGCGCCCCCAGCGCTCCAGGATCCCGCGCCCCAACCAGCGCCCGAGTCCGTAGCCGAAGTTGTCCCCCATGATCGCCCCCACCGCGGCCAACCCTATCACCAGCGGGAGGCTAAGGCGCCCGGTCTCGGCGGAGTAGACCGCCGCCACGATTAGGGTGGTCTCCCCCGGGAACGGCACCCCCGTGCTCTCCAGCAGCGGGGCCGCCACCACTGCGATGTAGCCGTAGGTCTGGATGAGATGTTCGGGCGAGAGATTCACGACAGCTGATCCGGCGGCCCGAAGAGGGCAGGGGTGAACGCCGGAGGAGTTGGGGGCGGGTAGCCCAGCCCCAACAACTCGGCCATCTGCAGCCCGTTCACGACCGCATAGTTGGCGCGATTGTTGTTGAAGAGGAGGTGCAGCTCGCGGGCCTGCCGGGCCACCTCGGCGACGCGCTCCAGCCAGCCGCGCAACTCATCCTCCTGGTACAGATAGTCGAAGCGGTCGCCCGAGGTGGGGCCTGCTCGATACCAGGTTCTGCGGTTGCGCCCGTGAAAGCGGATCACCGCCAACCGGGGATCGGTGACCTCCAGGACGGCGGGAAAGGAACCGCTCCCAAGTTGAGGTTCATCGACCACGCAAAGGGAGATCTCCGCCTCCCGCAGCAGTCCCAGGAGTTCGGGCAGGCCGGCCGGGTCAGCCCAACTGCGGTGTCGGAACTCCACCACTACCAGATCTTGGGGGTGGCGGTCGCGGAGGCGGGCCAGCCGGTTGGTGTTCTCGGGGCTGGAGGTGAACCAGGACGGGAACTGATAGTGCACGGCGCGAAGCTTGCCGGCGTCGCGGATCGGGTCCAGGCAGGCGGCGAATGCCCGCTCCTCGGCCGGAGTGGGTTCACGAGCCCGACCCGCCTCCCGCTCGTGATAGGTGAGTGAGCGGTAAGCCTTGACATTGAATCGAAACTCAAGCGGGGTGGCATCCGCCCAGGCCCTGGTGCGCTCCGCGGTGGGAATGGCATAGTAGCTGCTGTCGACTTCCACCAACGGGAAGAAACGGGCGTAGTGGGCAAGGCGGTCCCGAGCCGGAAGTCCCCGGGGATAGAAGTCGCTATGGTCGCTCCAGTTGCAGGTCCCGACCCGAATCTCTGCCGTCATCTCGCCATGTTCTCAGGTACAAGCAAGAGTCACCGCTTTCGGTTAGCGTGTCGTCCATGACACACCTCACCACGACCCAGATCGACTTCCTCCGTCGCCGCCAGTTCGCCCATGTCGCCACCGTCAATCCGGACGGCAGCCCGCAGGTGACCGCCATGTGGGTGGACACCGATGGGGAGGCGGTCGTGCTCAACACCGCCAAGGGGCGGGTGAAGCACCGCAACCTGGTTCGAGACCCGCAGATCGCGATCTCCATCGTTGACTTTGGGAATCCCTATGACAGCCTGACGGTCACGGGCCGAGCTGAGCTCATCGACCACGGGGCGGAGGAGCACATCCGCGATCTGCAGGAGAAGTACCAGGGCGACCGCGACTTCCACCTCGAGCCGGGAGAGGAGCGGGTCATCATCCGGGTGGTCCCAGCCCTGGTTGGAGGCAATGTCGCCTAGGGTAGCGCGTGATCTGGCAGCGACGTAGGCGCTGGGGAGAGGGCCGCCGCAGATGTCTGGCTGCTCCTGCCTTGTGAGGGTCTCCTAAGCGCCAATCAGCCGTCTTAGGGCCGCCCTGGTCCGCCTCCGGTCGCTGCCGCAGCCCGGGCGACCCGGTCCAGGTCCTCGTCGGTCAGGCTCAGGCTGGGGGCCGATATCCAGCCGTCCACCTGCTCCGGAGACCTGGCCCCCACGATCGCCGCGGTCACACCGTTCCAGTGCAAAGTCCACGCCACCGCGACCGCAGCCACGGTGGTGCCGAGCCGATCGGCGATGGGCGCCAAAGCGGCCGCCAGTTCCAGGTTGCGGCTGAGGCGCTCGCCCTGGAACTCCGGGTCGCGGGAGCGCCAGTCATCGGGGCTGAGCGACGCGGCGCGGTCCCGGGAGAATGAGCCGGTGAGGAGCCCGGCCTGCATCGGGCTATAGACGATGACGCCGGTCAAGTGCTCGCGGCACCACGGGATGATCTCGGCGCCAGCTTCTCGGCGGATCAGCGAGAACGGTGGCTGCAGGGAGTCCACATGGCCCACCCGTTCGGCCCGGCTGAGCTGCTCGGAATCGTGATTGGAGAGCCCGACCGCGCGCACCTTCCCCTCCTGCCTCAGCTCCAGAAGGCAGCCCCAATACTCCTCTAGCGGGGTGCCATCGGCCGCCGGCCAGTGCATCTGGTATAGGTCGATCACCTCGACCTGGAGGCGGCGTAGCGACGCCTCCAGCTCGGCGCGAATCGACTCGGGGCGCCCGACCTCCCGTGGTTGCTGGCTGCGGTCACGGGGATCCCAGACCAGGCCGCACTTGGTGAACACCAGGGGTCGGTCAGCTCTGGGAATGTCCCGGAGGGCTCGGGCGACCACCTCCTCGGAATGCCCCAGCCCGTACACGGCTGCGGTGTCGATCCAGTTGACACCCAGCTCGAGGGCTCGGTGAATGGCGGCGACCGACCTCTCGTCGTCCTGCGCCCCCCAGGAGAAGGCCCAGTCGCCCCCACCCACCGCCCAGGCCCCGAAGCCCACCCGGGTCAGTTCCATGCCTGTGGATCCCAGTGGCCTGCGCGCAATGTCCATGCGGTCCTCCCTTGTCGGTCGAGCGGTCCCCGATCAACCCACCATACCGGCCAGCCCGGACGGGCCCCCGGCGGATCCGGGACCGCGCGTGGCCACTCCCGCCGGAAGGCTGCGACAGGTCGAGGCGCAGTGGACCTCTGGCGGCTGGCGAAGATGAGCGGGAGAAGGTGCACGTCCGAGGCCACCGCCTCCGTGGCCCGGTACCGCGCGTCGAGGGCAGCGTGTGGGTGGGTGCCTGCGGTCTCCGCCCGGGCCGGAGTGGCTACCTCCGGGTAACGTTAGACGACATGGTCCCCTCCTGAGACCGATGCCAGGGTCGGCTTCTAAGCGGCATCTCAGGTGTGCCGGGCGCTCGTGGCATAGCGTTGGGGGCGGTCAGCTCAGCCGACCTTCACGGGTTCGGCCTTATAGACAAAGGAGATCTCCATGCGCAACTTCACCCGAACAGCCTTGGCCATGGCGGCCGGGGCGCTGGTCGCCACGGCCGCCGGCGCCATCGCCGTCTCGGCCGCAACCTCGACCGCACCAAAGCCGCCCTCGGCCAGCGCCAAGGGCATCCACCGCTGCCTCCACCGCGAGCCGAGGATGGCCGGGTTGGTCACGTCCGAGTCCGCTGGTGGCGGTGTCTTCAACAAGGGTACGATCACTGTCACACCTCCCGACGGCAAGGTCCTCACGCTCTCGCTCACCCCGGCGACCAAGATCTGGCTCTATCACGGGCCGGGGCAGAAGCCGACCGCGGAAACGATCACCCAGCTCAAGCCCAACGAGACGGTCATCGTCACGGGCCGAGGTCTCTTCGGCAAGCGTCACCTGGCCCGCCACATCCTGGACCTGGGCATCCAGGGAACCGTGGGCTGACCCACACCTCCCAAGCGCGCCGATTCCCGGTCGATTCCGGGAACTGGCACCTCATTCTCCGGGCGGGCTCACCAGAGCCCGCCCGGAACCGACTCGGAACTACGTCTCAGCCGTAGGTGTAGCCGTCGGGCAGCGGCACCGGCGGGGTCGGCCCGACGTAGACTGCCGACGGCCTGATGAGGCGGTTGTGGGCGGCCTGCTCACAGATCGCGGCGGTCCAGCCCACGGTGCGGCTGCTGGCGAAGGTCGGCGTGAACATCTCCCGGGGTATGCCGGCCGTGTTCATGACCACTCCCGCGTAGAACTCAACGTTGGTGTAGAGGCGGCGGCCGGGCTTGAGCTCGTTCAGCACCCTGAGCGCCGTCTGCTCCACATGCTGGGCAAACTGCGCCTGCTCACCGCCCATCTCCAGGGCCACCTGGCGGAGCAGGGTCGATCTGGGGTCGTCGGTCTTGTAGACACGGTGGCCGAACCCCATGAGACGGTCGCCCGCCTCCACCTTCTGACGGAGGTAGTCGTAGGCACGATCCGCCGACCCGATCTCGTCCAGCGTCTGCAGTGCCCGTGAGGGGGCGCCTCCATGAAGGGGCCCGGAGAGCGCCCCAATCGCCCCCACCAAGGCCGATCCCATGTCGGCACCGGTCGAGGTGATCACCCGGGCGGTGAAGGTTGACGCGTTGAAGCCGTGGTCCATGGTCAAGATCAGGTACTGCTCCAGAGCCCGCGCGTGGGCCGGAAGGGGCCGCTGCCCGGTCAGCATCTGGAGGTAGGCGGCGGCGTAGCCCAGATCCGGGTCGGGCTCGACCGTGGGCTTCCCTTGGTGCGCCCGGTAGAGGCCCATCAGGAGGACCGGTGCCAGGGCGGTCATTCGCAATGCCTGCTCCCTGACCTCCTCCGGGCCAATGTCGAGCACCGGGCGAAGGCCCAAGCGATCCGCCGCCAGGGAGACCGCAGTGCGCAGGGCGTTGAGGGGCACGAACTCAGAGCCGGCTGCTATCTGAGACAGCAGCGGCGCAATGCCCTCGGGCACGGATCTGAGCTCGGAGGTGTGCTCCCGGAAGCGCGCCAGCTGCTGGGGGTCGGGGAGCTCCCCTTCGATCAGAAGATGCCACACCTGCTCGAAGGACAACAGGGAGGCCAGCTCGGCGGCGTTGTAACCGCGGTAGTGGAAGAAACCCTCCTCGCCGCGGACGTCTCCGATCTCGGTCTCGGCGACCGCCACGCCCTCAAGTCCGGGCGGAGCCAGCTGTGGCGGTCTGGGGGCGGCCGTCGGTGTGGTGGTCAATGGGAGCCGGAGTGAGTGGGGTCGGAGAAGGGCTGGTCTTGAGCCTCCGCCCGGGCCGCGCGCCGGAAGAGCACGACCCAGCCCACCAGGGAGCCGCCGGCGATCAGGGTCAGGACCAAAAGGGTAAGAGCGACCTGCGTCGCGTCGGTCATTGTGAAGTCTCCTCCTATCAGGAGTATTCTATCCCTCGTGCTGAACTAGGCGAGCGTTAGAAGGGCGGCGCCGCCGCCCCGGTCCCCTGCTGTCGCCCGCGGTCAAGTGCACCGCCTGGGCCTTCATCCTGGACCCGCTCGAGGAGCCTCCCTTGCACCCGCCTCAACTTGATCCCCGCCGCGCCCGCCTGGCTCTCTTCGGCTTGGTGGGAGCGAGTTTCGCCGACGCTCTGGGAGCGACCATGATCCTCCCGGTCGTGCCCTTGTTCCTGCGCCAGGACGGCGCCTCCTACGCGGAGATCGGCCTGGTCGCGGCGGCCTTCTGGGGAGCCGGACTCTTGGTCGGGTATCCCGCGGGCCGGCTCTCCGACCGGCTGGGGCGGAAGCACCTGATCGTGGGCAGCCAGATCGTCTATGCCCTGGCCACCGCAGCCTTCGCGCTCAGCCCCTCGCCGCTGTGGTTCCTCGCCCTGCGCGCTCTCCAAGGCGGGGCGGCCGGCTGCGCCAACGTGCTGGCGATGGCGGCGGTGGCGGATGTCGTTGCTCCCGAGCGGCGGGGACGCGCCTACGGGTCGCTCACCGGCGCCAACATGACCGGGACGATCGCGGGCCCGCTGATCGGATCGACGCTCTTCGCCGTCTCAGTTGGCCTGACCTTCCTGGTCTCCGCTGCGGTCGCCATGGTGGTGGGGGTCATCATCGCCGCGACCCTCCCCCGCAAGGGCATGGCGGCAGCCCACCAGTTGGGCCGGCGGATGGGCACCGCCGTCTGGCGCAACCGGGCCGTGCTCGGGATCCTCCTGGCCTCCACGGCGCTCGGGCTCTTGATCGGGATGTACGACACCCTCTGGAGCCTGCTCATGCATGCCCGCCATGCCAGCGATTTCGAGATCGGGCTCTCCTTCACCCTGTTCGCCCTGCCCTTCGCGGTGGGGTCCTGGCCGGCAGGGTGGCTGGCCGACCGGGTCGACAACCGCTGGCTGGTCTTCGTCAGCCTGGTCGCGGCCGGAGGGTTCGCCGCCACCTACCCGTTCCTGCCGTCGCCTCCCTGGCTCATCGGGCTCGGCATCTTCGAGGGGATCTTCACCGTGATCGGAGCTCCCGCCCGGCTGGCGATGCTGTCGCGGCAGGTGCGCCCGGAGGAGATGGGCAGGGTGCAGGGAATCTACGGATCGCTCCAGGTCGGCGCCTCGGCGGCGGCATCCGCCCTCGCCGGAGTCCTCTTCGGGATCGCCCTGCCGCTCCCCTTCGTGGCCACGGCGGCGGCCATGCTGGCCGCCGCGATCGGGCTGGGGCCGCTCTGGCGCGGCATCGACGGCCACCCCCAAAGGCGCCCACCGCTGGTGGAGGGACCCGGCGCCTAGGGCGTCCGGGCCCCTCCACCCTTGAACTCAGTTGGTCGGCAGCACCACCCGCTTGAAGGTGGCGTTGGTGACGTCGGCGAACGACGTGTAGAGCGCCGCGATCGCGGTCAAGATCCCCAGGTAGCCGCCGACGATGGTGAGGCCAGTGCCCCCGCCCCATCCCCAGGCGCCCACAGCGAGCACCAGGAAGGTCAGCGTCAGCAGGGCAAACACGACCTGGACGGCGCGGGTGCCGCCCAGGGAGGCGACGAACATGTAGGCGGTGAAGACGCCCCACATGAACAGGTACAGCCCGATGATGGGGCTGGCGTCGGCCGGAGTCACGCTCTTGGCCCAGACCCCGACCAACAGGTAGTAGCTGAACCAGAAGCACCCGTATGAGGTGAACGCGGTGGCGGCGAAGGTGTTGCCGCGCTTGAAGGCCCACATGCCCGCGAGCAACTGCCCGAAGCCGCCGTATGCGGCCGCCATGGGCAGGACCGCGGTGGTGGCGCCGGCGCCGATTATCCCCGCGTTGATGAACGAGAGCAGCATGGTCGTGACACCGAAGCCAGCCAGCCCGAGGGGGGCGGGATCGGCGATCGCCGCAGCCGCGTCCTGGGCGGGGGTGACCGGCGCAGAGCCGGCCTGGCCGCCGCTGGGATTGTTAACAGACATAACTTGTCCCGCAAGCCTCCATGAAGAGTTGATGAAACGGATTGCCCGAAACGCCCTGCACTATTGCTCCTTGCCCTCCTCTGCAACGGCCCGTGACCGCAACTCCTCCACCACGGCCGGGTCTGCCAGGGTGGTGGTGTCGCCCAGTGCCCGGTTCTCGGCCACATCCTTCAACAGGCGGCGCATGATCTTCCCGGAGCGGGTCTTGGGCAGCTCCGGTGTGAAGACGATGTTGGCGGGAGCAGCGATCTTGCCGATCTTCTTGCTCACATGGTTGCGTAGCTCGGAGAGCAACTCCACCGAGGGCTGGTGAGTCGCTTTCAAGGTCACGTAGGCCACGATCGCCTGGCCGGTCTGCTGGTCCTGACGGCCCGTCACCGCCGCCTCGGCAACCGCCGGGTGATCGACCAGGGCGGACTCCACCTCGATGGTGGAGATGCGGTGGGCGGAGATGTTCATGACGTCGTCGATGCGACCCATCAGCCAGAAGTCGCCATCCTCATCGGTGCGCGCCCCATCGCCCACGAAGTACACCCCGGGAAACCGCGCCCAGTACGTCTGCTGGTAGCGCTCGGGGTCCTTGTAGATGCCTCGCAGCATCGCTGGCCAGGGCTTGCGGATCACCAGGTACCCACCCTGTCCGGGTGGCACCTCTTGGCCCTGCTCGTCATAGACCGCAGCGTCAATGGTGGGGAACGGCCTGGTAGCCGATCCTGGCTTGGTGGTGGTCACGCCGGGCAGCGGGGTGATCAGGATCATTCCGGTCTCGGTCTGCCACCAGGTGTCGACGATCGGGGTCTTGCCCATGCCCACGTGGTCGCGGTACCAGATCCAGGCCTCCGGGTTGATCGGCTCACCGACCGTGCCCAGCAGTCGCAGGGAGCTGAGATCGTGCTTCGCGGCGTACTGAGGACCCCACTTCATGTGGGTCCGGATCGTGGTCGGAGCGGTGTAGAGGATGTCGACCTTGTAGCGCTCGATGATCTCCCACCAGCGCTCCTCGTTGGGATGGTTGGGAACCCCCTCATAGATGACCCCGGTGGTGCCGTTGCAGAGCGGCCCATACAGGATGTAGCTGTGGCCGGTCACCCAGCCGATGTCCGCCGCGCACCAGTACACCGAGTCGGGCTTGACGTCGAAGATGTAGTGATGGGTGGTGGCCACCCCCACCAAGTAGCCCGCGGTGGTGTGGACGATCCCCTTGGGCCTGGCGGTGGTGCCGCTGGTGTACAGGAGGTAGAGCAGATCCTCGGAGTCCATGGGTTCGCAGGGGCAGCTCGAGGGATCGTCGCTCAGCCCCTCGATCAGCTCATCCACGTAGATGTCGCGCCCCGGCTTCATGTTGACCGGGTCGCCGATGCGCCTGACCACCAGGCAGGTGCGCACCGTGGAGGTCAGCTCCATGGCGGCGTCGCAGTTGGCCTTGAGCGGTACCTTGTTGCCCTTGCGCCAGCCCTCGTCCTGGGTGATCAGGACCTCGGCCTCCATGTCGTTGAGCCGCCCCGCCACCGCCTCCGCCGAGAAGCCGCCGAAGACCACTGTGTGGGGAGCTCCGAGCCGGGTACAGGCCAGCATCGCCACCGGCAGCTCCGGGCACATGCCCATGTAGATGCCGACCGGGGTTCCCTTCTTGACCCCCAGCTGCTTCAGCCCGTTGGCGAACCGGACCACCTCGCGCTGCAGGTCCGAGAAGGTGATGGTCCGGCGTTCATCGACCGGCTCGCCCTCCCAGTAGAAGGCGACCTTGTCCCCGCGGCCGGCTTCCACGTGCCGGTCCACGCAGTTGTAGCAGACGTTGAGCTGCCCGCCCAGATACCACTTGGAATACGGCGGCTCCCATTCGTAGAGCTTGTCGAAGGGCCGAAACCAACTGACCCGGGTTCGCCCCTGCTCCTCCCAGAAGTCCTCAAAGCCGCGGTCGTAGATGTCCGCCTTGGCGTTGGCCTGGGCTGAGAACTCCCCGGGAGGGGGGAACCTTCGCGTCTCCTCCTGCAGCGCATCGATCCGGTTTCCATCAACAGTCATATCGCCCTCCTGTCTTCTGGCTGCCACGTACCCCCCGGGGTGCGCACTCGCTCCCTCCTCTCGGGACAACGATGGGCGGCTCGTCCCGATGCAGGTTAGGCACTGCGGGCCTGCTGGCGCCACATGCTACGCCGAACGGCACGGTTTGCCCTAGGCGGCGGCAGAATCCCGCTCGTGAGCGGTGGTCCACTTGCGCGCCATCTCGAGCCAGGGGATGATTCCGCCATGCCTTGGCCCGTCGCCGTGGCCCTGGAGGTGGGCCTGACCGCGCTTGCGACCCTTGCTCTGGCGCGCCACTTCCGCCGCCGCCCCTACGCTTTCAATACGGTGGAGGAGCGGGCGACGCTGCGCACCCTGGCCCTGGCCACCCAGGCGGTGTCGACCCTGCGCCAGGGCCTGTCCGCCAAGACAGCCGGTCGGGTCCTGCGCTCGTTGGTGCCCCAGTCGGCGGGGATGGCAGCGGCCCTCTACGACAGCCGGCAGCTGCTCGGCTTCCAGGCCGCTGCCGGAAGCCGGGCGGAGGTGCACGCCAAGCACCTCCCGGGTGACACCGGGCAGATCCTGGCCTCCTTGCTCAGCGGCCGCACCCAGTTGGTGAGGCTGCACGGCGGCGAGCCGGGAGGCGACTGTCCACTGCGGGTGGCGGTCGTCGCCCCCCTGGTCCTGGACGACCACCCGGTCGCCGGCCTGGTCACCTTCCACGGCGGCGAGCCCACCCCCGCGCAGCTGCGGATCACCAGCGATCTCGCCGAGCTGCTGGCCACCCAGCTGCGGCTGCAGCGAGCCGACCAGCAGCAGGCGGCTCTGGTGCGGTCGGAGCTGCGGGCGCTGCGGGCGCAGATCTCGCCTCACTTCATCTACAACACCCTGGCCACGATCGCGAGCTTCGTGCGCACCGACCCGGAGCGGGCGCGCGAGCTGCTGACCGAGTTCGCCGACTTCAGCAGGAGGGCCTTCTCCGGTCCGACCTCGGAGTTCACAACCCTGGCCGATGAGCTGGTCTACGTCAACCAGTACCTCACTCTCGAGCAGGCTCGATTCGGGACCCGCCTCACGGTGCGCTACCACATAGAACCCGAGGTGCTCAGCACCATGGTGCCGACCCTGCTGGTGCAGCCGCTGGTGGAGAACGCGGTCAAGCACGGCATCGAGAAACGACGGGGCAACGGCACCATCGTGATCGAGGCGGATGACCAGGATGACGAGTGCCTGATCACGGTGCGCGACGACGGCGAGGGTTTCAGTGCCCCCCTGGACCTGGGGGAGCACCCGGGCGCCCTGGGCAACATCAACCGGCGCCTGAACCACATCTTCGGCCCCGCCCACGGTCTGGAGATCGAGTCCGCGGCTGGCGCCGGGACCGTGGTCAGGGTTCGCATTCCCAAGTACCGACCCGGCGTGAAGGCCTCATAGGTGATCGACCCTCCCTTTCGTGTGCTGGTCGTCGATGACGAGGCCCCGGCGAGAGACGAGCTCTGCTACCTCCTGCGCCAAGCGTCCCGGGTCAGCGAGGTTCTGGAGGCCGAGGACGCCAGCGGGGCCATGGACCTCCTGGTTGGATCCCGCGCTGATGTGGTCTTTCTGGACATCCAGATGCCGGGGCTGGATGGGCTGCAGCTGGCCCGGCTCCTGGGCGGCCTGGAGAATCCGCCCCCGGTGGTCTTCGTCACCGCCTTCCAGCAGCACGCGGTGGACGCGTTCCATCTGGCCGCCTTCGACTACCTGCTCAAGCCCGTTCGCCAGGACCGGCTGAACCTCACCCTGGAACGACTCGCCCTGCTGGCGCACAGGACGGTTCACAGGGTGGGCGAGGCAGCCCCCCATGAGGGCCAGACGGTGGAGAACCGGGTGGCGGTGACCCACCGGGGCCGGATCCTGCTGCTGGCGGTCTCAGACATCCGGGCTGCGGAGGTCTCGGGGGACAAGGTCGCGCTCATCACCGCGGAGGGAAGGTTCCTGGCCCGGCTGCGCCTGCAGGAGCTCGAGGAACGGCTCGCCCGGCAGGGGTTCATGCGGGTCCACCGCCACTACCTGGTCAACCTGCGCCACGTGGTGGCGGTGGAGAGCTTCTTCAACAGCACCTACCTGCTCCGCATGGACAGCGTCAGCGATCTCGCGGTGCCGGTCTCCCGGCGCCATGGCCAGCAGCTGCGCCAGGCCCTCGGGCTCTAAGGTGGCCGCCGAGAAGCCTGAGCCCGCAGTCCCTGCTCAGGGCCTGCCAGACCCCCAGCCCACGCGACTGTTGGAGTTCGAGGAGCAGACCGCGGTGGGCAGCGTCTACCTCCAGGCGCTGATGCGCCGGCAGCTGCGCCTGAGCCTGACGGTCGCCCTCGTGTTCGTCGCATTCCTCTGCGCCCAGCCGCTTCTCTCCACCTTCTTCCCTCAGTGGGCGGGGATCCGGCTCGGTGGCGTCCCCTTGCCGTGGCTGGTGCTGGGGATCGGTTCCTATCCGCTGCTGGTCTGGTTGGGATCGCTCTACGTCCGCCGGGCCGAGGAGGTGGATGATGAGTTCACGGACCTGCTCAGCTGAGGCGCGGGCGTGAGCCCCTCGGGGGCGGCCGTCCTGGGACTACTGGCGATGGCCGCGGCCAGCCTGGGGGCGGGCATGTTCGCGCGACGTTTCGCCCGGACCACCTCCGACTTCATGGTGGCGGCGCGGGCGGTGCCGCCCCGCATCAACGCCGCCGCGATCAGCGGTGAGTACCTGAGCGCCGCCTCCTTCCTGGGCATAGCCGGGCTGGTGATGCAGTACGGCTACGACGTGCTCTGGTACCCGGTCGGGTACGCCGCCGGCTACCTGCTCCTGCTCCTGTTCATCGCCGGGCCGCTGCGGCGCTTCGGCGCCTACACCATTCCTGACTTCGCGGAGGGCCGGTTCGACAGCCCCCGCTTCCGCCACCTCGCGGTCGGGCTGGTCCTGGTGATCGGGTTCTTCTATGCGCTGCCCCAGGTTGAGGCGGCCGGGATCACGGTGCAAACCGCCTCCGGGCTCCCCTACTGGGTGGGCGTGGTCGTGGTCTCAGTAGTGGTGGTGGCGGCCGTGACAGGCGGGGGAATGCGGGGCATCACCCTGGTCCAGAGCCTGCAGTTCGCGGTCAAGATCTTCGCGATCTCCCTGCCGGCCTTCCTCCTGCTCCTCCACTTCGGCGGCCCGGCGGCGCCCTTCGCCCCCGGCCACGGGGCCTTCCCAAGGCTCCCTCGGACCACCAGCTATCGGGTGACCAAAGGGGAGCTGTGGCAACTGCCGACGGCAGTCGAGATAGCCGTCGACCGGCCGACCCGGGCTGAGTGGAGCCCGGGGACCCTGGTGCGAGCGCCGGGGGCGGTGACTGCCGAGGTCGCTCGCGGCCAGGGTTCTGGCACGCCCCAAGCCGGCGCCCCCAGCCACCTGCTGCTGCTTCGAGGGGAGGAGCTGGTGCCCGCCGGCGTGCTGGCCTGGCGGGGCCCCGCCAAGGCCACCCTGGCGGCCGGTCAGGTAGCCCCCTACGGCGGGGCCACCCCGGCCAGCACCGACAGCAGCTGGGCCAACCCCTTCGGACCCCTGGCCGGGGGCAGCGGCCACGGCCTGCTCTTCACCTATTCCCTGATCATGGCAATCTTGCTGGGAACGATCGGGCTGCCCCACATCCTGGTGCGCTTCTACACCAACCCGGACGCCCGCGCCTCGCGTCGCACCGCCCTGCTGGTGCTGGTGCTGCTGGGGGCCTTCTACATCTGGCCTCCCGTCTATGGGGCCCTGGGGCGCGCGCTCGATCCCTCGCTCTACGGCAGCAACCTCACCGACTCGGTGGTGCTGGTGCTGCCCAGCCTCCTGGGTGGCTGGCTGGGACAGATCCTGCTGGCAGTGGTGTCAGCCGGGGCCTTCGCCGCCTTCACCTCGACGCTCAGCGGCTTGCTGGTGTCGCTGGCGGGGGCGTTGGGCCACGATGTCTACGGACGGTGGTGGCGACCGGCTGCCTCGGCGGTCGCTCGCCGCCGCGCCTTCCAGATCTCGGCGGTCGGAGCGGGAGCGGTGGCCGGAGGGCTCGGACTCATGGTCGGGCAGTTCAACATCAGCGTGCTGGTGGGGTGGGCGTTCGCGATCGCAGCGAGTTCGTTCTTCCCCCTCCTGGTGCTGGGGATCTGGTGGCCGAAACTGACCACCGCCGGAGCCGCCGCGGGTGTCGCGGCGGGTGGGCTGCTCTCAACCCTGGCCATAGCCACCACCATGGTGGCGACGGTGGCGCCCCCGCTCGAGCTCTTCCTGATCAGGCAGTCGGGCTTGGCGGTGGTGTTGGAGCAGCCTGCGATCGTCACCGTGCCGCTGGCCTTCCTGGCGATGGTCGGGATCTCACTGCTGCGACCCGGACCGCCTCCGGGAGTCGCCGCCAAGATGGTCCAGCTGCATGCTCCCGAGCTCCTCGGGCTGCGCCAGGACTACATCCCGGAGTGAGCCGGCAGCGGACGGTAGGACTCAGTAGCCGGCGCTGAGGTCCACCCGATTGCGCAGGGGCTGGCCGGCAGCGAAGCGGCGAAGCTGGTCGGCGAAGAGCTCCCCGGCGCGGCGCGCGAAGTTCGGCGAACTCCAGCTGATGTGCGGTGACAGGAACACCCCTGGGGCCGCCCACAGGGGCGAGGCAGCCGGCAGGGGCTCCTCCTCGAAGGCATCGAGGTAGGCGGCGCTCAGAGGCCCGCTCCGAAGCGCTTCCAGCAGCGCGTTCTGATCGATGAGACCGCCCCTGGCGATGTTGACCAGGCAGGCCCCCTGGTTCAGGGCCCCAAGCACGTCCCCAGAGACCAGCCCCCGGGTCTGCTCGGTGAGCGGCGCGGCCAGGATCAGGGCGTCCGCGCCGTCGCAGGCCTCCACCAAACTGTCGGAGGCCACCAGGTCGGCCACCAGGCCCCCGCCGCCGGCCTCGGGACGGCGACGGACGGCGGTGACGTGGCAACCGAACGGCGCCAGTCTGCGGGCGACCTCCGATCCGATGGCCCCGAGGCCCAGCATCACCACCTTGAGGTCACCCAACTCCCGCAGGGCCAAGGCCTCCCAGCGGCCCTCGCGTTGGAGGGCCCAGATCTCGGGGAACCGTTTGCAGTGCTGCAGCAGGCAGCCCACCACAAACTCGGCGATGGGGATCGCGACCACTCCCGCCGAGTTGGTCAGAAGGATGTCGGGAAACCGGGCCATGGTCTCGCCGAGCCGATCGATTCCGGCTGAGACCGTGTGCACCCAGCGCACCTCCCGGTGGGCGGAGAGCGCTGCTCCAAGAGGGTCTCCGGAGGAGCCGGTCAGCCCCCCCTCGAACAACCGCCAGATGCAGTCGAAGGGACCCCGGTCCAGAGCCTCCTGGCCGGGCGATGCCACCACCAGGTCGACCCGATCACGGCCCGCCTGACGGGCAACCGCTTCCAGGTCCGGCTCCGGCAGCTGACCCACGATCAGACACCTGGTCCTGCCAGTTGGTGTCCTCTCGCTCATCCGGGGGCCCCAACTGGTCGAGGGAGCGGCTGCTCGCGACCTGGCCGCGGCCGCTGCGCTTCCACCTGTCGCACCACAGTGAGAAGTCCTCCCTTGGCCAGTGAGAGCGGCTGGCGGCCCGCCAGCGCCGTCGGGCATCATGTGGCGATGGCTGTCATGCCCAGTCCCACGGTACCTGCTCAATGGCTGCTCCAGCATCAGCACGATCCCGAACTGTGCATCCTGGACGTTCGCTGGTCGCTGGCGTCCGGGGCGGAGACGGCCGCCTACCGGGCCGGACACATTCCGGGGGCGGTCTTCTTGGACTTGGACCGAGACCTGGCGGGCCGCCCCGGACCGAGCGGCCGTCACCCCTTGCCGGACCCTGCCCAATTCAGCGAGTCCATGAGGCGGGCAGGAGTCAGCTCTCGATCCTCAGTTGTGGCCTATGACGAGGTGACCGGCGCCGCCGCCAGGGCGTGGTGGCTGCTGCAGGCTGCGGGACACCCCAGGGTGGGAGTCCTGGATGGCGGTCTGCGCGGGTACCTGGAGGCGGGGGGCGTTTTGAGTCTGACGCGCCCGCGGCCGGCTCGTGGCAACTTCCGCGCCACCGGATTCGAGGGCACGGTGCCGGCCGATCTGATCCCGGAGCTCCAACAGAGGGGGTACCTGGTCCTCGACGCGCGGGCTCACGACCGCTACTCGGGCTCCCCCAATCCCTTGGATCCCAGGCCTGGGCACATTCCCAAGGCCACCAGCCTGCCCTGGACCGATCTGTACCAGGCCGGGCGGCAGGCCAGTCCGGATGAGGCCGGCCGGCGGCTCCAGGAGGCGGCCCACCTGGGCCAGCCGATCATCGCCTACTGCGGCTCCGGCGTCACCGCCTGCGCGCTGCTGCTGGCCCTCGACGCAGCGGGCGTGCAGGACCTGCACCTGTATCCAGGCAGCTGGAGCGAATGGGCGGCCGACGAGACCAGACCGGTCGAGATCGGACCCTGACCGCCGTCCTGTCCCGATCAGCCGCGCCGCACCACCTTGGTGCTGCTGGCCTGCATCAGGGGGCGCATCACGATCCGATCCAGGTTGACGTGGAAGGGCCGAGTGACCGCGAAGGCGACCACGTCGGCGACATCCTCGGGCTGGAGCGGCTCAAGGCCCCGGTACACCGCCTGAGCCCGGGCTTGGTCCCCCTCGAAGCGGTTGACGGAAAAGTCGGTCTCCACCATCCCCGGGCAGACCTCGGTGACCCTGACGGGCCTACCCGCCAGCTCCAAGCGGAGGGTTTGGGTGACCGCATGCACCGCGTGCTTCGCCGAGGTGTACCCAGCGCCGCCCTCGTAAACCTCGAGGGCGGCGGTCGAGGAGAGGTTGACCACGTGACCCCTGCCGGACCGCTCCAGGGCGGGGAGCAACTCCTTGGTCATGGCGACCAGGCCCAGCACATTGACCTCCCACATCCAACGCCACCGGGTGGGGTCGGCGACCGCGACCTCCTCCAGGCCCCGAGCCCCGCCGGCGTTGTTGACCAGCACCTCCAGCTCGGCCAGGTCCGCGCAGAAGCTGACCACGCTCTGGGGATCTGTGACATCGAGCACCCGGGCCTC
This sequence comes from bacterium, assembly GCA_021795235.1. GTDB lineage: Bacteria > Chloroflexota > Dormibacteria > Aeolococcales > Bog-877 > AG-12. Next base: position 105,651 of record JAJYPP010000002.1, read on the forward strand.
TCCATCGATCTCTCCAGCCAACCGCTCCAGGAGGTCTGCGCGCCGGGCCCCGACCCGGACGCGATAGCCCTCGGCGGCCAGCCGGCGCGCCACCGCCGCGCCGATTCCGGAGGAGGCGCCGGTCACCACCGCCATCGGCCGACTCTGGCTTCCCATATCCCAATCGTCGCACCCCGCCCCCTGCCCCGGTCGCCTTGCCGGTGCCAGGGTCAGCTGCTACGGTCGGCTCCGTCCCGTCGCGGCCCCACCCTGGGCGGGGATGGCCGACTCCAGCTGCCCGGTCATGACCGCGGGGTCGCAGGTCGGCAGCAAGCAGGCGAAGTGGTGGCATACAAAGGCGGTGGCGCCCTGCGGGAGCGGGTCGCGGTCCTTCGCCAGCGGCGGACCACATCGGCCACCGCCATCCCCACCCGTCCGTCGGCCGACTGCGACGGCCAGGTTGGGCAGGTGCCTGAGCCTGGCCGCCCGGACCAGGGCGAGATGATCGACGGCCGCGTCCTCGGTGACGATGGCCAGTTCCAACATCCCCGAACTGTGCAGCTGAGCGCAATGCAGCAGGCCGCCCATGCCCGCCGGCATGCCCGCGGCCGCGGGTCCCAGGATGCCCAGCGCCGCCTCTGCCCGTTCCGACCAGGCACGGTCCCCAGTCAGGGCACCGAGTCGCAGGCAGAGCTCGACCATGAGGGAGTTGCCAGACCGAACCGCGCCGTCGTCGAGGCCCATCGGCCGCACCAGCAACAGCGGGTCCTGACCATCCGCGATGTCGAACCACAAGCCGGTGCCGGGGTCTCGCATCTCCCGATCCGCCTGAGTGGCGAGCGCCAGCGCCCAGTCGAACCAGATCGTCCGGCCGGTCGCCTCGTGCAGCTGCAGGGCCGCCAGCCCCGTCTGGGCCAGGTCCTCAAGTTGGGCGGGCAGCCTGCCGACCGACCCCTCCACCAGATGTGGCAAACGCCCCTCCACGCCACCAGCGGCCCCCAGCAGCAGGCTGCCCGTGGTCTCGGCCGCCACTTGGTAGCGGCTCTCCCCGGTGACCACTCCGAGCTCACTGAGGGCGGAAACCATGGCGGCGTTCCAGGCCGACACCACCTTCTCATCTCGGCTCGGTTGAGGGCGTCTCCGCCGCACCTCGAGCAGTCGCTGTCTCAGCGGGCCGCCCATGGGATCGCCGGGGAGGTCGCCGGCGCTGGCCTCCCAGCCCCGGGCCGCCTGCAGCACCAGCCGTTGGTCGACCATGGCCTTCGGATCAAGACGGAACAGCTGCTCCAGCCCCGCCTGGTCATCCGCGGCCAGGGCTTCCAGTTCGCTCCGGCTCCACAGGTAGGTCGCCCCTTCGCCGGCCGGCGTGTCGGCATCCAGGCTGGCGGCGAAGCCACCATCGGCGAGGCGCAGCTCCGCCAGGGCGAAATCGGCCGTGCGACGGGCGGTGTGGAGGGCCCCAGGCTCCCTCGCCACGAGGAAGAGGTGCAGGTAGCAGGCTATGAGCTGGGCCTGGTCGTAGAGCATCTTCTCGAAGTGCGGCACCGCCCACTGATCATCGACCGAATAGCGGTGGAAACCGCCCCCAAGCTGGTCTTGGATCCCCCCCTTGGCCATGCCCTCAAGGGTCTTGCGGGCGACGGCCAGAGCGCGCTCGTCGCCGGTTAGGGCGGCCCGAGTGAGCAGGAACTCCAGCAACGGGGCCTGGGGGAACTTGGGAGCCCCTCCGAATCCCCCGTGGACCGGATCAGCCCGGGCCGCCAGGGTGTTGGAGCAGGTACGCAGACCCGGCTCCGCAAGCGGCAGGAGCTCCGGGGACTCCCGTGCCTCCGGGGCTGCCGCCAGCTCCCTGGTCAGATCCTGCGCCACCCGAACCGCCTCCTGGTGTCGGGTGCGGTAGGCGTCGGCGACCGAATCCAGAACCCGGCCGAAGCCCGGTAGTCCGTGACGGTCATGGCGCGGAAAGTAGGTCCCTCCATAGAAGGGCCGTCCATCCGGCAGCAGGAACATCGTCATCGGCCATCCCCCTGACCCGGTGAGCGCCTGCAGCGCCGCCATGTACACCCGGTCGACGTCCGGCCGCTCCTCTCGATCCACCTTGATGGAGATGAACAGCCGATTCTGCAGAGCGGCCAAGCGCTCATCCTCAAAGCAGTCATGGGCCATCACGTGGCACCAGTGACAGGAGGAGTAGCCCACGCTGAGGAGGACGGGCCGGTCCTCCTCCCGGGCGCGCGCAAACGCCTCTTGGCCCCACGGATACCAATCGACCGGATTGGACTGGTGCTGCCGCAGGTACAAGCTGGTCTCCTGTCCCAGGCGATTCACCCAACCACCTTAAGTGAGCGCGCGCAGGGCCGGCTGGAGACGTGGCTGAGACAATCGCCAGATGGCTGATCCCGAGATTCCTGAGCCGCTCCCCCTACTCCGGCTCGGGCTCGACGGCACCGCCGTGGTCCTGCACCTCCTGGGTCCCAGCCGATATCTGATCGCCGACGCTGTTGGCCGGGCCGCCTTCGCGGTGCTGCCTCGCCGCCGCCGCACAACCATCGCCAATTTCGGGATGGCCTTCCCCCAGATGGGCCGCCGCGAGCTGCGCCGGCTGGCGCGGCGCAGCTTTTGCGAGTACGGCAGGACCAGTGTCGACTTTCTCTGGGTGCACCGGTTGTCTCGGCCCGAGTTAATGCGCTCGTTTCGCGGCTTCGGAGCGGAGCGTGTGCTGCAGATGAGGGCCGAGGGCACAGGCGGAGTGCTAGTGCTGATGCACCTCGGCGCCTGGGACGCGGGAGGGGCCTACGCGCTGGCTCGGGGGCTGCCCTTGACCACCGTGATGGACGAAGCTGGCAGCCGCGCCTTGCAGAATCTCATCGTCTGGGCGCGAGCCCGGATCGGGCTGCGCGCAGTGCTGGCCTCGGCATCGGCCCGGACGCTGTTGCGGACCCTGCGCACCGGGGGCTGGGTGGCGTTGCTGGCCGACATTCCCGGGGACACGCCTTCGGTCGAGGTCGACTTCCTGGGCTGCAGGACGCGCTTCTCGATCGCCCCCGCCCTGCTCGCCTCCAGGGCCGGCTGCCCCATGTTCGCGGTGGTCTCGGTGCGCTCTCCGGCGGGGGGCTACCTGGTGGAGGTTCACCCTGGTGTGACGGTGGAGCGCGACTCCGACCCAGAGGTGGCGCTGCGACCGATCCTGGACATCTTCGAGGCCGCGGTTCGGCGCTGGCCAGAGCAATGGTTCCCGTTCGACCAGGACCGGCTGCAGGCGTGCCGGCAGGACTGACTTGCAAAGTGTCAAGGGCTTGCGGCTGGCCTGGCTGGGCCATGCCTCCGGCCGCCGTGCCGACGGCCTGAGCACCTATTCGGAGCAGGTGGTCCAAGGACTTCTGGAACGGGGAGCGGAGGTCCGGTTTCACCACGCCGCCGGAGATGGCGGGGTGGTGCCCGGCCGGCCCCTGGAGGTCGTCTCGTGGCCCTCCATCAAAGTCAAGACGGTCACCGTGCCCCAGCCGGGGTTCAAGCCCCAGATGGCGGCCTGGCTGAACTCGCGCCGCCCCGCGGTGACGCACTGCTCGTTGAGCATGACCCTGGCGGACGGCTGGGTGGCGGAGCAGGCGCTCCGGGCGGGGAGCGCCACGGTGGTCACGTTTCACCTCCCCTTCGGGCTGGTCGGGAGCTCCAGGGCGGCGGTGATGCAGGAGCTGCACCGCTTCTGGGCCCGCCGGCTGGGGAGCTACCAGCGGGTGATCGTGTTCAGCCAGGACCACCTGGAGCGGCTGACGCGCGTCGGCTTCACCCGCGAGCGACTGCGGGTCGTGCCCAACGCCGTGGACCTGGATCTGTTCTCACCGGGGATCGGCACCCTCCGCCGATCCCGCCTGCCTGAGGCCGGACTGGTGGTCGGGTACCTGGGCCGCCTGGACCCGGAGAAGGGGATCCGCCAGCTGCTGGTCGGCTTCCGGCGAGCGGAGCTGGGGCCAGACGCTCGGCTGCTGGTCGCCGGAGACGGGGTGCTGCGACCGATGGTTCAAAGAGCGGCCGCCGGAGATCCGCGAGTCCTGCACCTGGGACGCCTCCAGGGGATTCGCGCCCGAGTGGACTTCTGGCGCTCGATCGACCTGTTCTGCCTCCCCTCCAGCGCCGAGGGCCTATCGCTGTCCCTGCTGGAGGCGATGGCGACAGGTCGGGCCGTGGCGGTCACCGCCGCAGGCGGACTCGAGGCGGCGGGCCCGGGGGGGCTGGAGCTCGACCCCCGCCGGCTGGCGGACTCGGTGGCCGCCCGCCTCAGCGAGGCGGCTCAGCACCCGGAGCTGGTCCGGGAGAAGGGAGCGCTCGCCCGCGCCGAGGCCGTGCGTCATCATGGCATTGAGACCATGGTGGGCCGTCTGCTGGACATCTACTCGGAACTGGGAGCAGTGGCCCCGGAGCACGAAGGAAGGAAGGCAACTTGACCCACAGGCCGCGGACCGCCTTGGTGGTCGACAGTGGCGCATGCCTGGCGCCCGCCCTGGGGGAGGCGCCCTGGGTGCAGATCGTGCCCATGTCCATCGAGATGGACGGCAGGGTCCTCCGCGACGGGCTCGACATCACCAGCGACGAGTTCTACTCCCGCCTGGCCCAGCCAGGGCCCCTGCCCACCAGCAGCTCCCCCTCTCCAGGCGATTACCTGGAGGCATTCCGCAGCTGTGACGCCCCCGCCATCGTCTGCCTCACCATCCCCGCGCGGTTCTCGATGATGGGCAAGTCCGCACGGCTGGCGGCTGAGCTGCTGCGGGAGCAGCAGCCCAACCGCAGGGTCGAGGTGATCGACACGGGCACCGCCGCCGGGGGGTTCACCCTGGTGGCTGAGGCCGCCGCCCAGGCCTGCGCGCGGGGACTGGGACTGGACGAGGTCAAGGAGCACACGCGCGCGGTGGCCAGCACCGCCCGTGTGATCGCCACCCTGGACACCATGCGATTCCTGGTGCGCAGCGGGAGGATCCCCGCCCTCGCCGGCCGCAGCAGCGATCTCCTCCACGTGCGGCCGGTCTTCGCGTTCTCGGGCGGCGACGTGCACCGCCTGGCCCTGGTGCGCGGCACCAAGAAGGCGATGCGGGTGGTCGCCCAACAGCTGCGCGACCGGATCCCCGCCGATGTCAGCGTGCGCCTGGCGATCTTCTGCGGGGCCGACCCAGCGTCCGTGCCCCTGCTGGAGCAGGATCTCCGCGAGCTCTTCGGGGATCAGACCGTGGAGCGGTTGAGCCTGACCCCGGTGATCGCGCTACACACGGGCCCCGGCCTGGTGGGCGCGGCCGCGGTGGTTGATCGGCCACTGCCATCCTGATGGTGTCGGCGGGGCCCTTCCGGTCCCCGGTGGCGATCGTGGCGCTCTGGGCCGGCGCCTACTTGCTGGGGGGGATACCGGTCGGCTGGCTGGTGGGACGGGCCGCTGGAGTGGATCTGCGCCGCGTGGGGACGGGGAAGATCGGGACCAGCAATCTCTTTCACACGGTCGGCCTGCTCCCCGCGGCCCTGGTCGGTCCCTTGCAGTTCGGTCAGGGTTTGCTCCCGGTTGTGGCTGGCGAGCTCCTGCACGCGGCCCCATGGGTCATTGCCGGAGCCGGCCTGACGGCTGTGATAGGGAACGGCTGGCCGTTCTACTTCCGCTACAACGGCGGCCGCGGGGTGGCGACCGCGACCGGGGCCGTGGCCCTGTGGTCCATGACCGGGCTGGCCTTCGTCTTGCTGCTGCTGGCGGTGAGCGGTCTCGCCCGGCGCAGCGGGCTGGGCGTGCTGCTCGCCTATCTCGGCCTGCCACTGGTCCTGTGGTGGAGCGGGGCTCCGACCGCCTTTGCCGTCACCGGTATCGGGGTGTTGATCTGTCTCTTGCTGCGGCGGTTCGAGGGCTACGACCTGTGGCACCGCGGCGGGACGGTGCCTGGGGACAGCTTCACGCGCCGGCTCATCGACGATTGGCGCCCCGGGCCCGGGGCCACCGACCCGGATTCACCAGTAAACTCGCAGGCGTGAGCGAAGAGGCGGTTCGGTTGGAGCGGGACTCCATGGGAGAGCTGGCGGTTCCGGCCCGCGCGTACTACGGAGCCTCGACCCAGCGGGCTGTCGTCAACTTCCCGGTATCGGGGCTGCGGCTCCCGCGCCGGATGATCGGCGCCCTGGGCGCGATCAAGCGGGAGGCGGCCCGGGTCAACCTCGAGCTGGGTCTGCTCGACCAGGCGCGAGCCGAGGCAATCGCCTCGGCGGCTGACGAGGTAGCCCGCGGCCTGTTCGACCAGGAGTTCGTGGTCGACGTCTTCCAGACCGGCAGCGGCACCTCCTCCAACATGAATGCCAACGAGGTGATCGCCAACCGAGCGCTGGAGTTGCTGGGTGCCAACCGCGGCGACCGCTCCACCATCCATCCCAACGATCACGTGAATCTGGGACAGTCCAGTAACGACGTGTTCCCGACCGCCATCCACCTGGCGGCGCTGGCAGCCCTGGCCGAGGACTTGGACCCAGCCCTGGCGCAGTTGCAGGCGGCGCTGGAGCGGCAGCGGGAACAGCTGTGGGGGGTGATCAAGACCGGGCGCACCCACCTGCAGGACGCGACTCCGATCCGGCTCGGCCAGGAGTTCCTCGGCTACCGGGGCCAGGTGGAGAGGACCCGGCAGCGGCTGGGGGCCGCCCGCGCCCAGCTGCTCGAAGTGGCGCTGGGAGGCACCGCGGTGGGCACGGGAATCGGGTCGCACCAGGAGTTCGCCGGGCGGGTGCTCGAGCGCCTGAGCGCGATCTACGACCCCAATCTCCGGGAGTCGGACAACCACTTCCAGGCGCAGTCGAACCTGGACGCAGTTGTGTTCACCTCCGGGGTGGTGCGGGCAGCCGCCATCTCCATCCACAAGATCGCCAATGACATCCGCCTGCTCAGTTGCGGCCCGCGAGCGGGCATCTCGGAGCTCAGCCTGCCGGCGGTGCAGCCGGGGTCGTCGATAATGCCGGGCAAGGTCAACCCGGTCATCTGCGAGTCGGTGCTGATGGTGGTGGCCCAGGTCATCGGCTGCGACGCCACCGTGGCTTTCGCGGGCGCCACCGGCTCCCTGCTGGAGCTGAACGTGATGCTGCCGGTGGCGGCTCACAACCTCCTGGAGGCGATCGAGCTGCTGGCCCGGGCGAGCGCCAACTTCGCGGCCAACGCGGTTGAGGGGCTGACCGCCACCGATCGAGGCCCCGCCCTGCTCGAGCAGGGGCTGGCCATCTGCACCGGGCTGGTGCCGGCGATTGGCTACGACGCCGCGGCCGCGATCGCCCACACCGCCTTTGAGTCGAACCGCACGGTGCGGGAGGTGGCGTTGGAGCGGTCCGGGCTGACCGCGGAGGAGATCGACCACCTGCTGGATCCCGAGCGCCAGGTCGAACCCACCCTGACCGGGCCCAGCCAGCCGGGCTGATCACCTCGGTCAGCCCAGTGGCTGTGGCTCCAGCAGGGTGCTGATGAACCAGCGTCCTCCCACCTCGACGCTTTGGAGATTTGGAGGCAGGCCCAGAGGCTGATGCTGCAGGAGCCCACAGCTGTAGGGGCGATCGGTGCGGCTGCGATAGCAGATCTCAATCGTCACCGCCACGGTCCTGGACCGCCCCTGCCCGAGAGCGCCATCCACCACCGGGGACACCAGCAGCACGTGGTCAGCCTGCAGGGTGCGCAGCTCCGCTCCCGCCTGGCTGCGCTCGGCCGGGGAGAGATACGCCTTCAGCTGGGTGAGGTTCGCGGTCCGCAGGGCCTCGATGTAGCCGACCGCGGCCCCGGCGGGGCTGGAGTGGGAGGCGTCCGGCTGGGGATGGCTGGTGGCCACCTTCAGCAGCACCAGCACGAGCAACACTCCCGCGGCCAGCCCGGTCACCCGCCAATTGGCGCCGCGTCTGGGGGGGCTGAGCACCGGCACTCCGGGCTCGTCGGGACCGGTCCGCGGTTCTTGGGTCACGGGTGCCTCCGGGCTGCTCCACCTCGGGCCGCCATCCACTCCGACCAGCGTCGCGGCCTGATTGTCGCCGACGGCGAGGTGCGGGGGACACCGGCCTCAAAGGCCAGGATCGAAACCAAATGGTCCTCTGCGGCGTTGCTAGGGTTGGGCACGGCGCGAGTAGTGCGCCTCCCCCGCCTGGCCGGGCTCCGGGAAACCGGTGGCCGCTGGCCCCGCGCCGTGCCCAATCGACAATTATGCGAGAGACAAATCTGAGGACCGGCACCACCAAGCCCAATGTGAGACGCCGCCGCGGCGGCCAGGCATCCCCAGGGATCAACTGGCGCCGGATGCTGGGAATCGTGGCCCTGGCCGGGTTGGCCGGCCTGGTCGTGCTGACCATCCCGCTGACGGCGTTGGCGAGAGCCTACAGCGCCCTCCCGACGGGGGTGGCGCTACCCACCGACACGGTGATCTATGGCCAGGGCAACCAGGTCATCGCCGACCTGCACCCCCCCGGCACTAGCCGCATTCCGGTCCCGCTCGACCAGATCGCGCCGGTGATGCGGACCGCGATCGTGGCCATCGAGGACCACAGCTTCTGGACCGCGCCCAGCTTTGACATCGGCCGGATTTTCGAGGCCGGAATCTTCGACATCATCCACCACAGTGCGGCCCAGGGGGCCAGCACCATCCCGGAGCAGGTCGCCAAGATTCTCTACCTCCATGACAACAAGTCGATCCCGTACAAGATCAAGGAGATCCTGTACGGCAACGAGTTGACCTCCAGGCTGAGCAAGCCGCAGATCCTGGACGCCTACCTCAACGATGTCTACTTCGGCCAGGGGGCGACCGGGATCCAGGCTGCGGCCGAGACCTACTTCGGGGTGAACGCCAGCCAACTGACCGCCGCGCAGGCCACCCTCCTGGCCGGGCTGCTGCCCGCCCCTTCCTACCTGGACCCCATCTCCAACCTCGCCGCCGCGCGAGTCCGCCAGCAGGTGGTGGTCGACGCCATGGTCAAGTACAGCGGGCTCAGCCCCGCCGCGGCCAGCCAGATCATGGCCAAGCCGCCAGCGCTGACCTCCGGCAGCGAAGCCCCTGTCAACAACGCGCCCTATTTCGTGGACCAGGTCCAGTCCTGGCTTCTCTCCCACTACGGGCCCGGGTACTCCACGATGGGGCTGAGTGTCTATACCAGCCTCAATCTGCACCTGACCCAGGTGGCGCAGCAGATGGTGACCGCCGACATTGCCCGCCACCGGGCCATGCACATGACCGACGGTGCCCTGGTTGCGGAGAACCCGGCCAACGGACAGATCGAGGTCTGGGTTGGGGGGGCTGGGGCCAATGTCCCGGGGGGCCAGATTGACATGGCGGCGGTCCCTCGCCAGCCGGGGTCGACGTTCAAGATCTACACCTACTCGGCGGCACTGACCGCCCACAAGGTCACCATGACCTCTCCGGTGCGGGATAGCCCCTTCTCCTTGCCAACCGGGGGGCCGGGTGGCGGTCCCTTCGTGGTCCACGACTACGAGGGAACCTACGCTGGGGTGGTTCCGATCCAGGTGGCCCTGGGCAACTCCCTCAATGTGCCGGCGGTCCGGGTTGAACTTGCGGTGGGAGTCCCCAGGGTGCTGGCCATGGCCCGGGCCATGGGCGTAACGACCCTCTCGGGGCCGTCTTCCCGCTACGGCCCCAGCATGACCCTGGGGGCATATCCCATCCCCCTTTGGGAGACGGCCCAGGCCGGATCGGTGCTGGCCGCCCAAGGAGTGCTCCACCCCGCCCACTTCGTCCTCAAGGTGGTGAACCAGGGCGGCCAGGTGCTCTACACCGCCAGACCGAAGGCGCAGCAGGCCCTCTCGCCCCAGGTCGCGTTCATCATGAACACCATCCTCTCGCGCAACAACAACCGCCTCTTGGCCTTCGGACCCAACACCCCGCTGGTGCTGCCGGGACACTCTGCGGCGATCAAGACTGGCACCTCCAACAGCTACCGGGACAACCTCGCGGTGGGCTGGACCCCCACCCTGGTGGGAGCGGACTGGGTCGGTAACGCCAATGACCAGCCGATGTACGGCGGCGGCCTGAACGGCATCAGCGGCGCAGCCAGTCTCTGGAATCAATTCATGAAGTACGCCCTGGCCAAGACTCCCAACAGCTGGTACCGCGCCCCGGCCGGGCTGACCGCCAAGTACAGCCAGGGCCAGACCAACTATTACCTGCCGGGCACCGGGCCCACCAATCAGATCCTGGGAGGGGGAGTGGTAGCCCCCGCCCCAACACCAACGCCAACACCAACGCCAACACCAACACCAACACCCCAGACCACTCCCACGCCACAGGTCAGTCCCACCGCGACTCCGACGGCGACCCCCACCCCCACGGTGCTGCCGTAGGGAGGCACCGGCACTGACAGCCCCACCCTCGGGCTGAGCGTCAGCGGTCGGCGGCCGCCTCCGCTCGACAGAGAGCGAACTCTCGATCCGGACGGGCGCGCTCCATCTCTCCCGCTATGGCCAGAGCATCGCCCAGGCTGGACAGCAACTGGTCGGCACGGAAGGGCTTGACCAGATGGTCGAACCCCGCAGCCTGCATCTCCATCCGCACATCCACCTGGGGTAGCCGCGAACTGGTGAAGATCACCGGGGTCCAGTTCCAGCCGGCCTTGCCCAACAGCCGGCGGCAGAGGTCGAAGGATCCCGGCTCCATCAGATTGAAATCCAGGATCACGCAGGAATAGGGACCGTGCGCGTGGTTGAGGACAGACCGGGAGCAGTCCGCCTCGACGACCTCAAAGTTCAGGCGCTTGAGGATCGCTGTGGTGGCGGTCCTCGACAGCTCGTCCCGGTCCGCCACCAAGATGGTGCGCTCCCCCATCGGCCGCCGCGGAGGGCGCTGGAACCCAGCTTGAGCTGCCATCCAAGCCAGTCTAGATTTGGCCGGTAGGGCCTGGGTGCAAGTTCCTGCACCGTTCCGGCGATGGCCTGTAACACTAGGGCTACCAGCCTGAACAGACATGTCGCGCGGCTCGTCGAGCCAACGCGCGATGGTCAGCGGACCCACCCTATGGAATGGCGAAATCCAAGCCGCCGCGGTGGGAAGATTCGATCGGAGGGCCAGCCGCGATGCTGGGCCTGGGCGTCCTGCTCCTGCTGCTCAGGTTCTTCCCAAGAGCCGATCCGGGCCAGTCCGCTGTTGCTACCGGATCGACTCTCCTGGGCACCAGGGGTATAGCGGGGCTCGAGCTGGGGGCCACCGTCCTGGCTGGGATCGGGCTGCTGGCAGTGCTCACCCAGGTGCGACGCGCCCGGCTCGTGCGACCAGGAGCCCTGGGCCTGGCGCGACGAGCCGGGTGGCGCGATCTGCGCGCGTTCCGGCTGGGCCATGGCCGCCGCGGGGGCCGCCCAGCCGTGCGGCTGGGAACCCATCGACTCTTGGCCATCCACCTCCCCGACGAGGACCACCTGCTGGTGTTGGGGCCCACGGGATCCGGCAAGTCCAGCGGGCTGGCCATCCCGGCCATCCTCGAGTGGGACGGAGCCGTGGTCGTAACCGATCCCAAGGGGGAGCTCGTCCAGGCCACGATGTCGGCGCGGCGCCGGCGCGGTCGAGCCGTCGTGTTCTCGCCACTGATGACTCCCGCGGATTCGTGGAACCCCGTGAGCTCGGTTCGCAGCTCAGAAGATGCTCTCCGCACAGCCGGCTTGCTCATGGGCAGGCCGCCGGACAGGGAGCCGTTCTGGCACGACCTGGCCCTGCAGCTGCTGCAAGGGCTGCTGGTCGAGGCCGCCGTCGCAGGGATGAACCTGGGCGACCTCATGGCCATGCTGCAGGCGGTCCCGGCCGAAGAGCTGGCTGAAGAGCTGGGCCATCCCGTGGCTCGCCGTCTGGCTCAGGGGGCAACCAGTGGCGGCGACCGCACGGCCATGGGGGTGGTGGCAACTTTGGTGGCGAAACTGGCTCCCTACGCGACCGAGCAGGTGGCGGAGGCGACCTCGCGGAGCTCGTTCGAGGCGGGCGCCATCGCCACCGGGGAGCTGAAGACGCTCTACTGCGTGGTCACCCCCCACGACGCCCCGCTCCTGCGGGGCCTGGTCAGCGCGCTGCTGGCCACGTGCTGGCGGGCCATCTACGCCGCGCCTCCTGCGCTGCCCGTGCTCTTTGTGCTCGATGAGTTCGCCCAGCTCACGCTCCTGCCGGAACTTCCAGCTCTGGTCCAGCTGGGCCGCTCCCAGGGGGTGCGCATGATGCTCATGGCCCAGGACCTGGGCTCGATCACCGGCACCTATGGCGCCGATACCGCGGCCGCGCTCTGGGCAAACTGCCGCACCAAGCTGTTGCTGGCCGGCATCTCGGAGGTGGACCTGCTGGACCGGGTCAGCCGGCTGGCGGGCATGGCCACTCTGCACCGCCCCCAGCCGGGCCACGCGGACGAGCCGGTGAGCTCACATCCGCTGCTGGCCCCCGATGAGATTCGCCGCCTGAAAGACGACCAGGCGCTGATCCTCCGCGGGGGCAGTCATCCCGCGGTGATACGCCAGCGCCGCTGGTACCGCGATCAGAACCTGCGGCGGCTGGTTCACCTGCCTCTCGATCAGGAGTTGGTGCCACGACCGGCCCCGGGGCGACCGCTCTCCACCTGGGACACCCGCTTGGCCAGGCTCGAGGAACGGCCCGCGACGCTTCGCTGGGAGGACAACAGCAGCGAGTCCTGCGACCTTGATCTGGAGACCCCCGCTTGCTGATCCTGGCTTCATTCACCACCGGCCTGGACAATGTCATCCACACCGTCACCACCCTGGCGCTGGGTGCGGTGGCAGTCCTCTGCCTGAGCTACGCGGCCATCCGCTACATGACCTCCCTTGACAACTCTCAGCGCCGCGCCGCCGCCATCCAGGGATTGGTGACCGTCCTCTTGGGGGTCCTGCTGTTGGTCAACGAGGGGGCGGTCCTCAGCTTCGTTGAAGGGCTCTCGGGCAGCAACACTGCCTGTGCGACCAGCAGCTGTTCCGCCACCACCCCCTGACAGCACGGGGGGGGCTCCTCTTAGGGGCGGCGACGGTCCTGTTGGCGGCGCTCTCCGCGGGAATCCTGGTGCAGCCGGCTGGCCCCACGGCCGCTCTGCCGGCACGACTGGCCTCCGCATCGGATCCGGCCTCGCCCACGCCGACTGCTCAGTCCACACCGGTCAGCGCGCCCGCGGCCGGCAGCACCAGCCAGCAGTGTGGAGGCATCACCGACCCCTTCTGCTATGTGATGGATGCCTTCGTCTCTGGACCAGTCGCCATCATGGGCAGCCTCGACGGTAGCCCCGACCCGGCCCACATCAATCCCGTCGACGGCAGCGTCACCTCCGGTCCCTGGAGCTTGATCACGACCTTGGTGGGCAGCAACCCCGTGGTCGACAACTACGACGGCAGCCTGGGCGAGCCGGCCCACGAGTGCGGATCCAGCGGATGCATCCCCTGGGTCCAGAAGTTGAACTCGATCCTGACCCCGATCGCGCTCGGACTGATCGTGATCGCCTTTGTGCTCCAGGTTTCCTTGTTCATGGCCGGGCAGGAGCTGAACATGCGCGCCGGGATCGTCCCCTGTCTGGTGGCGGCGGCGGTGATCGGGGCCGGGCTCCCACTGCACCTGGCCGGTCGGACCATCGACGCCGGCAGCTGGCTGTCCCAGGGACTCCTGCAGGCGACCTTCCAGGGCCTGGGAGCCCACACCGCCCAACCCCTGGACATGATGACGGTTCTGGCGATGACCGCCTACTGCCCGGAGGACAGCCCGATCAGCCACCCGGGAATCCACATCTCCGCCCCGGGAACCTCCCCGGCACAGGCGGTGCTGGTCAAGCCCTGGATGGACCCCCACTTCACCCAATCCCACTGCATCGGTACCGACAGTCCAGATTTCACCAAGGAGGTTCTGAACCGGTCGGAGAACTTCTTCGGCCCCCCGCTTCACGACGCCAACTGCGACCGAGGCGACGCCAGCCCCGGGCAGCCGCTGTGCACCAACACCGACAACCAGGTGAACAACAACCAGAACCAGAGCTGTCTGGAGGGCAGCGGCAGCCCCGGTATGAGCTCGCAACAGCTGAACCTTCTCCCGCTCCCCGGAGAGCCCCACGCGGGCAACGGCCAGAGCCCCGCGGATTGCCGCTATGCCGACATCTACTGGGGCACGGTGCCCACCTTCACCGATGTCTGGAACGGAGTGGGGCCCCATGGCCGCAACGGCTATGACGTCCCCGACGGGCTCCAGGGCATGCTCGCCTTCACCGTTCTCACCCTGCTTGGGCTCTGGCTGGCGATGACCTACCTGGCCCGCTATCTGGTGCTGGCGCTGCTGGCCGGCTGCTCCAGCCTGGCATTCCTGCTCCTGGCCTTCCCGGGAGGGCGGGGGCTGTTCAATCGCTACTGGCGGACCGTAGCCGAGCTGTCCACGGTGGTGGTCGTCCAGACCCTGATCTTCATCGCCTTCGTGGCGGTGATCTCCACGGTCTCAGGGCTGGCTCCGGTCAGCCCCTCCGCCTCCTGCCCCCTCATCTCGGCCGCCAACAGGGCCAACTGCTCGGCCGGCACCCATGGGCTGCTGGCCCAAGTTGGAAGCGGCAACCCCGGCGACCAGTTCGCGAAGTGCTTGCTGGCGATCGTCACCGTTTGGCTGATGCTCGAGGTGCCCAAGCGCATCAGCCAGGGGGAGATGTCTACCTACCACAGCCTCCGCGGCCTGGCCTCAGCCTCATCCGGGGTCTTGATCGGCGGTGCGCTGATGGCACGGTCTGAGATCGGCCCACGGGCCGCTCGATTCGGTGCCACCGTGGGCCCGGCCGTCAGAGACGCGGCCGTTCGAGCCACGACCGTCAGGCGGCCGGCCGGTACGCCGAGCCCTGCCGATCACGAGCTGGCAGCCAGGCTGGAGCGGTCGGAGCTCGCCGGTCAGCCCAAGTGGCCAACCGTTCGGGGCCACGAGTCCCGGGAACAGTTCATCGGGCGGTCGTTGGTCGGTCGGCCGGCCGCGGTGCAGGAGCTGAGCCGGGTCCTCAAGATGGAGCCTCAAGATCTGGAGGAGATCGGCCGAGACCAGTGGTCCCCCCGCGGCCAGACGCGGCTGCGGCAGCTGGGGGCCGACTACGTGAGCGCCCACGGCGTGCTGGTCCACGACCTCGATGCTGCCTATCTCAACTCGCTGCGGCGCGGGAGGTTGGCGCCTCTGGGAGCCCCACCGACGGACCAATCCCAGTAGCCATGACACCCGCAGAGGTACCGCTCCCGATATCAACGATGCCAACTCGCTGGGGGATGTTCACGGGCCACCAGCTGACCTGGTTGGCGGCAGCGCTGCTCCCTCTCTACGTGCTCCTGCGAGCCCACCTGGCGCTGCAGGCGGCCCTGCCCCTCTGCCTGCCCTGGCTCGCCACCGCCACTGCGATGGCGTTCGGCAGGTGTCGGGGCCGCGCCCTCGACGCCTTCGCGGGTGACTGGGCCCTGTTCCAGCTCCAGCCCAAGGCCCTGACCCACCCGGGATCGCGCCCCGGCCCGGCGCTGTTCACCCCCATCGACCGCCTGGATCGAGGAGCGCTGCCCTGGAGCCCGCCGTGACTCCCTGGTTCGGCCCTGCCCGCGGCCTGAGCACCTCCCTGATCGACCTCGCCTGTGTGGAGGCTCAGACCGCCACGCTCACGTCCGGAGGCAGGCGCGCGGCTCTGGAGGTCGAGCCCCTGAACTTTGTCCTCGCCGACGACGCCGCCCGCGACCTGCTGTGGCGCCGGTACCGGCAGCTGCTCGCCTCCCTGGGCGGCCCGGTGTCCATGTACGTGATTTCCCGGCCTCTCGACGAATGGTCACCGCCTTCTCCGACTGCGACCGCAGCCGGGAATCCGGCGATACGCGACCGCGAGTTCACCCGCGCTCTGGTGGCCGGTCACCGGATCCAGAACCAGAGGCACGTCACGGTCGTGTGGGCCCGTGACGTGGGGGTGGTACCCCACAATCCTCTGCGAGCGCTCCGTCGCCAGACCCAATGGCCGGGCGCCGCCAGCAACGAGCTGGAACAGCGCTCCCAAGCGCTCCTGGCGGGGATGGGCCGCCTGGGGCTCAGAGGCCGCCACCTCGATGAGGGATCGTGGTTCGCCCTCCTCCAGAACTGCACCGGCGGACGCAGCGGACGTCCCCCCGCCGAATTCGCGAGCTGGCTCGCCCCCGGGCAAGTGCGGATCGAGCCCGACCTGCTGGTGGTTGACCGGAGGTTCTGCCGCAGCCTGCAGGTCTCCGGGTTTCCCCGCCAGCTCCACCTGGGCTGGCTGGCCCCGCTGCTGCTGACCCCGCCTTGCTCGCTGCGACTGGCAGAGCACGTCTATCCCATGCCCAAGCTGGCGACGCTCAGCCATCTGCGCCGACGGATCCGCAGCTTCGAGACCAGTCTCCAGGTGGACCATCTGCGGGGACGCCGACCAGATCAGGGCACTCGGAACGCTCTGGGAGACGCCCTCAACCTGGAAGAGCGGGTCCTGCTGGAGGAGGAGCGCCTGTTCGGGCTCGGTATCACCGTGACTCTCGAGGCCGACTCCAGGGAGCACCTGGACTCATCCTGGCATTGGGTCGTGTCGACCCTGGCCGAGATCGGCTGCACGGTCACCCCGGTGACCCACCGCCAGGTCGACGGGTGGCGCGCGACCATCCCCTTGGGGGCAGATCCCCTGGAGTGGAAGCGGGACATGACCGCGGGGGCCCTGGCAGCCGCGATCCCCTTCATGCGGGCCGGGCTGTCCGGCAGTGAGGGGGCGCTGCTGGGGCCCAGCCTGGTCTCCAGGGAGCTCGTGTTCGTGGATCCCTTCGCTGCCCGCAATCCCAATTTCAACGTGGTGGTCCTGGGCACCTCGGGCGCCGGCAAGTCGTTCACCGCCAAGCTGCTGGCGGCTCGCCTGCTGCTCCAAGGGGTGCGGATCAGGTGCGTGGACCCGGCGGGCGAGTACCACCAGCTGGCTGCCCTCTTGGGCGGCGATTCGTGGCAGCTGGGCTCCGCCTCGGGCAGCGGCCTCAACCCGCTCGGACCCGCGCCCACGAACGCTGACCCCGTTGGGGCCGAGCGACGGGCCGCCCGGGCGCTGCCCGTGCTCGAACGGCTCGCCAGCCCCAGGAGCGCGGGCTCACACCTAGACGACGCCGACTTGGAACAGATGGAGGCGGCTCTTCTCGAGGTGATGCGACGGGATCCGGCGGGGGCGTGCCTCAGGGATCTAGTGGCCGCCCTCCACGACGCGGGGGCGAGGGCCATGGCCACCCGGCTGCACCGCTTCACCGTGGGCCTGGAGCAGGGCTTCTTCGACGGAGCGCCCCGGGCCGCGGACTCGGACTTCGCCGCCGTTTCGCTCCGGGAGCTGCGCCACGACCGCGAGCACCTCTTGACCGCCCTGGTCACTCTGGTGCTGGTCTACCTGGAGGCGGAGCTGGATGAGAGGCCGGGGCGGCCCCATCTGCTGCTGGTCGACGAGGCGGAGGTGCTGCTGGACTCGGAGCGTTCCGCCCGGGCGCTGGAGGGGCTCACCCGCCGCCTCCGCAAGCTCGGCGCCGGGCTGGTGGTGCTCTCACAGGTGGTGGAGGACTTCCTCACATCTCCGGTGGGCAATGTGATCATCCGCAACTGCCACACCAAGCTGCTGCTGCGCCAGGAAGAGGTGGCCATGCCGGCCCTGAGAGAGGCCTTCGGACTGTCGGGGGTGGAGTGCGACCTGCTCCTCTCCAGCGACCCTGGCTGCGGCCTGATCCTGGTCGGGGGGGAGCACGCCGCGTTCAGAGGGGAAGCGCCAGCCGAGTGGCTGCCCGCCCTGAGGACGGACGCCCTCCCACCCAATCCGGAGGTCCTCTCCTGAACCCGGCCAGGTGGTTCGGCGCTGTGGCCGTGGGCGGGTGTGCCGTACCCCTGATGGTGACCGTGTCCCTGCTGGGGATCCTGGGGGCTGGGGCGGCCGCGGCGGGCTGGCCCGCGGTTTCGGGGTTGCTCCCGAGTCCAGGCGGGTTCATGCTGCCCGCCGGGCGCGTGGTCCTGGCCGGCGGCAACGGCTTCCCACCGTGGGCGCTGCCATGCGGCCCGGAGCCCGGAGCGCTGGCGGTGGATCCGTCGACCTGCACCGGTCACCCGTGGCCCTATCCCTACTCCTACCAGGGGTTCTCGACGGGCCAGTGCACCTGGTACGTGGCCACCCGCCGGCTGGTCACGTGGCACACCCAAGGTGGAGCGCTGGGAGGCAACGCGGGCCAGTGGTTGGCCCTGGCGGCACAAGCGGGCCTCGCCGTCGGCGGCACTCCGGCGGTCGGTGCCATCGCCGTCTACGCCGACCGGGGAGACGGCCACGTCGCGTTCGTGGTGGGAGTGGACGCTAGAGGGGACTACACCGTGGCGGAGGCGAACTGGAGCCTGTACGGTCCTGTCTTTCCGTACGTGGACCTGCGTGGCGTCGCCGCCGGGGAGACCGGCAGCTCCTCCGAGCGCCTGGCCGGCTTCATCTACGGTCCGGCCGGGTCGCCCGGTGGCTGATGCCCCCCTATCCTCTTTGGTCATGGCTTCCGACTCGGTCGTGGGCGCACGCCCTCTGCAACGCAAGCGAGCGCTGGGGCTGGTCGCCGCGTCCCATGCCGCCCAACACATGTACTCCGGACTCCTGCCCCTGACCTACCCAGCGATCCTGCTCGCCTTTCATCTCAACTACGCCACCCTGGGCCTGGCCGTGGGCATGATCGGGGTGGTTGGGGGACTTACCCAGGCCACCGCCGGGTATGTCGGTCGCAGGGTCGCCGCCCGTTGGATCCTGGGATCCCAGAACCTGGTGGTCGGCCTCTGCGCCGTCATCGGGTCGCTGGCGCCGACCTACCCCCTGTTCGCGACCGGGCAGGGGGCCGCCGCGGTCGGGACCAGCCAGCAGCACCCGGTGGGGAGCGCGGTGGCGGCCCGAGTCTATCCCGAACGCCGAGGCACGGCCCTCAGCCTGACCACGATCGGGGGCAGTGTGGGGTCGCTGCTCATACCCATCCCCGGCGCCCTCATGATCGCCGACCTGGGCTGGAGGCCCGCCCTCCTGATCCTGTCCATCCCCCTGTTCCTGATGGGCTTCATCCTGCTGCTCAGCTTTCCCTCGGTCCCTGGAGAGGACCGGCCGCGGCAGCACTTCCTGGAGCGGCCAAGGCTGCGCCTACCCAGGCTCCACCGAAGTCAGTTCATAGATCGCAAGGTGGCTGTCTTCGCCATCCTTGCGGCCACGGTCGCGGCCGGCGGCCGGGGGCTGGGGACCCTCAACGCCTACATCCCGCTGTACCTTCGCGATGGCCTTCGTCTGCCCGAGATTGAGGTCGGCGTCGTGTTCAACCTGGTGCTGCTGGGAGCGGTCCTGGGTCCTTTGCTGGGCGGCCATGTCTCGGACCGGGTGGGCCGGATCCCGGTGCTGTGGAGTGCCTACGCGCTCTCCGCCGTGGCCGTCGTTGCCTTCGGGCTGGCCGGGCACTTCCCCGCGGCGGTGCTGATGGTGTTGGCGCTGCTGGTGGGCCTGGTGGCCTACGCGGAGAACCCGTTGCTCCAAGCCCTGCTGAGCGACAGCGTCACGGCCGGAGCCCAGGCGAGTTTGTTCGGGATCTACTTCGCCGTCTCCTACGGGATCGGATCGCTATGGATCATCGGTCTCGGTCAAGCGATCCAACACCTGGGCTTCTCCGCCGGCTTCGCCATCATGGCGGGGTCATATCTGGGGGCGGGGCTGCTGCTGATCCCCTGCTACCGATCGCTGCGGGCCAGCCATGCCCGAACTTGAGGTCGACGACCTGGGCGCCAACCTGCAGGGGCTGGATGGGGCCGCCTCCGACGCTCGTTCGGTGCTGCGAAGGGTCCAACGGCTTGAGGCCAAGCTGGCCGACCTAGATGACGGTGAATTCGCACCGGCTGGACAGGCCGCCCGGGAGTCCGTGGAGCGCCTGGTCGAGCTGCTGGAGCAGGCGCGAGCGGAGCGGCGCCGCCGCCTTCGGGACAGACTGCGGGGCGGTGGTGAATCCAGCGATCCCTGATGGAGTCCCGGCTGCTGGCGAGTCCCGTCCGCGCCCGCCGGCCCGCAAGGTCAAGGGGCGGTCGGCAGATCCCCACCGCCCTGGGGGTGGGCGCCATCGGGGGCAAGCCGGCTCGCGGTCGCCCAGCTCTCCAGCCCCTCGAGCTCCGGCCGGCGCCGGCGTATCTCCGCCACCAGCAGGTCCGCGCTGGCTCGATCCAGCCGCATCTCGAATCCCTCGGGCATGTTCTTGGTCATCGCCTTGGCGGCTCGCGACCGGCCCCTGGTCAACTTCGTGATCTCCAGGCTGGATGAGTCCAGGCGAAAGACCACGATGCGATTGCCCGGAATGGACACCTCGATCCGCCTCAGGTCCGACCACTGGGCGGTGACGGTGCAACCCCGGGAGATCCTGCGCACCCCGGCCGCGCCCACGAACACGGCGTTGTGGGCCTGGCCGAAGTAGGACATCACCCCCGCCAGCACCGCCCAGCCCTCCACCACGATCACCCACATGAAAGAGCCGGTGAGAAAGGAGAGGACCAAGCCCACTGGCAGGCTGAGCAGAGCCAGAGTTCGAGCTGCCAAGGCGGCTGCCCGAGCGCGCTCCCGCCCGGGCGGCCTGATGCGCAGCTCTGGACCGCCACCACCGTAGTCCCGCAGCGCCGGCGCACCTTCGCGTGCGCCCGTTCCCGCCACCATCCCGCCATCCTATTCCCAATTCCCAATCGAGGGTCAAGGGGCGGGCCCCGGGCGGGGAGCTCAGTGCCTGTCAGAGCCCGCCGCTCCCGAGAGCCACCCGGCGGACAGCGCCCCGGCCGCCAGCACCGGCAGCACGAACGGATGGTGCCCCGGGTTACGCAGGTTGCTGGCCTGGCAGCGGTCCCAGGCCAGCAACCCCAGGCAGGCAGCCGCCCCCAGCCAGGAGGACCGCCGCCCACTCACCGGCGCCGAGGCCACCACCAGGGCGGTTGCACCCGTCAGCGCCAGGTGGGCGCCGTCGCGAGACCGGCTGTCTCCCAGCAATACCGGCAGGCTGCGACGGCCCGCGACCCGGTCACGCTGAACATCAGGGCCACCGTTGGCAAGGTGGAGACCCAGCCCGAGCAGGCCCGCTATCGCAGTCATCCAGACGGGCTTACGCGCCCTCGCCCCAACCGCCGCGGTCCCCACCCAGGGGACCGCGATGATGCCGCCCACGAAGGGAACAAAGGACATGGGTGTGCGGCTCATGCCGGCGTCATAGGCCCAGCCGTTGGCGAGGCCAACCGTAAACCACCCGCCCACCGGCCTGCTGGTACGGGCGGCCACCAGCAGGGACCAGGACTCCTGACAAGGGTCTGAAATTCATGCAACCTCGGGTCGCTGGTTGACGGAGTAGCGGAGCACCAGGTCGGTGCCGGGATAGCGGGTCTCGGTCTGGTTGAGCTGGACGCATAGGGCTG